>NZ_JAXDEQ010000011.1:0-180035 GCF_035065025.1 Pseudomonas sp. YuFO8 | reverse complement strand
CTGCGATCTGTTGATCTTGAAAATCAAGATCAACAGATCGCAGCCTGCGGCAGCTCCTACACGTCGCTTAGGCTCCGCATCCGCTGGAGAACAGCATTCAAGCCGTTACTGCGCGACTGCGACAACTGCCGCCCCAGTCCCAACTGATTGAACCACTCCGGCAAATCCACCTGCCGCAGCTCAACCGCAGACAAGCCGTTGACCCGCGCCAGCAGCAATGCCACCAACCCGCGAATCAACCGCGCATCGCTGTTGGCGCTGAACTGCCAATGACCGCCCTGCAACTCGCCCACCAGCCACACCTGGCTTTCACAGCCGTGCACCCGGTTGGCGTCGCACATCTGCGCATCGCTCAGGGCGGGCAGACGCTCGCCCCATTGCATCAGCAAACGCGCACGCTGTTCCCAGCCAGCGGCAGCCTGAAAAGTTGCGAGTGCAGTCACGGCATCGGCGGGCAAGCTCATCGCAGCAACTCCAGCGCCTGGTCCAGCGCTTCAAAGAACCGTTGAAGATCCTCGGAATCGTTGTACAACGCCAACGACACCCGAATCGCCCCGGACAGCTCAAGACTTTTGAGCAATGGCATGGCGCAGTGATGACCGGCGCGCACGGCGATGCCCTGCTCGGTCAGCAAGTGCGCCAGATCCGAGTTATGCACACCTTCGACGGTAAAACTGGCCAGTGCTACCTGCGGTTTGCCCAGCAACCGGATGCCGTTGCGTGACTCAAGGCCTTTCAACAGACAGGCATGCAGCGCCGCTTCATGGGCCGAGACCGCGTCCTGGTCGAGGCCGGCGAGGTAATCCAGGGTTGCCCCCAGCCCGATGACACTGGAAATCGGCGGCGTTCCGGCCTCGAAACCCAGCGGGGCAGGGCGAAAGCGCGCGCTGAGGTAATCCGCGTCCAGCACCATTTCGCCGCCGAACTGCCAATGGCGCAGTTGCTTGAGCGCCTCATTGCGCCCGAACAGCACGCCCAGGCCATCGGGGCCGTAGAGCTTGTGACTGGAAAACACGTAGAAGTCGCAGCCCAGCGCCTGCACGTCATGGCGGCCATGGACCACGCCCTGGGCGCCGTCGATCACGGTCAAGGCGTTGTGTGCCTTGGCCAGCGCCAGCAGCGCAGGTAAAGGTTGCCAGGCGCCGATGACGTTGGACAACTGGCTGACGGCCAGCAGGCGTGTGCGAGGGCCGATCATGGGTGCGGCGGCTTCAAGGTCGATCACACCGTCGGCATCCAGCGGCAGGATCACCAGCTTCAGGTCGCGACGGTGCGCCAGTTGCTGCCACGGCAGCAGGTTGGCGTGGTGTTCCAGGGCGCTGATGACAATCTCGTCGCCTGGATTGAAAAGAGGTTCCAGGCCATAGGCCAGGAGGTTCAGCGCGCTAGTCGCGCCGTGGGTAAAGACAATTTGACCGCTGTCGCCGGCATTCAGCCAATGGGCGGTTTTGCGCCGACTGTCCTCGAACGCCTGGGTGGCATGGGCGCCGGGCAGGTGTTGCGCCCGATGCACGTTGGCCGCGCCGTTGGCGTAGTAATGCGCCAGGGCATCGAGCAGGGCTTGCGGTTTTTGCGTGGTGGCGGCGTTGTCCAGATAGGTCTGGCCTTGCCGTTGCAGGGCGGCGATGGCCGGAAAGTCGGCACGCCAGGGAGAGAGAATCATCATGCTATCGGGCCCTGGTGAACATGGGCGGGGTGTACGCCTGACCATTATGGGTTCGATTCTGCTCACGATGGCGGTTTCGAGGACGCCATCGCGAGCAGGCTCGCTCCCACAGGCTTAGTTGTGAGCGTGCAGCGCTTCGTTCAGTTCGATGGCCGATTTGTGGGTTTTGCATTCCACGGCACCGGTTTCCGAATTGCGGCGGAACAGCAGGTCGGCCTGGCCGGCCAGTTCCCGGGCCTTCACGACCTTGACCAGCTTGTTGTTCTCGTCCAGCAGCGCCACTTTGGTACCGGCGGTCACGTACAGGCCCGACTCAACGGTGTTGCGATCGCCCAACGGGATGCCGATACCGGCGTTGGCGCCGATCAGGCAGCCTTCGCCCACCTTGATCACGATGTTGCCGCCGCCAGACAGGGTGCCCATGGTCGAGCAACCGCCGCCCAGGTCCGAGCCCTTGCCGACGAATACGCCAGCGGAAACGCGGCCTTCGATCATGCCCGGGCCTTCGGTGCCGGCGTTGAAGTTGATGAAGCCTTCGTGCATCACGGTGGTGCCTTCGCCCACGTAGGCGCCCAGGCGCAGGCGCGCGGCGTCAGCGATACGCACGCCGGCCGGTACCACGTAGTCGGTCATTTTCGGGAACTTGTCCACCGAGAACACTTCCAGCAGCTCGCCGCGCAGGCGGGCTTCGAGTTGGTGCTCAGCCAGTTCGGCCAGGTCAATCGCGCCCTGGCTGGTCCAGGCGACGTTCGGCAGCAGCGGGAACACGCCCGCCAGGTTCAGGCCGTGGGGCTTGACCAGGCGATGGGACAGCAGGTGCAGCTTGAGGTAGGCCTCAGGCGTGGAGGTCAGTTGTGCGTCTTCAGCCAGGATGGTGGCGACCAGCGGCTTGTGGCTCTCTGCCAGACGGGTCAGCAGGGCGGCCTGGGCAGCGTCGACGCCTTTCACCGCTTCAGCCAGCTGCGAAGCTTGCGCGGTGGTGAAGGTGATGGCCTGGTTGCCTTCGCTGTAGCCCAGGATCGGCGCGATGGCAGCGACCAGTTCGGCCGAAGGGTTGAGCAGTGGCTGTGCGTAGAACACTTCCAGCCACGCACCTTGACGGTTTTGAGTGCCGACACCAAAGGCCAGGCTGAACAGGGTAGTGGACATGTTGATACCTCTAACAAATTGGAACGGGCTGCTTACTTGAGCGCGGCCGCGTAGATATCTGGCTTGAAGCCAATCAGGGTTCGGTCACCGAGATCGAGCACCGGGCGCTTGATCATCGAAGGTTGTGCGAGCATCAGTTCGATGGCTTTCGGCTGGTCGAGATCGGCTTTGCGTTCGTCGTCGAGCTTGCGAAAGGTCGTGCCTGCACGGTTCAACACCACTTCCCAGCCGTGCTCGTTGCACCATTGGGTCAGGTGTTCACGGTCGATACCGACCGCTTTGTAATCATGGAAGTCATAGCTGACAGCGTGTTCATCGAGCCAGGTGCGCGCCTTTTTCATGGTGTCGCAGGCCTTGATGCCGAAAAGGTGCAACGTTTTACTTGAAACGGTCAAGGAATCGCCCCCTTTACAGGTGTCGGAAATAAAAGGTGTCGGATTATGCCATGGCCGGACGGTTTCGCGGCGCTTGAGGTCGATTTCCCACTGCAAAACCTGTGGGAGCCAGCCTGCTGGCGATAGCGTCGGATCTGTCGGCATCAGTATTGAATTTGGCGCCGCCATCGCCAGCAGGCTGGCTCCCACACGGGGGCTGCGACATAGGTACAACGGTCAGACGTATCCTAAGCGGCTAATATGGCAGTTCAACGCTGTCGATCGTCTGAGATTTCCGTTTTATGCAAACCGCCTACACCGTCCTGATCCTGTTGATGCTGGTAGGCGTTTCGCGCTTGCTCGGGCGGGTAATCCCCCTGCCACTGCCGTTGGTACAAATTGCCGCGGGCGCCTTGCTGGCCTGGCCGACCCTCGGCCTGCATGTGGCGTTGGACCCTGAATTGTTTCTGTTCCTGTTCCTGCCGCCTTTGTTGTTTTCCGACGGTTGGCGCATGCCCAAGCGTGAATTCTGGCAACTACGTGGCCCGATCCTGACTCTGGCGGTGGGGTTGGTGCTGTTTACCGTGGTCGGCGCCGGGTATTTCATTCACTGGTTGCTGCCGACTATCCCGCTTCCGGTAGCCTTTGCCTTGGCCGCAGTGCTGTCGCCCACGGACGCCGTGGCGGTCTCGGCGATCTCGCAGAATCGCTTGCCCACGCCCTTGATGCACATCCTGCAGGGCGAAGCCTTGATGAACGATGCCTCGGGTCTGGTGACGTTCAAGTTCGCCCTTGTGGCGGCAGTGACCGGGGCGTTCTCGCTGGCCAACGCCAGTGTCACCTTCGTCTTGGTGGCGGTGGGTGGCCTGGCCATCGGCGTGGCATTGAGCTGGTTGGTGGGGCGCCTGCGCTCATGGATGATCGCCCGTGGCTGGGATGACCCGGCCACCCACGTCGTCTTCATGTTGTTGCTGCCGTTTGCCGCTTACGTGCTGGCCGAGCGCGTGGGGGCGTCGGGCATCCTGTCGGCGGTCGCGGCGGGGATGATGCAGAGCTGGCTCGATCTGCTGCCGCGCCAGACCAACACGCGGCTGCTCAATCGCAGCGTCTGGTCATTGCTCGAGTTCGCCTTCAATGGCCTGATTTTCCTGCTGCTGGGCTTGCAGTTGCCGGACATCGTCAAGGCCGTGGCCAGTCATGAAACCTCGTTGTGGCCGACGCTGTTCTATCGCTGCATCGATGTGCTGGCGATTTTCCTGGTGTTGCTGGTGCTGCGGTTCGTCTGGGTGCAAAGCATCTGGCGCCTGTCCATTGTGCTGCGGCGCTGGCGTGGCAAGGATGAGATCACCCGGGTGCCGAGCGCGCGCTCCTGCTGGTTGCTGACCGTCGGTGGCGTGCGCGGGGCGGTGACGCTGGCGGGTGTGTTGTCGGTGCCGATGCTCATGGGGGGCGACGCATTTCCCGAGCGCGACCTGCTGATCTTCATCGCCGCCGGGGTGATTCTGCTGTCGTTGATCGCCGCGTGCATTGCCTTGCCGTTGCTGCTGCGCGGCATCGAGAAAAGCCCGGACGACAAGCGCCGCAATGAAGTGCGCGATGCCTGGCGCAAAACCGCCGAAGCGGCGATCCATGCCCTCGAAACCGAAGAGGTCAACCCACAGGACGCTGCTCAAGCGGCGCTGGCGGCAGAGCTCAAGGCGCGGATCATGTCCGAATATCGGCATCAGCTGGAGGTGTTCAATGACTCGGCCGAAGCCCAGGCACTGGCGTTCCAGATGGATTTGCTGGAGCGGCGTTTGCGCTTGAAGGCGCTGCGGGCGCAGCGCCTGGAGCTGTACAGCCTCAGTCGTCATCACCAGATCGGCGATGACGTGTTGCGTGAGGTGTTGGGTGAGCTGGATCTGAGTGAAGCCAAGCTCGGCCAGGTGAAATAACCCCGCGGTTATTTGCGGCGCTGGATGAAGTCGCGGATACGTTGCGCAGCCTCGACACACTCGGCCAACGGCGCAACCAGCGCCATGCGCACACGGCCGGCACCCGGATTGACGCCATCGACATCCCGCGACAGGTAGGAGCCCGGCACCACGGTCACATGCTCCTGCTCGAACAGGTCGCGGCAGAAGGCTGCGTCGTCACCGGCCACATTCGGCCACAGGTAAAAACCGCCGTCCGGGCGTTGCACGTCCAGCACCGGGCTGAGGATTTCCAGCACGGCGTCATACTTTTCGCGATACAGCGCACGGTTGGCGCGTACGTGCACTTCGTCGTTCCACGCGGCGACGCTGGCCAGTTGGGTTTGAACCGGCATCGCGCAGCCGTGGTAGGTGCGATAGAGCAGGAAGCCCTTGAGGATATCCGCGTCACCGGCCACGAAGCCGGAACGCAGGCCCGGCAGGTTGGAGCGCTTGGAGAGGCTGTGGAAGACCACGCAACGCTTGAAGTCCTTGCGACCCAATTCCACGCAGGCGCTGAGCAGCCCGGCCGGCGGGGTCTGTTCGTCGAAATACAGTTCGCTGTAGCACTCGTCCGCGGCGATCACGAAGTCGTGTTCGTCAGCCAGGGCGATCAGCTTCTTCAGGGTCTCGACCGGAATCAGAGCGCCGGTCGGATTACCCGGCGAGCACAGGAACAGGATCTGGCAGCGTTTCCAGATGTCCGGGGAAACGGCATCGAAATCCGGGTTGAAGCCGTTTTCGTCCAGGCACGGCAGGTAGTGCGGCTTGGCCCCGGCGAGGAACGCAGCGCCTTCATAGATCTGATAGAAGGGGTTGGGGCTGACCACCAGCGCGTCGTCGCCACGATTGACCACGGTCTGGGTGAAGGCGAACAGCGCTTCGCGGGTACCGTTGACCGGCAGCACGTTGCGCGCCGGGTCGATCCAGCCGTTCGGCACGCCGAAGCGACGCTCGCACCAGGCGCCGATGGCTTCGCGCAGGGCCGGGATGCCGAGGGTAGTCGGGTACACGGCCATCTGATCCAGGTTGCTGGCCAGGGCCTCGGCGACGAAGCTTGGCGAGCGGTGCTTGGGTTCGCCGATCGACAGCGCGATAGGGCGCTTGTCGGGGTTGGGCGTGACGCTGCCGAGCAGGGCGCGGAGCTTTTCGAACGGGTAGGGCTGGAGCTGGGTCAGGGCGTTGTTCATCGGTAGATCTCGTTCGGTGTGGCGGCTGGCCGGCCCTTTGTAGGAGCTGGCTTGCCAGCGATGGTCGTTAACGATGACGCGTTTTTACAGGGTAAACGCGGCGCCTATTAGTCCATCGCTGGCAAGCCAGCTCCTACAGGGGGCGGTTTTTTGATTCAGATACTGATGCGCGACAACTTGATATCGGGTTCCTGGTTAACACTCAACTGCTCGACGATTGCGTCTTGTAACCGACTGCACAACAACGGGTCGGACAACGGCTGGTTGTTCGCGTCGGTAATGAAGAACACGTCTTCCACGCGCTCGCCGAGGGTGGCGATCTTGGCGTTTTGCAGCGACAGGTCGAACTCCAGGAAAATCGTGCCGACCCGTGCCAGCAGGCCAGGGCGGTCAGGGGCGGTCAGTTCCAGGACGGTCACCGGACGCTGGGCGTCATTGTGGATCGTCACCTGTGGCGCAAAGGCGAAATGCTTGAGCTGGCGCGGAACCCGACGCTGGATGATGGTCGGGTAGTCGTCCGGGTTGCGCAGGGCTTCGGCCAGGCCGTCACGGATCTGCTTGACCCGCGCCGGATTATCGCCGATCGAGTCGCCGTCGGTGTCGAGCACAATGTAGGTGTCGAGGGTGAACTGGCTGCTGGAGGTGATGACCCGGGCGTCATGGATGTTCAGGTTGAGCTGGTCCATCGCGGCCACGGTCACGGCGAAGAAGTCGTGCTGGTCCGGTGCGTAGATGAAGATCTGCGTGCCGCCCTCGAACTCGCGTTGGGTGGTTTCCTTGATCAGCACCAGCGGCCCGCCGTCGGCCGGCTGCTGGAGGATCGCATCGCTGTGCCAGGCGACGTCGCCGGCGGTGTGGCGCAGGAAATAGTCGTCACCCAATTGCGCCCACAACTGCTCGACGTCGTCCGGGTCGGTGCCGCCCCGCACGAGGATGTCCAGCGCGGCGCTCTGGGTCTGGCGGATCTGTTCTTCGCGGTCCACCGGGTTTTCCAGGCCACGACGCAGGGCGCGCTTGGTCTCGGTGTAGAGCTGGCGCAGCAGGCTGGCCCGCCAGGAATTCCACAGGGTCGGGTTGGTGGCGTTGATGTCGGCGACCGTCAGCACGTACAGGTAGTCGAGGCGGGTTTCATCGCCCACGGCCAAGGCGAAATCATGGATCACCTGCGGGTCGGACAAATCCTTGCGCTGGGCCGTGGTCGACATCACCAGATGGTTTTGCACCAGCCAGACGATCAGGCGGCTGTCCCACACCGGCAGTTGATGGCGTTGGCAGAAGGCGGCGGCGTCCACCGCGCCGATCTCCGAGTGATCGCCATGCCGGCCCTTGCCGATGTCGTGATACAGCCCGGCGAGGTAGATCAGTTCAGGCTTGGGCAGCTTGGCCATGAGCTTGCTGGCCAACGGGAATTTTTCCGACACTTGCGTGTACTGCAACTTACGCAGGTGCTTGATCAGGTTCAGGGTGTGGGCGTCGACCGTGTAGATGTGGAACAGGTCGTGCTGCATCTGCCCGACGATGAAACCGAACTCCGGCAGATAACGCCCGAGAATGCCGTAGCGGTTCATCCGGCGCAGGTTGCGGTGGATGCCGATCTTGCATTTGAACAGCTCGATGAACAGGCTGGTGTTGCGAATGTCGTTGCGGAAGTTGTCGTCGATCAGGTGGCGATTTTCGCGCAGCAGACGAATGGTGTCGGCGCGCACGCCCTTGATTTCCGGTTGCTGGGCCATCAGCACGAAGATCTCGAGCATGGCGAACGGCGTGCGGCGGAACACATTGTCGTTACGCGCCTCGATGTAGCCGTCGTGCAGCTGGAATCGCGAGTTGACCGGCTGTGGTGGCGCTGCATCCTCCGGTGCGAGGATGACTTCCTCGAAGTGCTGGATGATCAGGTCGCTGAGCTGGGCAATGCTCATGACCACGCGGAAATACTGCTGCATGAAGTTCTCGACGGCCTGCTTGGCGTCGTCCCCTTCAAAGCCCAGCAGCCCGGCAATGGTGCGCTGGTGATCAAACAGCAGGCGGTCTTCGGCGCGCCCGGCGAGCATGTGCAGGGCGTAGCGGACCTTCCACAGGAACTCCTGGGAGGAGGCCAGCAAGGCGTTTTCGCTTTCGACCAGGAAACCTTCGCCGGCCAGTGCCCGCAGGTTCAAGGTGCCGTACTCGCGACGGGCCACCCACAGAATCGTCTGGATATCCCGCAGGCCGCCGGGCGAGCCCTTGACGTTGGGTTCCAGGTTGTATTCGGTGTCGTTGTACTTGTGGTGACGGGCTTTCTGCTCGGCGCGCTTGGCCAGGAAGAAGTCCTTGCTCGGCCACATGTGCGCGGTGCTGGTGACATCCAGCATGCGCTGGCGCAAGTGCTCCGGGCCGCAGATGGTGCGGCTTTCCATCAGGTTGGTGACGACTGTCAGGTCGGCGCGGGCTTCGATGGCGCACTCCTCGACCGACCGAACGCTCTGGCCGACTTCCAGGCCGATGTCCCACAGCAGGGTCAGGAAGCGCTCGATGGAATCGCGGAAAACCTCGTGGTCGGCGCTGTCGAGCAGGATCAACAGGTCGATGTCGGAGTAGGGGTGCAGCTCGCCACGACCGTAGCCGCCGACCGCGACCAGCGCGATGTCGGCGTCCTCACTCCAGTCGAACTGCTCCCAGGCCTTTTGCAGGAGGTTATCGACGAACCAGGCACGGTCCTCGATCAATCGGCGAATGTCCCGGCCGCTGCGAAAGCGTCCGTCGAGCACTTCGCGCGCCTGGCGGATCGCCTTCTTGAAGGCCGCGATCGGGCTGGCCTTCAGGGCCAGTTCAGCCTGGAACTGGCCACGATCGAAGAGTTCGGGATCCACCTGCGGCATTGATTGGCTTTCCTTTCTATAGGCTGGGTTCGGTGAGCGGATCAGGCCGAAACGCGGGGGATGGTGTCATCGCTGCGCAGGGTGAAGATCTCGTAACCGGTCTCGGTCACCAGCAGGGTGTGTTCCCACTGTGCCGACAGCTTGCGGTCCTTGGTGATCGCGGTCCAGCCATCGCCCAGCACCTTGGTGTCGGCCTTGCCCTGGTTGATCATCGGCTCGATGGTGAAGGTCATGCCGGCCTTCAGTTCCATGCCGGTGCCAGCACGGCCGTAGTGCAGGATCTGCGGCTCTTCATGGAACACCTTGCCGATGCCGTGGCCGCAGAACTCACGAACCACCGAAAAACCGTTTTTCTCGGCGTGCTTCTGGATGATTTCACCGATGTCGCCCAGGCGGCAGCCGGGCTTGACGATCTCGATCGCCTTGTACATGCATTCCTGGGTCACTTGCGACAGGCGCTCGGCCCAGACCGGCACGGTGCCGACGTGGAACATGCGGCTGGTGTCGCCGTGGTAGCCATCCTTGATCACGGTGACGTCGATGTTCAGGGTGTCGCCATCCTTGAGCGGCTTGTCGTTCGGGATGCCGTGGCAGACCACATGGTTGATCGAGGTGCAGATCGACTTGGGATAGCCCTTGTAGTTCAGCGGGGCAGGGATGGCCTTCTGCTCGTTGACGATATAGTCGTGGCAAATCTGGTTCAGTTGATCGGTGGTAACGCCCGGTTTGACATGTTCAGCAATCATTTCCAGCACATCGGCGGCCAGTTTGCCGGCGACGCGCATTTTTGCGATGTCCTCGGGGGTTTTGAGGGTGACGGTCATACAGGCTCTCTCTGCGCTCGATGGCGCTTTCTTGACGAAAAGGGCGTTGCGCGATCGATCTTCGCAGCCCTGAAAAACGCGATTCTAACAGACGATCAGCGCAAATCCGCGGCTCAGTGCATCGCTTCTCCTTATAGAATGGTGCATTCTGGGCGGATTCCAAGGGCTGGCGATGTGCGTTCGCCTCGATTTGAGAATCCGGGTTCCGTTTTTTCCATCCTTGTGGTATAAAATGCGCCGCTTTCCGGGGATGCCCCGAAAAGCCTAAATCCACACACGTGTCGACACGATGACCTGGGTGCCGCAAGCGAAATGCTGGTGGTTGGTCATTGGGATACGTGGAGGCCAAACCCGACTTATTAAGGAACTATCATGTCCCAAGTCAACATGCGCGATATGCTGAAGGCCGGTGTGCACTTCGGTCACCAGACCCGTTACTGGAACCCGAAAATGGGTAAATACATTTTCGGCGCGCGTAACAAGATTCACATCATCAACCTTGAAAAAACCCTGCCAATGTTCAACGAAGCTCTGACTTTCGTAGAGCGTCTGGCCCAGGGCAAAAACAAGATTCTGTTCGTCGGCACCAAGCGTTCCGCTGGCAAGATCGTTGCTGAAGAAGCAGCACGTTGCGGTTCGCCGTACGTCGATCACCGCTGGTTGGGCGGCATGCTGACCAACTTCAAGACCATCCGTGCTTCCATCAAGCGTCTGCGTGACCTTGAAGTACAAGCCGAAGACGGTACTTTCGCCAAGCTGACCAAGAAAGAAGCGCTGATGCGCTCCCGTGACCTGGAAAAGCTGGATCGTTCCCTGGGTGGTATCAAGGACATGGGCGGTCTGCCAGACGCTCTGTTCGTTATCGACGTTGATCACGAGCGCATCGCGATCACCGAAGCCAACAAGCTGGGCATCCCGGTTATCGGCGTAGTCGATACCAACAGCAGCCCGGAAGGCGTTGACTACATCATCCCAGGCAACGATGACGCAATCCGCGCTATCCAGCTGTACATGGGTTCGATGGCTGACGCTGTTATCCGTGGTCGCAACAACGTTGCCGGCGGCACCGTAGAGTTCGCAGCTGAAGAAACTCAGGCTGCAGCTGAGTAATTGACGCCCTGGCGTTGACTCAGTAAGCAAAAAGGGGGCTTGGCCCCCTTTTTGCCACCTCGAAAACCATTTGTCGGCGCCCACTGCTCTATCTGTAACGTGCGGCAGCTAACAAGGGTGGTTCGGGAAGAATTGAACGCCCGTTCGATCGGGTGGAATGGTTGATAACCTATCCAAGAGGAATTTTGAAATGGCAGAGATTACTGCAGCGTTGGTCAAAGAACTGCGCGAGCGTACTGGCGAAGGCATGATGGACTGCAAAAAGGCCTTGACCAAGGCCGGCGGCGACATCGAGAAAGCCATTGATGACATGCGTGCTTCGGGCGCCATCAAGGCTGCCAAGAAAGCGGGCAACGTTGCCGCTGAAGGCGCCATCGCCATCAAGGCTGACGACAAGTCCGCCGTACTGCTGGAAGTGAACTCGCAGACCGACTTCCTGGCACTGCAAGACGACTTCAAGAACTTCGTTGCTGCCAGCGTAGAAAAAGCATTCGACGAAAAACTGACCGACGCAGCTCCGCTGATCGCCGCTCAGGAATCGGCTCGTGAAGCCCTGGTGGCCAAAGTTGGCGAAAACGTCAACATCCGTCGCCTGGTTCGCGTTGAAGGTGACGTGGTCGGTACTTACCTGCACGGTAACAAGATCGGTGTTGCTGTTGTTCTCAAGGGCGGCGATGTTCAGCTGGCCAAAGAGATCGCCATGCACGTGGCGGCAAGCAACCCTGAGTTCCTGCTGCCATCGCAGGTTTCGCCAGAAGCCATCGAGCGTGAAAAGGGCGTTTTCCTGTCCTTGAACGAAGACAAGATGAAAGGCAAGCCAGCTGAAATCGTCGAGAAGATGATTGCCGGCCGTATCACCAAGTTCCTGGCCGAAGCCAGCCTGGTTGAGCAAGCTTTCGTGATGAACCCGGAAGTCACCGTAGGTGCCCTGGCCAAGAAAGCCGGCGCTGAAATCGTTTCCTTCACCTACTTCAAAGTGGGCGAAGGCATCGAGAAGCCAGTTGACAACTTCGCTGAAGAAGTTGCCGCACAACTGGCTGCCGCCAAGCAATAAGACGGTTTTTTAACTGTCGCCCTGAAGAGGCTGCCCGCTCACGCGCGCAGCCTCTTTTCAGATGGGTTGCCAATTTTTAATTGGCTTCCACTTGGAACTGGCTTACAAAGCCATGTTCCGATGGCGCTGAAGCAGCGTCACGCTAGAGTGAACGCCAGCTGAAAAACAGCTCGCAAAGAATTTTTAAAATACGCCGCAGGAGAGATTCGCAATGGCTCAGCAGGGCAGTGGTTATCAGGCTCGCTATAAACGCATTCTACTCAAGCTTAGCGGCGAGGCCCTGATGGGCTCGGAAGAGTTCGGGATCGACCCGAAGGTTCTGGATCGCATGGCGCTGGAAGTCGGCCAGTTGGTCGGCATCGGCGTCCAGGTCGGCCTGGTGATCGGCGGCGGCAACCTGTTCCGCGGCGAAGCGCTGAGCAAGGCCGGCATGGACCGGGTCACAGGCGACCACATGGGCATGCTGGCCACTGTGATGAACGCCCTGGCCATGCGCGACGCGCTGGAACGTGCCAATATCTCGGCCATCGTGATGTCGGCCATTTCCATGGTGGGCGTGACCGATCACTACGATCGCCGCAAGGCCATGCGCCACCTGAACTCCAAGGACGTGGTGATTTTCGCGGCCGGCACCGGTAATCCGTTCTTCACCACGGATTCGGCGGCTTGCCTGCGTGCAATCGAAATCGATGCCGATGTCGTGCTCAAGGCAACCAAGGTCGATGGCGTCTACACCGCTGACCCATTCAAAGACCCGCATGCCGAGAAGTTCGATCATCTGACCTACGATGAAGTACTGGATCGCAAGCTGGGCGTGATGGATCTGACGGCCATTTGCCTGTGCCGCGACCACAAGATGCCGCTGCGCGTATTTAACATGAACAAGCCCGGCGCCCTGCTGAACATCGTACATGGTGGCGCTGAAGGGACCCTGATCGAGGAAGGCCAACAATGATCAACGAAATCAAGAAAGACGCTCAAGAGCGCATGCAGAAGTCCGTGGAATCGCTGGCGCACAACTTCGGTCGGATCCGTACCGGCCAGGCGCACCCAAGCATTCTGGAAGGTGTGATGGTTCCGTATTACGGCGCCGATACCCCGATCAAGCAAGTGGCGAACATCACCGTCAAGGACGCCCGTACCCTGCAAGTCGTTGCCTTCGAGCGCAACATGCTCGGTGCCGTCGACAAGGCCATCGGCAGTGCAGGTCTGAACCTGAACCCGACCAACCTGGGTGAGTTGCTGCTGATCTCCATGCCGGCCCTGACCGAGGAAACCCGCAAGGGCTTCACCAAGCAGGCGCGTGATGTAGCTGAAGATGCCCGCGTTGCCGTGCGCAACATCCGTCGCGATGCCAACAGCTCGCTGAAGGATCTGGTCAAGGAAAAGGAAATCAGCGAAGACGAAGAGCGTCGCGCAACTGGCGAAATCGATGATCTGACCAAGAAGTACGTGGCTCAAATCGACGCGAACCTGGCGCAGAAAGAAAAAGACCTGATGGCCGTATAAGGGTCGCGTGTTCATGGAAAAGACCAAGCAGGTTGCACCTTCCGCGGTGCCGCGCCATGTCGCGATCATCATGGATGGTAATAATCGCTGGGCGAAAAAACGCTTTATGCCGGGTGTCGCCGGGCATAAAGCGGGTGTGGATGCGGTGCGTGCAGTCATTGAGGTGTGCGCCGAGGCAGGGGTCGAAGTATTGACCCTGTTCGCGTTCTCCAGTGAGAACTGGCAGCGCCCGGCCGATGAAGTCAGTGCCTTGATGGATCTGTTCTTCAAGGCATTGCGTCGTGAGGCCAAGCGCCTCAACGACAACAACATCAGCTTGCGCATCATTGGCGACCGCTCGCGCTTCCACCCGGAGCTCCAGGCCGCCATGCGTGAAGCCGAGGCCATGACGGCCGGCGCCAATCGCTTCGTCCTGCAGATCGCCGCCAACTACGGCGGTCAGTGGGATATCGCCCAAGCCGCACAGCGTCTGGCGCGTGAAGTCCAGGCCGGGCATCTGCGGCCGGAAGACATTACCCCGGAACTGCTGCAAACCTGCCTGGCCACCGGCGACCTGCCGTTGCCGGACTTGTGCATCCGTACCGGTGGCGAGCATCGCATCAGTAACTTCCTGCTGTGGCAGCTGGCTTACGCCGAGTTGTACTTCTCCGACCTGTTCTGGCCGGACTTCAAACACGATGCCATGCGCAATGCGCTGGCCGATTTCGCATCTCGCCAGCGCCGCTTCGGTAAAACGAGCGAGCAGGTCGAGGCTGGAGCCCGGGTTTAATGCTTAAACAACGAATCATCACCGCGCTGATCCTGCTGCCGATTGCCCTGGGTGGGTTTTTTCTGCTGGAGGGTTCCGCTTTTGCGCTGTTCATCGGCCTGGTCGTAACCCTGGGCGCCTGGGAATGGGCGCGCCTGGCCGGTTTCGCTGCGCAAGCGTTTCGTGCCGGCTATGCCGCCGTCGTCGCCTTGATGCTGTTCGTCATGTACATCCTGCCCGGCCTGGCGCCCTGGGTGTTGGGGGCTTCGGTGCTCTGGTGGGCGCTGGCGACCTACCTGGTGCTGACCTACCCGCGCTCCAGTGAGCATTGGGCGAGCGACGCCTGCAAGCTGCTGATCGGCCTGTTGATCCTGTTGCCGGCCTGGCAAGGCCTGGTGCAGATCAAGCAGTACCCGCTGGGCAACTGGTTGATCATGGCGGTGATGGTGCTGGTCTGGGGCGCGGATATCGGTGCCTATTTCTCCGGACGTGCGTTTGGCAAGCGCAAGCTGGCGCCGCAGGTCAGCCCGGGCAAAAGCTGGGAAGGCGTGTACGGCGGCCTTGCCCTGAGCCTGGTGATCACCACCCTGGTTGCCCTGGTGCGCGACTGGACGGTGGCTGAATTGTTCAAGGGGCTGATCGGCGCCGCGCTGATCGTGTTCGTCTCGGTGGTGGGTGATCTCACCGAAAGCATGTTCAAGCGCCAGTCCGGGATCAAGGACAGCAGCAACCTGCTGCCGGGGCATGGCGGCGTGCTGGATCGCATCGACAGTCTGACCGCGGCGATCCCGGTATTTGCCGTACTGTTGTGGATGGCTGCACCATGAGCCGTCCTCAGCAGATTACCGTCCTCGGGGCGACCGGCTCGATCGGTCTGAGCACCCTGGATGTCATCGCCCGCCACCCTGAGCGCTACCAGGTCTTCGCCTTGAGCGGTTTCACTCGCCTGAGCGAGCTGCTGGCGCTGTGCGTGCGTCACGCCCCGCGGTTTGCCGTGGTGCCTGAGGCCGCTGCTGCCCGCGGCTTGCAGGATGACCTGCGCGCTGCCGGTCTTGCCACTCGCGTGCTGGTGGGGGAGGAGGGGTTGTGCCAGGTGGCTGCCGACCCTGAGGTCGATGCGGTCATGGCGGCCATCGTCGGCGCCGCAGGCCTGCGCCCGACCCTGGCGGCCGTCGAGGCCGGCAAGAAGATCCTCCTGGCCAACAAGGAGGCGCTGGTCATGTCCGGCGCCTTGTTCATGCAGGCCGTGCGCAAAAGCGGCTCGGTATTGCTGCCGATCGACAGTGAGCACAACGCGATTTTCCAATGCATGCCCCGGGATTTTGCCCGTGGCCTGGAACCGGTCGGCGTACGCCGGATCCTGCTGACCGCCTCTGGCGGTCCGTTCCGGCAGACGCCCATGGCCGAGCTGGCGCATGTTTCACCCGAGCAGGCCTGTGCCCACCCTAACTGGTCCATGGGGCGCAAGATCTCGGTCGATTCGGCCAGCATGATGAATAAAGGGCTTGAACTGATCGAGGCCTGCTGGCTGTTCGATGCCAAGCCGTCCCAGGTTGAAGTAGTGATCCACCCACAAAGCGTGATTCATTCGCTGGTCGACTACATCGATGGTTCGGTATTGGCCCAGTTGGGTAACCCGGACATGCGCACGCCGATCGCCAACGCGCTGGCCTGGCCGGAGCGAATCGACTCGGGCGTGCCGCCGCTGGACCTGTTTGCCGTCGCGCGCCTGGACTTCCAGGCCCCGGACGAAGATCGATTCCCGTGCCTGCGACTGGCGCGCCAGGCAGCCGAGGCGGGTAACAGCGCTCCGGCGATGTTGAATGCGGCAAATGAAGTCGCTGTCGCGGCCTTTCTCGACGGACGGGTTCGTTACCTGGAAATCGCGAGTATCATCGAGGAAGTCCTCAATCTCGAACCTGTGGTTGCAGTGAATGATCTTGAGGCGGTGTTCACGGCGGATGCCAAGGCGCGTTTGCTGGCTGAACAATGGTTGAGTCGTCAAGGGCGGTAAGTGCTGCGATGCAGGACTGGATAGGAATGCGGAGAAAATAGATGAGCGCGCTCTATATGATTGTCGGCACCCTGGTCGCTTTGGGCGTGCTGGTTACCTTCCACGAGTTCGGCCATTTCTGGGTCGCGCGTCGCTGTGGGGTCAAGGTGCTGCGTTTCTCCGTGGGCTTCGGCATGCCGCTGCTGCGCTGGCACGACAAGAAGGGTACCGAATTCGTGGTGGCTGCCATTCCATTGGGTGGCTACGTGAAGATGCTCGACGAGCGTGAAGGCGAAGTGCCGGCCGATCAGCTCGAGCAATCCTTCAACCGCAAATCCGTGCGCCAGCGCATTGCCATCGTTGCAGCGGGACCGATTGCCAACTTCCTGTTGGCGATGGTGTTTTTCTGGGCATTGGCGATGCTTGGCACCGAGCAGGTCCGCCCGGTCATCGGCGCTGTCGAGTCCGGTAGCCTGGCGGCCAAGGCGGGCCTGAACGCAGGCCAGGAAATCGTTGCCATCGACGGCGAGCCCACTTCCGGCTGGGCTGCGGTCAATCTGCAGCTGGTCCGTCGCCTGGGTGAAAGCGGTTCCCTGCAGCTGCTGGTTCGCGAGCAGGGCACTACAGTGGATTCGCCGCGCGAGCTGGTGTTGGACAACTGGCTCAAAGGTGCCGATGAACCGGATCCGATTCGTTCCCTGGGCATTCGCCCGTGGCGCCCGGCATTGCCGCCCGTCCTGGCTGAACTGGATTCCAAAGGCCCGGCCCAGGCCGCCGGCCTGAAGACCGGTGACCGCCTGTTGGCGCTCGATGGCAAGGCCGTGGATGACTGGCAGCAGGTCGTCGATATCGTTCGTATGCATCCTGATACCAAAATCATGCTGCGGGTGGAGCGTGACGGTGCTCAAATCGACGTTCCTGTGATGTTGGCTGCCCGTGGCGAAAGCAAGGCACCCACCGGTTACCTCGGGGCGGGGGTAAAAGCTGTCGATTGGCCACCAGAGATGATTCGCGAAGTCAGTTTCGGGCCGTTGGCAGCCGTGGGGGAAGGGGCTCGACGCACCTGGACGATGAGCGTGCTGACCCTCGATTCGCTGAAGAAAATGTTGTTCGGCGAGCTCTCGGTAAAAAACTTGAGTGGACCGATAACCATTGCTAAAGTGGCGGGCGCTTCGGCCCAGTCGGGTGTCGCTGATTTCCTGAATTTCCTTGCTTATCTGAGTATTAGCCTGGGGGTTCTGAATTTGCTGCCCATTCCTGTGCTGGATGGGGGGCATTTGTTGTTTTATCTGATCGAGTGGGCGCGTGGTCGTCCCTTGTCGGATCGGGTGCAAGGTTGGGGGATACAGATCGGCATCAGTTTGGTGATCGGGGTGATGTTGCTTGCTCTGGTTAATGATCTGGGTCGACTGTAACGCTTCGCTGAATTGCGAATCTGCCGCATTTTGCGGCAGTTTTTATTGCCAGTTGGAATAAGAAAGGACTTCATGAAACGTCTGCTGCTAACTGCGGTTCTCACCGTATTGATGATCGCCGAAGTTCACGCCGAGTCCTTCACTATCTCTGATATTCGCGTCAATGGCCTCCAGCGGGTCTCCGCGGGTAGCGTCTTTGGTGCTTTGCCGTTGAACGTCGGTGAACAGGCGGATGATCGACGCCTGGTGGAATCCACTCGTGCGCTGTTCAAAACCGGGTTCTTTCAAGATATCCAACTGGGCCGCGATGGCAACGTCCTGGTTATCACGGTAGTCGAGCGTCCGTCGGTTGCCAGTATCGAGATCGAAGGCAACAAGGCGATCTCCACCGAAGACCTGATGAAGGGTCTCAAGCAATCCGGCCTGGCCGAAGGCGAGATCTTCCAGCGAGCCACCCTCGAAGGCGTACGTAACGAACTGCAGCGCCAGTACGTCGCCCAGGGTCGCTACTCGGCTACCGTCGACACTGAAGTGATCCCGCAGCCGCGCAACCGCGTCGGCTTGAAGGTCAACATCAACGAAGGCACCGTTGCCGCTATCCAGCACATCAACGTGGTAGGCAACACGGTCTTCCCTGATGAAGACCTGATCGACCTGTTCGAACTCAAGACCACCAACTGGCTGTCGTTCTTCAAGAACGATGACAAGTACGCCCGTGAAAAACTCTCCGGTGACCTGGAGCGCCTGCGTTCCTACTACCTGGACCGCGGCTACATCAACATGGACATCGCTTCGACCCAGGTGTCCATCACGCCGGACAAGAAGCACGTCTACATCACCGTCAACATCAACGAAGGTGACAAGTACACCGTTCGTGACGTGAAGCTCAGCGGCGACCTGAAAGTCCCTGAAGACCAGGTCAAGTCGCTGCTGCTGGTACAGAAAGGCCAGGTGTTCTCGCGCAAGCTGATGACCACCACGTCTGAACTGATCACTCGTCGCCTGGGTAACGAGGGCTACACCTTCGCCAACGTCAATGGCGTGCCTCAGCCCCACGATGACGACCACACGGTAGACATCACCTTCGCTGTCGATCCAGGCAAGCGTGCCTACGTGAACCGCATCAACTTCCGTGGCAACACCAAGTCCGAAGACGAAGTGCTGCGTCGCGAAATGCGCCAGATGGAAGGCGGCTGGGCCTCGACCTACCTGATCGACCAATCCAAGACCCGTCTGGAGCGTCTGGGCTTCTTCAAGGAAGTCAACGTTGAAACCCCGGCTGTACCGGGTGTCGATGACCAGGTTGACGTCAACTACAGCGTTGAAGAGCAGGCGTCCGGTTCGATTACCGCCAGCGTCGGCTTCGCCCAGAGTGCGGGCCTGATCCTCGGTGGTTCGATCACCCAGAACAACTTCCTCGGTACCGGTAACAAGGTCAGCCTCGGCTTGACCCGCAGCGAATACCAGAGCCGCTACAACTTCGGTTACGTTGACCCCTACTGGACTGCCGATGGCGTCAGCCTGGGCTACAACGCGTTCTACCGTACAACTGACTACGATGACCTCGACGTCGACGTAGCCAGCTATGCCGTGGACAGCCTGGGTGCCGGCGTGAGCGTCGGTTATCCGATCAGCGAGACTTCGCGCCTGACCTTCGGCCTGACGGCCCAGCAGGACGAGATCAAGACCGGTGTGTATACCGTCGACGAGATCTTCGATTTCGTTAACAAGGAAGGCGACAAGTACCTGAACTTCAAGGCTTCGGCCGGTTGGTCCGAGTCCACCCTGAACAAGGGCGTACTGGCGACCCGTGGTCATTCCCAGAGCCTCGTGCTGGAATCCACGGTTCCAGGCAGCGACCTGTCGTTCTTCAAGCTCGACTACCGTGGCCAGTTGTTCCAGCCACTGAGCGACAACTACACCATGCGCCTGCATACCGAACTGGGTTATGGCGATGGTTACGGTTCGACCGATGGCTTGCCATTCTATGAAAACTACTATGCTGGTGGTTTCAACTCGGTTCGCGGCTTCAAGGACAGCACCCTGGGTCCTCGCAGTACACCAAGTACCGGCAAGAACCCTGGCACTGCGCTCGACCCGGACCAGGATCCGCTGCCGTTCGGTGGTAACGTCCTGATCCAGGGTGGTGTTGAAGTCCTGTTCCCGCTGCCGTTCGTCAAGGACCAGCGTTCCCTGCGTACCTCGGTATTCTGGGATGTGGGTAACGTATTCGACTCATCGTGCTCTGATTCCACCAACGCTGATGGCACGAAGTCCAACACCAAGTGCAACGACATCAGTCTGAGCAATATGGCCAGTTCCGTCGGTGTGGGTGTGACCTGGGTCACCGCACTGGGTCCTCTGAGTTTTGCGTTGGCCATGCCAGTCAAGAAACCGGATGACGCTGAAACTCAAGTGTTCCAATTCTCCCTCGGTCAGACGTTCTAAGCGTCTGCCCCAAGATAACGACAATGGATTTTGTAGGAGTGCATCGTGCGTAAGTTGACTCAATTGGTTCTCCTGGCTTCCGTACTGGTTGCAGGTCCGGCATTTGCCGACATGAAAATCGCCGTCCTGAACTATCAGATGGCCCTGCTGGAATCCGATGCGGCCAAGAAATACGCCGTGGATGCCGAGAAGAAATTCGGTCCTCAGCTGAGCAAGCTCAAGACGCTGGAAAGCAGCGCCAAGGGTATCCAGGATCGCCTGATGGCCGGTGGCGACAAAATGCAGCAAGGCGAGCGTGAGCGTCTGGAGCTTGAATTCAAGCAAAAGGCCCGTGACTTCCAGTTCCAGTCCAAGGAACTGAACGAAGCCAAAGCCGTTGCCGACCGTGAAATGCTGAAGCAGCTCAAGCCGAAACTGGACAGTGCTGTGGAAGAAGTCATCAAGAAAGGTGCTTTTGACCTGGTCTTCGAGCGTGGTGCAGTGATTGATGTCAAACCTCAGTACGACATCACGCGCCAGGTTATCGAGCGCATGAATCAGCTGAAGTAATCCATGACAGTGACCATTAAGCTCGGCCAGCTGGCCGAGTTCCTCGGCGCCACGCTACGTGGCGACCCGGAGAAAGCAATTACTGGGCTAGCCACCTTGCAGGAGGCTGGCCCAGCTCAGTTGAGCTTTCTCGCAAACCCCCAATACCGCAAATACCTGGCAGGCAGTCAGGCGGCAGCGTTGTTGCTCAAGGCCGCTGACGCCGAAGGTTTTGCCGGGGATTGCCTGGTGGTGCCCGATCCTTACGCTGCTTACGCGCGTATTTCCCACCTGTTCGATCCCAAGCCCAAGGCGGCAGCCGGTATTCATCCGACGGCAGTGATTGCCGCGGATGCGGTGGTCGATCCGGCGGCGAGTATCGGTGCATTTGCGGTGATTGAAAGCGGGGCGCATATTGCTGCCGGTACGACCATTGGTGCGCACTGCTTCATCGGCGCCCGCAGCGTCGTTGGCGAAGGCGGCTGGCTGGCACCGCGCGTCACGCTGTATCACGACGTACGCGTCGGCAAGCGGGTGGTGATCCAGTCCGGTGCGGTGCTTGGCGGCGAAGGCTTCGGCTTTGCCAACGAGAAAGGCATCTGGCAGAAAATTGCCCAGATCGGTGGTGTCCTGGTCGGCGATGACGTGGAAATCGGCGTGAACACCGCCATTGACCGTGGTGCGCTGGCCGATACCGTCATTGGCAATGGTGTGAAACTCGACAACCAGATCCAGATCGCCCACAACGTTCAGGTCGGTGATCACACCGCCATGGCGGCCTGCGTGGGGATCTCCGGCAGCACTAAAATCGGCAAGCATTGCATGCTCGCCGGTGGCGTAGGGCTGGTGGGGCATATCGATATTTGCGACAACGTTTTCATCACCGGCATGACCATGGTGACCCACTCGATCACCGAGCCGGGTGCCTATTCTTCCGGAACGGCGATGCAGCCAGCCGCCGAGTGGCGCAAAAGCGCGGCCCGTATTCGTCAGCTCGATGACATCGCGCGGCGTCTGCGACAGCTGGAAAAGCAAACTGGGGACGTGACCCCTGGCGGTAATGCTTCATCAGATGGCTGATACCATTTCCATATCAAGTGTGCACAGCCGCTAGACTGCGTCCTTGATTTGCTAGAGGAGTGTGCATCAGTCGCGCGCTCCCAATCTTTACATAGGCTTCCCCCCGAAATGATGGACATCAACGAGATTCGCGAATACCTGCCTCACCGTTACCCGTTCCTGCTGGTGGACCGGGTAGTGGAGCTGGATGTTGAAGGCAAGCGCATTCGCGCCTACAAGAATGTCAGCATCAACGAACCGTTCTTCAATGGTCACTTTCCTGCGCATCCAATCATGCCGGGCGTACTGATCATCGAAGCGATGGCTCAGGCTGCAGGGATCCTTGGTTTCAAAATGCTCGACGTGAAACCCGCCGACGGCACCCTTTATTACTTCGTCGGCTCCGACAAGCTGCGCTTCCGCCAGCCTGTTCTGCCGGGCGACCAGCTGATCCTGGAAGCCAAGTTCATCAGCTGCAAGCGGCAGATCTGGAAGTTCGAGTGCCAGGCTTCGGTCGATGGCAAGCCGGTCTGCTCCGCTGAAATCATCTGCGCGGAACGCAAACTATGAGTTTGATCGACCCTCGCGCAATCATCGATCCGACGGCCGTCCTGGCTGACGGTGTCGAGGTCGGCCCGTGGTCGATCATCGGCGCAGGTGTGGAAATCGGCGAGGGGACCGTGATCGGGCCGCATGTGATTCTCAAGGGCCCGACCCGAATCGGTAAGCACAACCGTATCTACCAGTTTTCCTCGGTAGGTGAGGACACGCCCGATCTGAAATACAAAGGCGAGGAAACCCGCCTGGTGATGGGTGACCACAACGTCATCCGCGAAGGTGTGACGATTCACCGTGGGACCATTCAGGACCGTTCGGAAACCACCCTGGGCGATCACAACCTGATCATGGCCTACGCCCACATCGGTCACGACAGTGTCATCGGCAACCACTGCATCCTGGTCAACAACACGGCGCTGGCCGGCCACGTGCACGTGGAAGACTGGGCGATCCTGTCCGGTTTTACCCTGGTTCACCAGTATTGCCACATCGGTGCCCACAGCTTTTCCGGCATGGGTACGGCGATTGGCAAGGACGTCCCGGCCTATGTCACGGTGTTCGGCAACCCGGCCGAAGCCCGCAGCATGAACTTCGAAGGCATGCGCCGTCGCGGTTTCAGCGAAGACGCGATCCACGCCCTGCGTCGTGCCTACAAGGTGGTCTATCGCCAGGGCTTGACGGTTGAGCAGGCGCTCGCCGAACTGGCCGAATCCTCTGCCCAGTTCCCGGAAGTGGCGGTGTTCCGCGACTCCATACAGTCCTCGACCCGCGGCATCACCCGCTAACCATGGCCAATTTGCGTATTGCGCTGGTGGCGGGCGAGGCTTCCGGCGACATTTTGGGCGCGGGTCTGATGCGCGCGCTCAAGGCTCGCCATCCGGCGGTCGAGTTCATCGGAGTCGGCGGTCCGTTGATGCAGGCCGAAGGCCTGACGTCCTACTTTCCCATGGAACGCCTGTCGGTCATGGGCCTGGTGGAAGTGCTGGGCCGTTTGCGGGAATTGCTGGCGCGCCGCAAGAAGCTGGTAGCCGACCTGATCGCCGCGAAGCCGGACGTGTTCATCGGTATCGATGCCCCGGACTTCAACCTCAACATCGAACTCAAGCTGCGTCAGGCCGGGATCAAGACCGTGCATTACGTCAGTCCATCGGTCTGGGCCTGGCGGCAGAAGCGGGTGCTGAAGATTCGCGAAGGTTGCGACCTGATGCTCACCCTGTTCCCGTTCGAAGCGAAATTCTACGAAGAGAAGGGTGTGCCGGTGCGGTTTGTCGGGCACACCCTGGCCGATGCCATTCCGCTGGAAGCCGATCGCGCTGCGGCGCGGGCCGAACTGGGATTGCCCGACGGGCCGTTGGTGGCGCTGATGCCCGGCAGTCGTGGCGGCGAAGTCGGCCGTCTCGGTGCATTGTTCCTCGATACGGCCCAACGCCTGCGGGCACTGCGCCCCGGTGTGCGGTTTGTCGTGCCTTGTGCCAACCCACAGCGCCGGGCGCAGCTTGAAGAGCTGCTGGCCGGTCGCGATTTGCCGCTGACCTTGCTCGACGGCAAGTCCCATCTGGCTTTGGCAGCCTGCAACGCCGTACTGATTGCCTCGGGGACCGCAACGCTTGAAGCCTTGTTGTACAAGCGGCCGATGGTGGTTGCCTATCGCCTGGCACCGCTGACGTTCTGGATTCTCAAGCGCATGGTGAAGAGCCCGTACGTGTCCTTGCCGAACCTGCTGGCCCAGCGCCTGTTGGTGCCCGAGTTGTTGCAGGACGATGCCACGGTCGAAGCGCTGGCCCAGACCCTGTCGCCGCTGATCGAGGGTGGCGAAGAGCAAACCCGCGGTTTTGATGAAATTCACCGGACCCTTCGTCTGGATGCCTCCAACCAGGCTGCGGATGCAGTGCTGAACCTGATCGACCCAGTAAAATGAGTAAGACAAGCATGCAGATGGGGCTGGATTTCACCTTGGTCGCGGAAGTGGAAGAACTGGTTGCCGGTGTCGACGAAGTCGGTCGCGGCCCGTTATGCGGCGCCGTGGTGACCGCGGCGGTGATTCTTGATCCGAACCGTCCGATCCTCGGGCTGAACGACTCGAAGAAGCTCACCGAAGCCCGGCGCGAAAAACTCTATGACGAAATCTGCGAAAAAGCCCTGAGCTGGTGCATTGCCCGCGCGGAAGTCGAAGAGATCGATGAGCTGAACATCCTCCATGCCACCATGCTGGCCATGCAGCGCGCCATTGCCGGGCTGCACGTCCAGCCGAAACTGGCGATGATCGACGGCAACCGTTGCCCGAAGTTGCCGATGCGTGCCGAAGCGGTGGTGCAGGGCGACGGCAAGGTCCCGGCGATCGCCGCGGCATCGATTCTGGCCAAGGTCAGTCGCGACCGTGAAATGGCTGCTTTCGAATTGATCTACCCGGGTTACGGGATCGGCGGGCACAAAGGCTACCCGACGCCCGTTCATCTGGAAGCGCTGGCACGCCTGGGGCCGACGCCGATTCACCGGCGCTCGTTTGCCCCGGTGCGCCTGGCCTATGAGGCCCGAGAGAGTCTCATCGAGTCTTAGTTGCAAGGCTGATTTTTTTTACCAAGGCCCGGTACAATCCGGGCCTTGTTGTTTTCATGACTTAATGCAGGATCACTATGCCGGCTTCATTCGTTCACCTACGCCTGCACACTGAATACTCCCTGGTCGACGGTCTGGTGCGGATCAAGCCGCTGGTCAAGACCCTGGTCGGCATGAACATGCCTGCCGTAGCGGTCACTGACCAGAACAACATGTGTTCCCTGGTCAAATTCTATAAAAACGCCATGGGTGCCGGGATCAAGCCGATCTGCGGCGCCGACCTGTGGTTGTCGAACAAGGATCCGGACAACCCCCTGAGCCGGATCAGCCTGCTGGTGATGAATGCCGCGGGTTATCGCAACCTCACCGAATTGATCTCTCGAGGTTTCATCGACGGTCAGCGCAATGGCTCGATCATCATCGAGCGCGAATGGGTGGCCGAAGCCAGCGACGGCCTCATCATGCTGTCGGCGGCCAAAGAGGGCGAGATCGGCCAGGCCATGCTCAGCGGCAACCCGGACGAAGCGGAAACCCTGGCGCGTGAGTGGATGGCGGTTTTTCCGGATCGTTTCTACCTGGAAATCCAGCGCACCAACCGCCCCAACGATGAAGAGCAACTGCACGGCGCCGTGGCGCTGGCCGAGAAAATCGGCGCACCGCTGGTCGCGACCAACGACGTGCGCTTCATCAAGCAGGAAGATTTCGCCGCCCACGAAACCCGCGTGTGCATCGGCGAGGGCCGGGCCCTCGACGACCCGCGCCGTTCGAAGAACTACAGCGATCAGCAGTACCTCAAAAGTGCCGAGGAAATGGCCGAGCTGTTCAGCGACATTCCCGAGGCGCTGGAAAACACCGTCGAGATCGCCAAGCGCTGCAACATCGAAGTCAAGCTGGGCACGCACTTCCTGCCCAACTTCCCGATCCCCGATGGCATGACCATCGACGAATACTTCCGCAAGGTGTCCTTCGATGGCCTCGAAGAGCGGCTGTCCGTCCTGCTGCCCAAGGACACCACCGAGGACTATGAAGCCAAGCGCCAGGTCTATGTCGACCGGCTGAATTTCGAGCTGGATATCATCATCCAGATGGGGTTCCCCGGTTACTTCCTGATCGTGATGGACTTTATCCAGTGGGCCAAGAACAACGGTGTGCCGGTAGGTCCTGGCCGGGGGTCGGGTGCCGGGTCGCTGGTGGCCTATGTGCAGAAGATCACCGACCTCGACCCGCTGGAATATGACCTGCTGTTCGAACGTTTCCTCAACCCGGAACGGGTCTCCATGCCCGACTTCGACGTCGACTTCTGCATGGACGGTCGCGACCGGGTGATCGACTACGTGGCCGAGAAATACGGCCGCAACGCGGTAAGCCAGATCATTACTTTCGGTTCCATGGCCGCCAAGGCTGTGGTCCGCGACGTGGCGCGGGTGCAGGGCAAGTCCTACGGCCTGGCGGATCGCCTGTCGAAGATGATCCCGTTCGAAGTCGGCATGACCCTGGAAAAGGCCTACGAACAGGAAGAAATCCTGCGTGACTTCATCAAGGTCGATGAAGAAGCCGCGGAAATCTGGGAGATGGCCCGCAAGCTTGAAGGCGTTGTGCGTAACGTCGGCAAGCACGCCGGTGGCGTGGTAATCGCGCCGACCAAGCTGACTGACTTCTCGCCCATTTATTGCGACGAAGCGGGCGATGGCCTGGTAACCCAGTTCGACAAGGACGACGTCGAAGCCGCTGGCCTGGTGAAGTTCGACTTCCTCGGCCTGCGGACCCTGACGATCATCGACTGGGCGCTGAAGACCATCAACCGCGACCGCGCCAAGGTCAACGAGCCGCCGCTGGACATCGCGTTCATCCCGCTGGACGACAAACCGACCTATTCGCTGCTGCAAAAAGCCGAAACCACAGCGGTGTTCCAGCTTGAATCGCGCGGCATGAAAGAGCTGATCAAAAAGCTCAAGCCCGACTGCCTGGAAGACTTGATCGCACTGGTAGCGCTGTTCCGTCCCGGCCCGCTGCAATCTGGCATGGTTGACGACTTCATCAACCGTAAGCACGGTCGCGCGGAACTCGCGTATCCGCACTCGGACTACCAGTACGAAGGCCTCAAGCCCGTATTGGCCCCGACCTACGGCATCATCCTGTATCAGGAACAGGTGATGCAGATCGCCCAGGTCATGGCCGGCTACACCCTCGGCGGTGCGGACATGCTGCGCCGGGCCATGGGTAAGAAAAAGCCCGAGGAAATGGCCAAGCAGCGCGGCGGTTTCATCGAAGGTTGCGCGACCAACAACATCGACGCGGACCTTGCCGGTAACATTTTCGACCTGGTGGAAAAATTCGCCGGTTACGGCTTCAACAAGTCCCACTCCGCCGCCTATGGCCTGGTGTCGTACCAGACCGCGTGGCTGAAAGCGCACTACCCGGCGCCGTTCATGGCCGCGGTACTCTCGGCGGACATGCACAACACCGACAAGGTCGTGACCTTGATCGAAGAAGTGCGCACGATGAAGCTGCGTCTCGACGCGCCGGACGTGAACACTTCCGAGTTCAAGTTCACGGTGAACGACGAAGGCCGGATCATTTACGGCCTTGGCGCGATCAAGGGTGTGGGCGAGGGGCCGGTGGAGGCGATCACCGAAGCGCGGCAGGACGGTCCGTTCAAGGACCTGTTCGATTTCTGCGCCCGGGTCGACCTCAAGCGCATCAACAAGCGCACCCTCGACGGCTTAATCCGCAGCGGTGCGCTGGATCGCCTGGGCCCGTATTTCCACGACGAAGCCAAAGCCTATCAGGCCAATATCGACCGCAACCGTGCGGTACTGCTGACCGCGATGGAAGAGGCGATCAAGGCTGCCGAGCAAACCGCCCGTACCCATGACAGCGGCCATGCCGACCTGTTTGGCGGGCTGTTCGTCGAGGAAGACGCCGACGTCTACGCCAATCATCGCAAGGCCAAGGAACTGACCCTCAAGGAACGGCTCAAGGGCGAGAAAGACACCCTGGGCCTGTACCTGACCGGTCACCCGATCGACGAATACGAAGGCGAAATCCGCCGTTTCGCCCGTCAGCGCATCATCGATTTGAAACCTGCGCGCGATACCCAGACGGTTGCCGGCATGATCATCGCCCTGCGGGTGATGAAAAACAAAAAGGGCGACAAGATGGGCTTCATCACCCTCGACGACCGTTCGGGGCGGATCGAAGCGTCGCTGTTCGCCGATGCGTTCCATTCCGCGCAATCGCTGTTGCAGACCGATGCGATGGTGGTGGTCGAAGGCGAAGTCAGCAACGACGACTTCTCCGGTGGCCTGCGCTTGCGGGTCAAGCGGGTGATGAGCATGGAGGACGCGCGCACCAACCTGGCCGAGAGCCTGCGCCTGAAGTTACACGCCAAGGATCTCAAGGGCGATCAGCTACGCTGGCTGGGTGAGCTGTTGAAGCGTCACCGCGGTGCGTGCCCGATCACCATGGACTACACGAGTCCCGATGCGAAAGCCTTGCTGCAGTTCGGCGAAGGCTGGCGAATCGACCCGGCGGATGCGTTGATTCAAGCCCTGCGTGACCAGTTCGGGCGAGACAACGTCTTCCTCCAATACCGTTAACGGTCAGGGTGTCGCTTTTAACTTTGAGCGGGGCCCTGAGCTTGACCAGAATTTAATCTCGACCTGAACGCGCCTGTCCCTTATGGTAGGGCGCGAATAGACAACCGGCCGGCCCAAGCTCTCTTGGACGTCGACCCAAGACGGACGCCTATGAACCCGAATTTTCTAGATTTCGAACAGCCGATCGCCGACCTGCAAGCCAAGATCGAAGAGTTGCGCTTGGTCGGTAATGACAATTCGCTGAATATCGGCGATGAGATTTCCCGCCTGCAGGACAAGAGCAGCACGCTGACCGAGGACATCTTCGGCAAGCTGACCAGCTGGCAGATCGCGCGTCTGGCGCGTCACCCGAAGCGTCCATATACCCTGGACTACATCGAACACATCTTCACCGAGTTCGACGAGCTGCATGGTGACCGTCACTTCTCCGACGACGCCGCCATCGTTGGCGGTATTGCCCGTCTGGAAGACCAGCCAGTAATGGTCATCGGTCACCAGAAAGGCCGCGAAGTGCGCGAAAAGGTTCGCCGCAACTTCGGCATGCCGCGTCCGGAAGGCTACCGCAAGGCCTGTCGCCTGATGGAAATGGCCGAGCGTTTCAAGATGCCGATCCTGACCTTCATCGACACCCCGGGTGCGTACCCTGGCATCGACGCTGAAGAGCGCAACCAGAGCGAAGCGATTGCCTGGAACCTGCGCGTCATGGCTCGCCTGAAAACCCCAATCATCGCCACCGTGATCGGTGAAGGTGGTTCTGGTGGTGCGCTGGCCATCGGCGTTTGCGATCAGCTGAACATGCTGCAGTACTCGACCTACGCGGTGATCTCGCCGGAAGGTTGCGCATCGATCCTGTGGAAAACCGCCGAGAAAGCACCGGACGCCGCTGAAGCCATGGGCATCACCGCCGAGCGCCTCAAGGGCCTGGGCATCGTGGATAAAGTGATCAGCGAGCCACTTGGCGGCGCACACCGTGATCCGGCTGCTGCCGCTGCCTCGATCCGCGCCGAACTGAGCTCGCAACTGGCAATGCTGAAGAAGTTCGACAACGATGCGCTGCTGAAGCGCCGCTATGATCGTCTGATGAGCTACGGTCTCTAACGCGGTACCCCTGTAGGAGCTGCCGCAGGCTGCGATCTTTTGATCTTGATTTTTTAAGATCAAAAGATCGCAGCCTGCGGCAGCTCCTACAGGGTTCCATGAGAAGCGATCAATCTCTATGAATCCTTCGAAGAGTGATCTGCCTTTTCGGCTTTTGCTAAATCTTCAGCCTTGGCGCAATGCTGCACATTGGCACATCGCCTTCTCCGGTGGCCTCGATTCCACCGTCCTTCTGCACCTTCTCGCAACGCTCGCCAAAACCCAGTCCCTGCCGCCACTGAGCGCCATCCATGTCCATCACGGCCTCCAGGCTGCGGCTGACGCGTGGCCGGATCACTGTCAGTCGGTCTGCGATGCGCTGGGCGTGCCGCTGCAAGTCGTCCGCGTCCAGGTGCAACCCGGCGCAAGCCTTGAGCGTGCAGCTCGGGATGCGCGTTATGCGGCGTTCATTGACGCCACTCAAGCCAATGAAGTCCTGCTGACGGCCCAGCACCGTGACGATCAGGCGGAAACCTTGCTGTTTCGCCTGTTGCGAGGGGCCGGCGTAAGGGGGCTGTCAGGGATGCCACGCCAGCGCCCGTTGGGCAAAGGGAATCTGTTGCGGCCTTTGCTCGATGCTACCCGGGCCGAGCTTGAGGCGTATGCGGCGGAGCATCAATTGAACTGGATCGAGGACCCTTCCAACCAGGACCGGCAATTCTCGCGCAATTACCTGCGTCATCAGGTGTTTCCTGCATTGACCCAGCGCTGGCCACAGGCGATGTCGACAATGGCCCGCAGTGCCGCGCATTTGAGCGAGGCGCAGGGGTTGCTGGATGATCTGGCGCAAATTGACTTGAGCCAGGCCAGCGCCGCCAGCGAATTCGATTGGCTTAAATTGCCCTCGCTGGAGTTGGCATCGCTGGAAAAACTCTCCGATGCTCGCCAGCGCAATGCGCTCAGCCACTGGCTCGAACCGCTGACTCAGCTGCCGGATAGCGACCATTGGTCGGGTTGGCTCGATTTGCGCGATGCCACCGGCGACGCCCGGCCGATCTGGCGCCTGGCCGATGGCGAACTGCATCGGGCGGGCGGGCGTATCTGGTGGTTATCCGGTGCCTGGTTGCGCGCGGCTCCAGCGCCTGGCGCATGGCTGGAACCCGCTCAGCCGCTGGCGTTGGCCGACAACGGCATGCTCACGCTCAGTGGGCAAATCCCCGATGGCCCCTTGCAGATCCGCTATCGTGAAGGGGGCGAAGTGATGGAGCTGCCCGGCCGCGGCCATCGCGACTTGAAGCGTTTGCTCAACGAACGTGGGGTGCCGCTGTTCGTGCGCGGCAGATTGCCGCTGCTGTACAAGGGCGAGCAATTGCTGGCGGTGGCTAACCTGGCGGGGCTGGATGGCGAAGCGACGGGTGGCTGGCATTTACATTGGCAACCGCCAGGCGAAGATCAAGGTTTGAGCTGAAAGGGGCTTTCCGGTAGACTACGCTCCCTTCTTGATACAACTTCTGTGGATTCGCCTGAATTGCAGGAGTTGCCGATTACCAAGCAGTCTTTGCTGGGCGATTCCAAAAAATGTGTAGCGAGCAACGAACCGGTGTTTCATTTCCCGGTCTGTCCCAACGCGGCGGTTTTTTTGAAAGGTGCACTGTGATTAATGCAGGTGATCGGGGGCTTCGGCCTTCCTTCGCTTTCCCCGGCGGCTCGGACCGCTTTAACGCAGACTTCTAGGGTTTTTCATGACGCGCTACATATTCGTCACGGGCGGTGTTGTTTCTTCATTGGGGAAAGGCATTGCATCGGCATCATTGGCGGCCATCCTGGAGGCGCGGGGACTTAAGGTCACCATGCTGAAGCTGGACCCGTACATCAACGTCGACCCGGGCACCATGAGCCCGTTCCAGCACGGTGAAGTGTTCGTCACCCACGACGGCGCCGAGACCGACCTGGACCTGGGCCACTACGAGCGGTTCATCCGCACGACCATGACCCAGAACAACAACTTCACCACCGGCCGTGTCTACGAGCACGTGCTGCGCAAAGAGCGCCGTGGTGACTACCTGGGTGCAACCATCCAGGTGATTCCGCACATCACCGACGAAATCAAGCGCCGCATCATCAAGGGCGCGGGCGATGCCGACGTTGCGATGGTCGAGATCGGTGGCACCGTGGGTGACATCGAATCGCAACCGTTCCTCGAAGCCATCCGCCAGCTGCGTTTCGAAGTCGGCGCCAAGCGCGCGATGCTGATGCACCTGACGCTGGTGCCGTACATCGCCACGGCCGGCGAAACCAAGACCAAGCCAACCCAGCACTCGGTGAAGGAACTGCGTTCCATCGGCCTGCAACCAGACGTGCTGGTGTGCCGCTCCGACCACCCGATCGATGTGTCCTCGCGTCGCAAGATCGCGCAGTTCACCAACGTTGAAGAACGTGCGGTGATCGCGCTGGAAGACGCCGACACCATCTACAAGATCCCGGGCATCCTGCACTCCCAGGGCCTGGACGATTTCGTCGTCGAGCGTTTCGGCCTGCAATGCGGTGGTGCCGACCTGTCCGAGTGGGAAGCCGTGGTCGACGCCAAGCTCAACCCTGAGCACGAAGTCACCATCGCCATGGTCGGCAAGTACATGGAGCTGCTGGACGCCTACAAGTCGCTGATCGAAGCGATGAGTCACGCTGGCATCAGCAACCGTACCAAGGTCAACCTGCGCTACATCGATTCCGAAGACATCGAGAACCAGGGCACCGCGCTGCTGGAAGGTGTCGACGCGATCCTGGTGCCAGGCGGCTTCGGTCTGCGTGGCGTGGAAGGCAAGATCACTGCCGTCCAGTACGCTCGCGAAAACAAAGTGCCATACCTGGGTATCTGCCTGGGCATGCAAGTGGCCGTGATCGAATTCGCGCGTAACGTGCTGGGCTGGAAAGACGCCAACTCCACCGAGTTCGATCGTGCCAGCGGTCACCCGGTCGTCGGCCTGATCACCGAGTGGGAAGATGCCACCGGCGCCGTTGAAATTCGTACCGAAGCGTCCGATCTGGGCGGCACCATGCGCCTTGGCGCGCAGGATTGCCTGCTGGAGCCGGGTTCCCTGGTTCACGGCTGCTACGGCAAGGACGTGATCGTCGAGCGTCACCGTCATCGCTACGAAGTGAACAACAACCTGCTGCCGCAGATCATCGAAGCCGGCCTGAAAATCTCCGGTCGTTCCGGTGATGGCGCGCTGGTCGAAGTGGTTGAAGCACCGGATCATCCATGGTTCGTCGCTTGCCAGTTCCACCCTGAGTTCACCTCGACGCCTCGCGACGGTCACCCGTTGTTCAGCGGCTTCGTCAAGGCAGCTTTGGCTCAACACCAGAAGAAGGCGTGAACCCCATGGCGCAGAAGATCATCCGCGTAGGCGATATCGAGATTGCCAACGACAAGCCAATGGTGCTTTTCGGTGGCATGAACGTGCTGGAAAGCCGCGACATGGCGATGCAGGTCTGCGAAGAGTACGTGAAGGTTACCCAGAAACTGGGTATCCCTTACGTGTTCAAGGCCAGCTTCGACAAGGCCAACCGTTCCTCCGTGACCTCTTACCGTGGCCCCGGCCTGGAAGAGGGCATGCGGATCTTCCAGGACATCAAGCAAGCCTTCGGCGTGCCGATCATCACTGACGTCCACGAGCCTGAGCAGGCCGCGGTCGTCGCTGAAGTCTGCGATATCATCCAGCTGCCGGCCTTCCTGTCGCGCCAGACCGACCTCGTGGTCGCGATGGCCAAGACCGGCGCGGTAATCAACATCAAGAAAGCCCAGTTCCTCGCACCTCATGAAATGAAACACATCCTGAGCAAGTGCGTGGAAGCGGGTAACGATCAGTTGATTCTCTGCGAGCGCGGTTCGAGCTTCGGCTACAACAACCTGGTCGTCGACATGCTCGGCTTCGGCATCATGAAGCAGTTCGAATACCCGGTATTCTTCGACGTGACCCACGCGCTGCAAATGCCAGGCGGTCGCTCCGATTCCGCCGGTGGTCGTCGCGCCCAGGTCACCGATCTGGCGAAGGCCGGCATGAGCCAGTCCCTGGCGGGCCTGTTCCTGGAAGCCCACCCGGATCCGGACAACGCCAAATGCGACGGCCCTTGCGCCTTGCGTCTGGACAAACTGGAGCCATTCCTGGCCCAGCTCAAAGCCCTGGACGAACTGGTGAAGAGTTTTCCTGCCATAGAAACCGCGTAATATCGGCAACCCCGATCCTGTGTAGGAGCTGGCTTGCCAGCGATGAGGCCCGAAAGGACACCATCGCCAGCAAGCCGGCTCCCACAAAGTAATGCGAAACTTATAAATCGAGCGGTACAGCGTTTTCGTCAACTTTGGAGTGTTTACAACAATGGCTAAAATCGTCGACATCAAAGGTCGTGAAGTTCTCGACTCCCGTGGCAATCCCACCGTGGAAGCGGATGTGCTTCTCGACAACGGCATCATCGGCAGCGCTTGCGCGCCGTCCGGTGCTTCCACTGGCTCGCGTGAAGCGCTCGAGCTGCGTGATGGCGACAAGAGCCGTTACCTGGGCAAGGGCGTCCTGAAGGCCGTCGCCAACATCAACGGTCCGATCCGCGACCTGTTGAAAGGCATGGACCCAAGCGACCAGAAAGCGCTGGATCACGCGATGATCAAGCTCGACGGTACCGAAAACAAGGCAACCCTGGGCGCCAACGCGATCCTCGCTGTTTCCCTGGCCGCGGCCAAGGCAGCAGCACAGGACCAGGACCTGCCACTGTACGCTCACATCGCCAACCTGAACGGCACCCCGGGTGTCTACTCGATGCCGGTTCCGATGATGAACATCATCAACGGTGGCGAGCACGCCGATAACAACGTCGACATCCAGGAATTCATGGTGCAGCCGGTTGGCGCCAAGTCTTTCTCGGAAGGTCTGCGCATGGGCACCGAGATTTTCCATCACCTCAAGGCTGTCCTGAAGGCCCGTGGCCTGAGCACTGCCGTGGGTGACGAAGGTGGTTTCGCACCGAACCTGGCTTCCAACGAAGACGCTTTGAAAGTGATCTCCGAAGCCGTGGCCAACGCCGGTTACAAGCTGGGCACCGACGTGACCCTGGCCCTGGACTGCGCAGCCAGCGAATTCTACGAAGACGGCAAGTACAACCTGTCCGGCGAAGGCCAGGTGTTCACCGCTGAAGGTTTCGCCGACTACCTCAAAGGCCTGACGGAGCGTTACCCGATCATCTCCATCGAAGATGGCCTGGACGAGTCCGACTGGGCTGGCTGGAAAATCCTCACCGACAAGATCGGCGAGAAGACCCAGCTGGTAGGCGACGACCTGTTCGTGACCAACACCAAGATCCTGAAAGAAGGCATCGATAAAAAGATCGCCAACTCGATCCTGATCAAGTTCAACCAGATCGGCACCCTGACCGAAACCCTGGAAGCCATCCAGATGGCCAAGGCCGCCGGTTACACCGCCGTGATCTCGCACCGCTCCGGCGAAACCGAAGATTCGACCATTGCCGACCTGGCTGTGGGCACCTCGGCTGGCCAGATCAAGACCGGCTCCCTGTGCCGTTCCGACCGCGTTTCCAAGTACAACCAACTGCTGCGTATCGAAGAGCAGTTGAACGGTAAAGCCAAGTACAACGGTCGCAGCGAATTCCGCGGCTGATGTAAAAAAAGACACCGGATTGTGTCGGAAAAATCGCTACAGCGACGTTTTTGCCACTAATCTGATGCCTTGCAAGCACAAGCCTGGTTCTTCCAGGCTTCGTGCTATCAGTAGCTTCATGTTTTGGTGTGGCTGTCTTTTTTCACTGGATACCTGATATTCGATGCGCAGTCCCAATTGGTTGTTCCTCGTCTTGCTCCTGCTGCTGGCTGGCCTGCAGTACCGCCTGTGGGTGGGAAATGGCAGTCTGGCGCAAGTGGCCGAGCTGACTCAGCAGATTGCCGATCAGCAAGCTGAGAACCAGACGTTGCTGGAGCGCAATCGGGTGATGGACGCTGAAGTCAGTGAGTTGAAAAAGGGCATGGAGACCGTTGAAGAGCGGGCTCGCCATGAATTGGGCATGGTCAAGGACGGTGAAACCCTTTACCAGTTGGCACAATGAACCTGTCTCTGCCGGCCTTCTGGGCCGTGATTCCTGCCGCGGGCGTCGGTGCCCGTATGGCCGCGGACCGTCCCAAGCAATACCTGCAACTGGGCGGGCGCACTATTCTCGAACACAGCCTTGGCTGTTTTCTCGATCATCCTGGTCTGAAGGGCCTGGTGGTCAGTCTTGCTGTTGATGATCCTTATTGGCCGAACCTGGCGTGTGCTGGCGACAAACGCATTCAACGCGTTGACGGCGGCGCCGAGCGTTCCGGATCGGTGCTCAATGCGTTGCTGCACTTGCATGCGTTGGGTGCGGACGATGAGGATTGGGTACTGGTGCACGATGCCGCGCGGCCCAACCTGAGTCGCGATGACCTGGACAAGTTGTTGGGGCAACTGGCGGATGACCCGGTGGGCGGTCTGTTGGCGGTTCCAGCGCGGGATACGCTTAAACGGGTCGACAAACAGGGTCGTGTCGTCGAGACCGTGGATCGCAGTGTGATCTGGCAGGCCTATACACCACAGATGTTTCGCCTGGGTGCACTGCATCGGGCGTTGGCGGACAGTCTGGTGGCTGACGCTGTCATCACCGATGAAGCGTCGGCCATGGAGTGGTCAGGGATGGCACCGCGCCTGATTGAAGGGCGGGCGGATAATCTCAAGGTTACGCGCCCCGAAGACCTGGAATGGTTGCGGCTGCGATGGGCCAACCGCCGCTAAAAGATCGCAGCCTGCGGCAGCTCCTACAAGGGCCGGTACATCCGCACAATGATGGTTGTACGCGATCCCTGTAGGAGCTGCCGAAGGCTGCGATCTTTTGCTCTTAACCCTGATACTCCGGCCGCTCGGCCAATCCCTCCTTCAAATAATCCACCAACTTGCGCACCTTGGGCGACAAATGCCGTTGCTGCGGATACAACGCCCAAACCGCCGTATTGGGCGGTTGATGCGCCTCCAGCAGCGAAATCAGTGCGCCACTTTTCAAATGCTCCAACACGTAATAATCCGGCAGCTGACACAACCCCACGCCCTGTAGCGCCGCATCCAGAACCGCTTGCCCACTGTTACACCGCCAGTTTCCCTGCACCCGTTGCGAAAACTCCCGCCCGTTCTGTTCCAGTTGCCAGAGGTCCGAACTGCCTACAAGGCAATTGTGCCGGCTCAATTCCGACAAGCTGTGTGGCCGACCATACCGTTCCACGTAGGAAGGCGACGCGCACAGATACATGCGCCGTGGCGCCAGGCGCGTGGCCACCAGTCTTGAATCCTGCAAGCGCCCCAGGCGGATTGCCAGGTCCAGGCCCTCATGCACCAGGTCAAGCTGGCGGTTGCTGAGTTCGATGTCGATCCGCAGTTGTGGATAAAGCCCCATGAAACGCGTCACCAGCGGCACGATGAAGCGTTCGCCATACGCCACGGCACAGGTCATGCGCAGCATGCCCTTGGGTTCGCTGGTCAAGTCGCCGACCGCCCGCAACGCTTCTTCGCGGCCATCCTGCAAGCGCTGGCAATGTTGCAGAAAGGTTTGTCCGGCCTCGGTCAGTGTGACCCGGCGGGTGCTGCGATAGAGCAAGCGGGTTTGCAGGCGCTCTTCCAGGCGTACGATTTGTCGACTGATATGCGAGGAAGAAACCCCCAGGCGTTCCGCGGCGGCGGTGAATTGGCTGCATTCGGCAACGGCGACAAATTCGTCGATCCCTTCCCAGCGATTTTCAGACATGAAGGATTATCCCTGTACGGCAATAATATTTTGCATTTGCCTCGATTATTCATCGTGGAGCCATGTATTACACTCCTTGTCTCGTTTTTATTCACTGGAGAATCACCATGATCAAGTCACGCGCCGCCGTTGCCTTCGAGGCCAAGAAACCGCTTGAGATCGTTGAAGTCGATGTCGCCATGCCCAAGGCCGGTGAAGTGTTGCTGCGCGTGGTGGCTTCCGGTGTCTGCCATACCGATGCCTACACCCTATCGGGCGCTGACCCGGAAGGCATTTTCCCGTCGATCCTCGGTCACGAAGGTGGGGCGATCGTTGAAGCGATCGGCGAAGGCGTGACCTCGGTGGCGGTGGGCGATCATGTGATCCCGCTGTACACCCCGGAATGTCGCCAGTGCAAATTCTGCCTGTCGGGTAAAACCAACCTCTGCCAGGCGATTCGTGCGACCCAGGGCAAAGGCCTGATGCCGGATGGCACGTCGCGTTTTTCCTACAAGGGCGAAACGATTTTCCACTACATGGGTACTTCCACTTTTTCGGAGTACACCGTGCTGCCGGAAATCTCCGTGGCCAAGATTGCCAAAGAGGCGCCACTGGAAAAAGTCTGCCTGCTGGGCTGTGGTGTCACCACCGGCATCGGTGCTGTACTAAACACTGCCAAGGTGAAACCTGGTGATACCGTGGCCATTTTCGGCCTCGGCGGCATCGGTCTGTCGGCGGTCATCGGTGCGGTCAAAGCCAAGGCTGCTCGCATCATTGCCATCGACATCAACCCGGCCAAATTCGAGATCGCCAAACAGCTGGGTGCAACCGATTGTGTAAACCCGAAAGACTTCGATCGTCCGATCCAGGAGGTCATCGTCGACATGACCGATGGCGGCGTCGACTTCTCCTTCGAATGCATCGGCAACGTGCAATTGATGCGTGCCGCCCTTGAGTGCTGCCACAAGGGTTGGGGCGAGTCGGTGATCATCGGCGTCGCCGGTGCCGGCCAGGAAATTTCGACCCGTCCGTTCCAGCTGGTCACCGGTCGCGTCTGGCGCGGTTCGGCGTTCGGCGGTGTGCGTGGCCGTACCGAGTTGCCAAGCTACGTGGAGATGGCCGAGACCGGCGAAATCCCGTTGGACACTTTCATTACCCACACCATGGGCCTGGAAGATATCAACAAGGCGTTTGACCTGATGCATGAAGGCAAGAGCATCCGTTCCGTCATTCATTTCTAAGGAGCAGCAGAAAGTCTCAAGCCGCAAGCTGCAAGTGGGTTTGACGCCCTCTTGCAGCATAGAGCTTGAAGCTTGCAGCTGAAAAAAGCCCATGACCCTGGAAAATATCTCCTGCCAGAAAAGCTTCGGCGGCTGGCACAAGCGTTATCGCCATCGCTCGGAAACGCTCGGCTGCGACATGGTGTTTGCCGTCTACCTGCCGCCACAAGCAGAGCAGGGCGGCAAATTGCCGGTGCTGTACTGGTTGTCCGGCCTGACCTGCACCGATGAGAACTTCATGCAGAAGGCCGGCGCCATGCGCGTGGCCGCCGAGCTCGGGCTGATTATCGTCGCGCCGGACACCAGCCCTCGCGGTCCCGACGTACCGGGTGATCCGGATGGTGCCTGGGATTTTGGCCTCGGCGCCGGGTTCTACCTGAACGCCACCCAGGAACCCTGGTCGCGGCACTATCGGATGCATGACTATGTCGTGCAGGAATTGCCGGCATTGGTCGAAGCGCATTTCCCGGCGTCGGACAAGCGCGGCATCAGCGGTCACTCCATGGGTGGCCACGGTGCGCTGGTCTGTGCCTTGCGCAATCCGGGGCGTTATCTATCGGTGTCGGCGTTCTCGCCGATCAACAATCCGATGGACTGCCCTTGGGGCCAGAAAGCCTTTTCCCGCTACCTGGGAGAGGACCGTTCGAAATGGCGCGAATGGGATGCCTGTGCGTTGATCGCCGAGGCTGACGAAAAGCTGCCACTGTTGGTGGATCAAGGCGATCGCGACGATTTCCTCGCCACCCAGCTCAAGCCGGAAGCCTTGCAACAGGCGACCAAACTGGCCGGTCATCCGCTGACGTTGCGTCTGCAACCGGGCTACGACCACAGCTATTTCTTCATCGCCAGTTTCATCGAAGATCACTTGCGGCATCACGCGCATGCTCTAGCAGCTCAATAGCAGGTAGAATCACGCCCTGACAAAATTCGGGGCGTTTTTTTATGCGTATTGGCCACGGCTATGATGTGCACCGTTTCGCTGAAGGCGATTTCATCACTCTGGGCGGCGTGCGCATTGCACACAGCTTCGGACTGCTCGCTCACTCCGATGGTGACGTCCTGCTGCATGCCTTGAGCGATGCCTTGCTCGGTGCCGCTGCACTGGGTGACATCGGCAAGCATTTCCCGGACACCGACCCGCAATTCAAGGGCGCCGACAGCCGTGTGCTGTTGCGCCATGTCGTCGCATTGATCCACGCCAAAGGCTGGAAAGTCGCTAACGTCGACAACACCATCGTTGCCCAGGCGCCGAAAATGGCCCCGCATATCGAATCGATGCGCGCGCTGATTGCCGCGGATCTTCAAGTTGAGTTGGATCAAGTGAACGTGAAAGCTACCACCACCGAAAAGCTTGGCTTTGTCGGTCGCGAAGAGGGCATCGCCGTGCACTCCGTTGCCCTGTTGTTGCGCGCATGAACGAACTGCAATTGCTCGGCCCGCGGGCCTATGGCGAAGCGCTCGGCAGCGCCGTGCTGAAAGCCATCGCGGAAGATTTCCAGGTCGACGAAGTCCTCGATATCCCCCTGAGCGGTGACGGCGAACACCTGTGGATCTGGGTGGAAAAACGCGGCCTGAATACTGAAGAGGCGGCACGCCGAATCGCCAAGGCGGCGGGCGTGTCATTGCGTACCGTCAGCTATGCCGGGCTCAAGGATCGCCAGGCGCTGACGCGTCAGTGGTTCAGCGTGCAGCTGCCGGGCAAGGCCGATCCGGATCTGTCGGCGGCAGAAAACGATACGCTGAAAATCCTCAAGACCAGCCGGCATAAACGCAAGCTGCAACGCGGTGCCCATTCGGCCAACGGCTTCACATTGCGCCTGACGCAGTTTGCCGGCGACAAGCCGGCCATCGAAGAGCGCCTGCAGATGATCGCCAGGCAAGGCATCCCCAATTATTTCGGTGCCCAGCGTTTCGGGCATGACGGCGGCAACGTGGTCGACGCCCGTGCCTGGGCTGCGCGCAAGGCCTTGCCGGAGCAGCGTAACGTGCGTTCGCGGCTGCTGTCGACCGCCCGCAGTTTCCTGTTCAACCAGGTGTTGGCCGCGCGTGTCGCCGACGGCACCTGGCAGCGTGCCCAGGTGGGCGATCTGCTGGCGTTCACCGACAGCCGCAGCTTTTTTCCCGCAGGCGAAGCCGAGTGCAGCGACCCGCGACTGGCGATTCTCGATCTGCACCCGACCGGTCCGCAGTGGGGTGAAGGTGACTCGCCGACCACGGGCGCTGTCCATGAACTGGAGCAGGCGATCGCCGCACGCGAGGCAGACCTTCGCGATTGGTTGATCAACGCCGGAATGAGCCACGAACGTCGCATCCTGCGGCTGCCCATCGGTGGGTTGACGTGGCATTATCCCGAACCTGACATTCTGCAACTGGAATTCGTCCTGCCGGCCGGATGCTTCGCCACCGTATTGGTGCGCGAGCTTGTTGATCTGGTGCCGGTGGGGCAGACGGACAGCCCATGCGTATTCTGATTTCTAACGACGACGGGGTTACCGCACCCGGACTCGCCGCGCTTTATGCTGCGCTGGCGGATTACACCGAGTGCGTGGTTATAGCCCCGGACCAGGACAAAAGCGGCGCGAGCAGTTCGCTCACGCTCGACCGTCCGCTACATCCGCACACGCTGGCCAATGGCTTTATCAGCGTCAACGGTACGCCGACCGATTGCGTGCACCTGGGTCTCAACGGCTTGCTGGAACGTGAGGCGGACATGGTGGTGTCCGGCATCAACCTGGGCGCCAACCTGGGGGACGACGTGCTGTACTCGGGTACCGTGGCGGCGGCACTCGAAGGTCGCTTCCTGGCGCGTCCCTCCTTTGCCTTTTCGCTGGTCTCGCGACAGGTCGACAACCTGCCCACGGCGGCCTACTTTGCGCGCAAACTGGTCGAGGCCCATGCGGATCTCGAATTGCCACCGCGTACGGTACTGAACGTGAACATTCCCAATTTGCCGCTGGAGCACATCCGCGGTATCCAGTTGACCCGCCTCGGGCATCGCGCCCGCGCGGCGGCACCGGTGAAGGTGGTCGACCCGCGAGGCAGGTCCGGGTACTGGATCGCGGCGGCAGGGGATGCTGAGGATGGCGGCCCCGGCACCGATTTCCATGCCGTGATGCAGGGCTATGTTTCCATCACCCCGTTGCAACTGGATCGCACCTTCAATGATGCCTTCAGGAGCCTCGACGGCTGGTTGGAGGGGTTGCACCCATGACCCGTGGACAAGACGACATGCTGCATCGCGGCATCGGCATGACCTCGCAACGGACCCGCGAACGCCTGATTCAGCGCCTGTACGAAGAGGGGATTTCCAACGCCAAGGTGCTGGAAGTCATTCGTCGTACACCGCGTCACCTGTTCGTCGACGAGGCGCTGGCGCACCGGGCCTACGAAGACACGGCGCTGCCCATCGGCAATAACCAGACCATCTCCCAGCCTTATATGGTGGCTCGCATGAGCGAGTTGCTGCTCGAAGCCGGGCCGTTGGACAAGGTCATGGAAATCGGAACGGGGTCGGGTTATCAGACGGCGGTGCTGTCGCAACTGGTCGAGCGGGTCTTTTCCGTTGAGCGCATCAAGGTATTGCAAGACCGGGCCAAGGAACGCCTGGTCGAGCTGAACCTGCGTAACGTGGTATTTCGCTGGGGCGATGGCTGGGAGGGTTGGCCTGCGCTGGCGCCCTACAACGGCATAATCGTGACGGCCGTGGCAACCGACGTACCCCAGGCGCTGCTGGATCAACTGGCGCCAGGGGGGCGTCTGGTGATCCCGGTCGGCTCAGGAGAAGTGCAACAATTAATGCTGATCATCCGGGAGGAACATGGCTTTTCCAGGCGTGTCCTGGGGTCGGTGCGCTTCGTCCCGTTACTCAATGGTCCACTGGCCTGAGCATTTATTTAAACGCGCTGAATTCTCTTCGATTGCCTCTGTCTTACAGCGGCATCGATTTGATTAAACGGATAGTTTTGTCAGACAGCAAACGTGTGCGCCAAGCCATTTCGCTTCAATAAGGGTAAAGCCGGCACGGCCCGTTATACTTGCGACACTTCGTGCCGAAACACGGCAAATCACATTTTCAGCCACCACAAAGGGAGCGGCGGGTGAGTCTCACAGTCATAGCGCAGCGTATGGGTACAACGAGCTTTCAGCGCCTGGTGACTGGCCTTGTCATGAGCACCTTGCTGGTCGGTTGCTCCAGTAACAAATCCAGCGATGTGGGCGTTGTCGATCGCAACAAAACCGTCGCCCAGCGTCCGGCCGTGACCACGGGGCAGTACGTCGTTCGACCCAAGGACACCCTGTTTTCCATCGCCTTTCGCTATGGCTGGGACTACAAGGCGCTGGCGGCACGCAACAACATCGCGCCGCCGTACACCATCCACCCAGGTCAGACGATTCGCTTCGATGGTCGCAGCGGTTCAACGCCGACAGCCGTGGTCAGCTCGTCCAGTTCCTCGCCTTCATCCTCGAGTAAAACCACGGTCATCCGTCGCTCTGCGGACGGTACGACCACCACCACACCGGTGGTTGTACCGTCCGTCGCCAACAAGCCGGCACCTGCTCCACTGCCTCCACCGGGTCCAGCCCCGACCGGCTGGGGGTGGCCATCTAATGGCATTTTAATTGGCAAATTCTCCTCAAACGGTAGTTTGAATAAAGGAATTGATATCGCAGGGGATTTGGGACAGCCTGTTTTAGCTGCGTCTGATGGGACGGTGGTATACGCCGGGAGTGGCTTAAGGGGCTACGGCGAATTAGTCATCATCAAACACAGTGAAACCTACGTCAGTGCCTACGGACATAACCGCAGGCTGTTGGTTCGGGAGGGGCAGCAGGTCAAGGTCGGACAGACAATTGCCGAAATGGGGTCAACGGGTACAGACCGGGTGAAACTGCATTTTGAGATTCGCCGCCAAGGTAAACCTGTAGATCCGCTGCAATTCCTGCCACGTCGTTGATCGCTTCCAGCCTGTTCCGTTTCTTACGTAGAGGGGACAGGCTCCAGCGTTGCCAAGGATAAAGGCGCCGCTTGAGCTTGAGGTCGAACTCACCAAAGGACTATAACAATGGCTCTCAGTAAAGAAGTGCCGGAGTTTGACATCGACGATGAGGTTCTCCTGATGGAGACCGGCATCGGCACGGATTCGATGTCGAATGATGAAGGGGCGGCTCCACCTTCCGTTCGTGCCAAATCCAAACACTCCGCGACATTGAAGCAACACAAGTACATCGATTACACGCGGGCACTTGATGCGACGCAGCTGTACCTCAATGAAATCGGCTTTTCCCCTCTACTGTCCCCCGAAGAAGAAGTTCATTTTGCGCGCCTGTCGCAAAGTGGTGATCCGGCCGGGCGCAAACGCATGATTGAAAGTAACCTGCGGCTGGTGGTGAAAATCGCCCGGCGTTACGTCAATCGGGGTCTGTCGCTGCTCGACCTGATCGAAGAGGGCAACCTCGGCTTGATCCGGGCGGTGGAGAAGTTCGACCCTGAACGCGGCTTCCGCTTCTCGACCTACGCAACCTGGTGGATTCGTCAGACCATCGAGCGCGCGATCATGAATCAGACCCGGACCATCCGGTTGCCGATCCATGTGGTCAAGGAGCTCAACGTGTACCTGCGGGCTGCACGGGAGCTGACGCAAAAACTCGATCATGAACCCTCCCCCGAAGAGATCGCCAACCTGCTGGAAAAACCGGTAGCGGAGGTCAAGCGCATGCTCGGCCTCAACGAACGGGTTTCTTCGGTCGACGTCTCGCTGGGTCCGGATTCGGATAAAACCCTGCTGGACACCCTGACCGACGATCGCCCAACCGATCCATGCGAACTGCTGCAGGATGACGACCTGTCTCAAAGCATCGACCAGTGGCTCTCGGAGTTGACCGACAAGCAGCGCGAGGTGGTTGTACGCCGCTTCGGCCTGCGCGGGCACGAGAGCAGCACCCTGGAAGATGTAGGCCTGGAGATTGGCCTGACCCGGGAGCGGGTCAGACAGATTCAGGTTGAAGGTCTGAAACGCCTGCGGGAGATCCTGGAGAAAAACGGGCTGTCGAGCGAGTCGTTGTTTCAATAAGCCGTTCGTTAGTGCTCACTGAAAAGCCCCGACTGGTTCGGGGCTTTTCGTTTTTGGGCGATAGCGCAGCTTTGTAGCTTCCAGGTGTAAGTCATCGCTTACTCTTTTCGTAAGTGTTCACTATTTTTACAGGTTGGCAGTCGACCCTATTGTTCAGAGGTCAGTTCTATCTAACTGAAAAACCGGTAGATTTTTCTATATGAAGGGGATGTGACAAGCCATCCCAGGTCCAGGCGGGCGATTGCTCCCGGCGGTAAACACTCTAGTATCGGCGTTGTGTCTACGGACAGACACGCCCTTCACGGACGAGGGGGAAAGGACATCGCAGGAAGCGATTCATCAGGATGATGAAAAGGGAATACAGGGAATATGGAAAAAATGTGGGCGGGTCATACCGCCCCTTTTTTTTGCCTGCATGTAGGAGCTGCCGAAGGCTGCGATCTTTTGATCTTAAAAAAAGGCCCTTGTGGGGCCTTTTTCCGGAACGCGGGGGTAATCAGCGTTCGAGGTGTTCGATCTTGCCTGGCTTGCCATCCCACTCCGCAGAGTCGGGCAATGGATCTTTGCGTTCGGTAATGTTCGGCCAGATTTCAGCCAGCTCAACGTTCAGCTGGATGAAGTTTTCCATGCCTGCAGGTACTTCATCTTCGGAGAAGATGGCCACAGCCGGGCATTCAGGTTCGCACAGTGCGCAGTCGATGCACTCATCCGGGTGAATCACCAGGAAATTCGGGCCTTCGTAAAAGCAGTCCACCGGACAGACTTCTACGCAGTCGGTGTACTTGCACTTGATGCAGTTGTCGGTGACGACGAAGGTCATTTCTAATTTTCTCCTCAGGCGCGGCTTGCTGCGCCCCTTCACGTAGGGGTCGCAAGGTTTGGGAGCGATAGTCTGCAGGCCAGGCTAAAAGCCAGCAGCATCCCAAACCGCGCGAGATTCTAACAGCTTGCAAGCCAGTGCGTTAGACCCGTGTCTTTAGTGTATAGAGCATTTCGAGTGCGCGACGTGGTGTCATGTTGTCCAGATCGAGTTTGGCCAGTTCATCCAGCACCGGATGCGGCAGGCTGGCGAACAGGTCGCTCTGCTGCGGAGTGGCCGGTTTGCCTTTGGTCGGCGCAGGCGCTTCGTGGGGCAGGGCAGTGTCTTCCAGGCGGCTCAAGTGCTCACGGGCACGCAGGATCACCTCGTTCGGCACGCCGGCCAACTGCGCGACCGCCAGGCCATAGCTCTGGCTGGCCGGCCCTGGCAGTACATGGTGCAGGAACACGATGCGTTCGTTGTGCTCAGTGGCATTGAGGTGCACGTTGGCCACCAGCGGCTGGGCTTCCGGCAACACCGTCAGCTCAAAGTAGTGGGTGGCGAACAGCGTGTAGGCCCGCAGGTGCGCCAGGCGTTCCGCCGCCGCCCACGCCAGGGACAGGCCGTCGAAGGTACTGGTGCCGCGCCCGACTTCGTCCATCAGCACCAGACTGCGTTCGGTGGCGTTGTGCAGGATGTTGGCGGTTTCGCTCATCTCGACCATGAAGGTCGAACGCCCGCCGGCCAGGTCATCGCTGGAGCCGATCCGGGTGAAAATCCGGTCGACCAACGATAGCTCGCAACTGGCTGCCGGGACGAAACTGCCGATGTGCGCCAGCAGTACGATCAACGCCGTCTGGCGCATATAGGTGGACTTACCGCCCATGTTCGGACCGGTGATAACCAGCATGCGGGTATTGTCGTCGAGGCTCAGGTCGTTGGCCACGAACGGGGTGGTCAAAACCTGTTCAACCACCGGGTGGCGACCCTGGTTGATGCGCATGCACGGCTCGCTGACAAAACGCGGGCAGTTCAGGTCGAGGTTCAGCGCGCGTTCGGCCAGGTTGCTCAGCACGTCAAGCTCGGCCAGTGCCGCGGCCGTGTCCTGCAGCGGTGGCAACTGGGCGATCAGGTCTTCGAGCAGCGCTTCGTAGAGCATCTTCTCGCGCGCCAGGGCACGGCTCTTGGCTGACAGTGCCTTGTCTTCAAATGCCTTCAGTTCCGGCGTGATGAAACGCTCGGCACCTTTGAGGGTCTGGCGGCGGATGTAATCGGCGGGGGCGGACTCGGCCTGCTTGCTCGGCAGTTCGATGAAGTAGCCGTGGATGCGGTTGTAGCCGACTTTCAGGTGAGACAAGCCAGTACGGGCTTTTTCCCGGGCTTCGAGGTCGATCAGGAACTGTCCGGCGTTCTCGCTGAGCGATTGCAGTTCATCGAGTTCGCTGTCGTAACCGGTTTTCAACACGCCGCCGTCACGGATCACCGCGGGCGGATTGTCGATGATGGCTTTTTCCAGCAGTGCCGCCAGTTCCGGGTAGGTGCTGGTGGTGGTTGCCAGTTGGTTGAGGTGCGGCGCTTCCAGCTCGGTCATTGCCACTTGCAGTTGCGGCAGCGCGCCGAGGGCGTCACGCAGGCGAGCAAGGTCCCGTGGACGGGCATTGCGCAAGCCGATCCGGGCAAGAATGCGCTCGATGTCGCCGATTTCCTTGAGCTGCGGTTGCAGCTTTTCGAAACGGTAGCCGTCCAGCAGGCAGGTGATCGAGGTCTGGCGCGCCAGCAACACGTGCAAGTCGCGCAGCGGACGATTCAGCCAGCGGGTCAACAGGCGGCTGCCCATGGCGGTCTGGCAACGATCGACCACCGATTGCAGGGTGTTGTCGCGACCACCGGCCAGGTTGGTGTCCAGTTCCAGGTTGCGCCGGCTCGCGCCGTCCAGCACGACGGTATCGTCCAGGCGCTCGTGGAGCAGGCTGCGCAAGTGCGGCAGGGCGGTGCGCTGGGTTTCCTTCGCATAGGCCAGCAGGCAGCCGGCGGCGCCGATGGCCAGGGTCAGGTTTTCGCAACCGAAGCCTTTCAGGTCCTGGGTCGAGAATTGCTGGCACAGACTTTTCAGTGCCGAGTCACGCTCGAAATCCCAGGGTGCACGGCGGCGCACGCCACGACGCTTCTCGGCCGGCAGATCCTTGGGCCAGTCATCCGGGATCAGTAACTCCACCGGATTCACTCGCTCCAGTTCCGCCAGCAGGTTTTCCCAGCCTTTGATTTCCAGCACGCTGAAGTTGCCGCTGGTGATGTCCAGCACCGCCAGGCCGAACAGGCGCTCATCGCCCAGGACAGCGGCGATCAGGTTGTCCCGGCGCTCATCGAGCAGCGCTTCATCGCTCACCGTGCCAGGGGTGATGATCCGCACCACCTGACGATCCACTGGGCCTTTGCTGGTGGCCGGGTCGCCGACCTGCTCGCAGATCACCACGGATTCGCCGAGCTTCACCAGTTTCGCCAGATAACCTTCCGCCGCGTGGTAAGGAATACCGCACATCGGAATCGCCTGGCCAGCCGACTGCCCGCGAGCGGTCAGGGTGATGTCGAGCAGCTTGGCGGCCTTCTTCGCGTCTTCATAGAAGATCTCGTAGAAGTCGCCCATGCGGTAGAACATCAACTGGTCAGGGTGCTGGTTCTTCAGGCGCCAGTACTGCTGCATCATCGGCGTGTGCGAGGACAAATCTGAAATTGCTTTATTCATCAGTGGTTAGGCGGATTCATCAAAATGGCTGGGGCAAAAATGGGGCATTTTAGCATCTGTTTTCTGGGCAGGATGCCATCAAGCTGCTCGTCATTTTCCTCTGGTGGGCGCTATGATGCCTTTAACTACACCCCTTGGCCCCACTTTTCGAAACGCAAGACCTGGTGATCAACCGCCAAGTCGGAAGGGACGCGTCTAAAGGGAGGATTCGAAAATGAATCGCGATGTCATTTTCATCACCTTTGGCAGTTGTTTTTTTTCTTGCCGATTGCTGTCGGCAATATGTTTTTCGTCTTGGGCAAATTCCGTAATTGCAGGCGGATCAACTACGCTCCAAAAACAACCCCGCAGATCGAAGAAACAGTGCACAAGGTCAATACGACCAGAAAGCTGATGGGAAGCAACTGGCTATTCTTCGGGATTCGGCATCCCTGATCGCCACCACTCGGAGTACGCTCCGTGAGAATCGAACAGCCCTGGCTTGCTCTCCTGTTGCTCACCTTGCTGTCTGGTGGTTGCACGACACCCAATGTCCCTCACCAACCCAGTCAGGCCTTGCCAGCGAGCGATTCGGCGTTCGGTCGTTCCATCCAGGCCCAGGTAGCTCCCCATCAAGGCCAATCGGGCTTTCGCCTGCTATCGGACAGTGCCGAGGCTTTCACCGCCCGCGCCGAGCTGATTCGCAGCGCCCAAAGCAGCCTCGACTTGCAGTACTACATCGTCCACGACGGCATCAGTACGCGGATACTGGTTAGCGAGCTGCTCGACGCCGCCGACCGCGGAGTCCGCGTGAGGATTCTGCTCGATGACACCACCAGCGATGACCTGGAGCGAATTATCGCGACGCTGGCTGCACATCCGCAGATTCAGATCCGCGTGTTCAATCCGCTGCACCTGGGTCGCAGCACCGTCGTGACGCGTACGATGGGTCGGTTGTTCAACCTGTCGCAGCAACACAGACGCATGCACAACAAATTGTGGCTGGCGGACAACAGCGTGGCCATCGTCGGAGGGCGCAATCTGGGGGACGAGTATTTCGATGCCGAGCCCAACAAGAATTTCACCGACATCGACATGCTCAGTGTCGGCCCGGTTGCAGAACAGTTGGGACATGGTTTTGACCAGTACTGGAACAGTGCCTTGAGCAAGCCGATCGAGCAGTTTCTCTCGACCCAGCCGACGACCAGGGACCTGATAAATCTCCGGACCCGACTGGACGAATCCCTGGAGGAAACGCGCAAGCAGAATCATGCGCTCTACCAGCAATTGATGAGCTACACCACTCACCCACGCCTGGATGCCTGGCGCCAGGAGTTGATCTGGGCCTGGAATAAAGCGCTGTGGGATGCACCGAGCAAGGTCTTGTCGGAAGGCGAGCCCGCTCCGCACTTGCTGTTGACCACCCAGTTGGCACCCGAGCTTGACGGGGTCACCCAGGAGCTGATCATGGTTTCGGCCTACATGGTGCCCGGTCGACCGGGGGTAGTGTTCTTAACCGGTCGTGCCGACGCCGGCGTGTCGATCAACTTGCTGACCAACTCCCTGGAAGCCACCGATGTGCCCGCCGCGCACGGTGGTTACGCCCCTTATCGCCAAACCTTGCTGGAGCATGGTGTGCAGTTGTTCGAATTACGCCGCCAGTCCGGCGACAATGGCGACAGCGACAGTGGACCGCGCCTGTTTCACAGCGGATCCTCCAACAGTTCCGACTCCAGCCTGCATACCAAGGCGATGGTTTTCGACAAGCAGAAAGCGTTCATTGGCTCGTTCAATTTCGACTCTCGCTCATTATTGTGGAACACCGAGGTCGGGGTGTTGGTGGATAATCAGCAACTCGCCGGGCGGGTGCGCGAACTGGCCCTGGAGGGTATGGCCCCCACGCTCAGTTATCATGTCCTGTTGGAAAAGAATCAGCTGGTCTGGGTCACCGAGGATGACGGCAAACAGCATACGTTGACCAGGGAACCGGGGAGTTGGTGGCGACGCTTCAATTCGTGGCTCAGCAGCACGATCGGGCTGGAGAAAATGTTGTAGCTAATCACTTTCAGGACCAGGAAGAATCATGCGGATGTGGTCGGGGAGGACAGTGCGGCTTATCAGCCACCTGATGATGGCGGCGGGTATCAGCGTCATCGCAACTGTCACCAATGGGCAGGTTCCAGCTACACCTCAAGCCACTCAAGAGATAAACGGCTTGCTGGACTTTGTCTCACACAGTGAGTGCAAGTTTGTGCGCAACGGAAGCGAATACTCAGGACCCCGCGCTCGGGCGCATCTGGAGCAGAAGCTGAATCATCTCGAAGGCAAGAACATGGTGAACAGCGCAGAAGATTTCATCGATCTTGCTGCCACTAAAAGCAGTATGAGTGGCCGCGCCTATGAGGTGCGATGTTCAGGAGGCGTGGAACCAGCAAGCACCTGGTTGAAGAGGGAACTTCAAAGGCAACGGCAACTTCATTGATTTTGTCTCAAGTCCAATAACAGTTACTAACGCGATGCCCCGGGTGGACATAAACTCGAACATCCGCTCCTGGCCGATTGTGTTGAAAAAGTCGATGTTGATATCCTCAACCGTTCTCGTGGACTGATTCTGGATAGATGCTCATGTTGACTGGCTTGAATCATTTTACATTGGCGGTTGTGAACCTCTCTCGCAGCATTGAGTTTTATGTGGCTCTACCCGGGTTTAGATTGGCTGCCCGCTGGGAGACGGGAGCTTATCTTTCCCTCGGTGATCTCTGGCTTTGTCTGTCTCTCGATGAGAGCCGTGTGGCGGAAAAACAGCCTGATTACACCCACTATGCATTTTCGGTGGGGCAGGATGATTTTGAAGAAGTCACCGCTTACTTGCGGCTTCGTAACGTTATTGAGTGGAAATCCAATTCGAGCGAAGGTAACTCGTTTTATTTTTCGGATCCCGATGGGCATCGTCTGGAAGTGCATGTAGGCAGCCTCGCTTCAAGGCTTGAGCAATGTCGGCGCCATCCGTATGCAAGTATGGAGTTTTTTGACTGACCGTTTTCGTCTGATTTTATTGAAAAAGTAGCTCTGCTATCTGGCCTGCGGCAAAATCTCTACATTGGCCAGCAGGGAAGCACGCAGCATGATGGGACAGTTATCGAGTGGGCAGGAGCGGCTGTTTTACTCGTTCAACCTTGAAGATCACATTCCAGCCAATCACCTTCTACGCAGCATTGATCGGTGTCTCGATGTGAGCGACCTGCGCCATTACCTCGCCGATTTCTATAGCCCGATTGGGCGTCCGTCGATTGATCCTGAACTGATGATTCGCATGCTGATCGTGGGCTACTGCTATGGCATCCGCTCCGAACGGCGGTTGTGCGAAGAGGCCCATTTGAACCTGGCGTATCGCGAATGGCGAGCCTTCAAGAACGAGCGTTCGCACGTCACAAAAGCCAACACCATCATCTTCCGCTCCAGGCAGACCGACTGCGTAGCCTGTCCGATGAAAGCCAAGTGCTGCCCGAACACTTCGATTCGCAAGATCGTCCGCAGCGTCCATGAAGCCGCTCGTGATGTGGCTCGACGCATCGCGGCGACGCCGGAGTACGTGCGCTCTCGCCACGAACGTAAGAAGGTCGAAATGTTGTTTGCCCACCTTAAGCGCATCCTGAAACTGGATCGCTTGCGACTACGTGGCATGAGTGGCGCGACCGATGAATTCACGCTGGCGGCCGCGGTGCAGAACCTGCGACGTCTGGCCAAACTTGCAACTCAAGGCCCACCTTCTACGGGATAGGTGCGCCTGCACGAAGCAAAAAACCTCAAACTAACCCATTAACAGAGCAGCAAAGGTCAACGAAAGGCCGAGAAACCACTCAATGTGGTGAGTAGGTTCTCCCGTGGTGGTCGTGCCTGAGCTCAGGCGAGCTGAAAATCCGACTTTTTCAACAGAATCGGCCGATTGCGGTCAATCGATCTGAGGCGATGAGCTGGGTGGCGTATACCAGTGAACTCTGGAGGCGACATAAACGTGTTTTTGCTTCTGAGGCGTGAAGGGGGTGTCGAGTGTGCCCAGTGCTATCGAAACCCAATCGGAAAATTCACCTTGTGAGCGTGACCAGAACAAAGTTGAACCACACTGCGCGCAGAACTCGCGCAGCACCGATTCTGAAGAAGAATACCTAATGACTTGCCCAGCGCCGTTGAGTATCCGTAACGCGCTACGGGGCACGCTACCATACGAAGCGAATGCTGCACCGTGACCTTTACGGCATTGACTACAGTGACAATGACTCACTGCCTTGGGCGTAGTCAGTAGCTGATAACTGATTGCTGTGCAAAGACAGCTTCCCTGGTAGACCTCTGTCATGCGTTCGTCCCTGTCGTTGGAAAAGGCGCCAGCTTAGCCACCTTGATCTGATCAGTCGAACGTCCGCTTCCGGGCCGATTCTTACCTTGCAGGAAGGGCAGAGATCGACCCAAAGCTGACAGTGGCGATAGGCAGAAATTTGCCAAAAGCAGCCCCGTCCCGACCACAGTTGCCGCCATTCCGTTGTTAGTTGCCAGCACTGAATATCAAGTATTTTCCTCTTCCACATAGAGAACCATCCCGGCGTGATAGAGAACCCCGTCACGGAACTCACCGTCGGCGGTGAAGCCTGTGTCGTCCACATACTCGATACGGTTTCCTTCGAGCCAATAGCTTCCCTGGTAGGCACATTTCTTATCGCCACGGGCCTCGGCATAGCGGCCACCGGTAAGCAGCTCATGACGTATGCGGCCATCCACGGTAACCCACATACCGACATACTTGTTTTGATCGCTTGAAGAACCAGTCATATCGTTGCTCCTTGATAGGGTTAATACGCTGATCGCCTCCCATGGCATTCGGTATTGAAGCCAGTCAAATTGACGAGCTGGAGCGCCAGGCAGCGAGGCCTGCGTGGCAATTGCACATTCCGTTAGAAAGGGCTCGCCGTGGGCCGAACGATCAGTTCGCTTACATCCACATCCGCAGGTTGTTCCACGGCATAGGCAATCGCTCGTGCTATGGCGTCGGCCGAAATCGCGATTTTGCGAAACGCCTTCATTTCTGCGCGACCGCCCTCGTCAGAGATGCTGTCGGCCAACTCGGACTCGGTGACACCCGGCGCAATGACCGTAACCCGAATGTCGCCTCCAACCTCTTGGCGAAGGCCTTCCGAGATGGCCCGGACAGCGTACTTGGTGGCGCAGTAAACGGCCGCAGTCGGACTTACTGCATAGGCACCAATAGACGCTATATTGATGATCTGCCCGGCCCGTTGGCGCTGCATAAGCGGCAACGTAGCGGCGATACCGTGCAGAACTCCGCGAATGTTCACGTCAATCATACGGTCCCACTCATCCACCTTGAGTGCCTCGAGTTTGGAAAGAGGCATCACACCCGCGTTGTTCACTAGCACATCGACCCGATCGAACCGGGTAACGGCGAAGGCGATGAAGTCCTGGACATCCTTTCGGTCGGTGACGTCCAGCGCACGAAATTCCGCCTTGCCGCCGGAGGCATTGATCTCGCCAGCAATGATTTCAAGTCGGTCGGTACGACGAGCGCCGAGCAGCACTTTTGCGCCCTGGCTAGCCAGCAGTCGCGCAGTAGCCTCACCAATACCGCTGCTTGCGCCGGTGATTGCGATGACTTTGTCCTTGATGTTCAACATGATAGGTTTCCTCTGCCGTTTGCCCAGGAAGCGGGCCTCGAAACAAGGTTAGGGACGAGCAACATGTTTGCGTTAGTCGAATACTGCGTAACCCTTGCCCATTTCTGCAGCGGCGACTTCCGCCGCTTACCCCACCCGTTCATAGCGCATTTGTTCCCGGGCAGCTTTCAGGGCTCTAGCCCACCAATTGAGCTGTACCAGCATTCGAGCCATTGAAAGCCTGGCTTGATCAGTCTGAAATATTGCCTCAGCCCCCACGGTTAGCCCCCAGGGATCAGGGAAGGACACGAAATTGCAGATGGGTACCGCGTGCTGTCCGGCCAGGATCTGGCGAAGCTGACTGATCGCGCACAGTCCACCCGATACTCCGCCATAACCGATGAATGCCACCGGCCTTGCGTGCCAGCAATCCGAAACCTGGTCAATGAATGCCTTCAGCGCGCAGTGATGAACATTGCCCTGTTCCGAGGTAATGATCAGGAATGCATCAGCTTCGGCCAATTGGCGCAGAATTTCCCGTCGCTGTACGACTGCCGCATTGTCAGACCTGCCCAGGAAGTTGGCGGGTTCTAGTAACCAAGGTTCGAACTCTGCACGTTGCGCTAACACATCAGTCGCCCACTTCATCAGCGCAGGCTGTGAACCTTGTTCATCCTCACCACTGTGAATCAGGGCCAGTTTTATCTCGCTGTTCATCTCATCCTCCAGACTTGGTATCCAAGTGGTGGCACGTCATTTGCTGAAATTTACCTCCGTCTTTCAGCCTCTGGATTAGAGTATGAGTGGCAACACGGCAGATATAGCCGGGTCTGGGGCATACAACTACCTTGCGGCACGCGGCACACCAAAAATTCCAGCCGATCTTGCAGACCACAACTGTCTGGGGTTCACCTTCAGTCAGCCGATGATGGAGTGGAGTTTCGTGAGCGATGGCGGCCAACTGACCCCGGTATCCGTTACCGGCAACGCACGGGTCAGTGACGGCAACGGAGTACGAGAACTTGCAATCCTCGGGCTCGGCCTTGCCCGCGTAGGGTTTTGCCAGGTTGAGCAAGATCTGGCGCATGGCCGACTGGTTTCGGTTTTAGAGGGTTTCATGCCCGTCGCGAAGACAGAGGTGCATGCGGTTTACGTAGGGCAAGGAGGAAAATTGCCCACACGTGTCAGAGCCTTCATGGATTTTCTGGCAACGAACCTCAAGATCCACTAATCGCAACGGGCTGATAACGCGCGGCCACTTTCGTGTGCAGGCGGATACGCAAGCGGGATGAGCGCCTCAAGGTGCAGAGCTCGCGGGACATGTCACGCTTGGCGGTAGGCGCTGGGTGTGACACCGACCTCGCGACGAAAAACCTGGGAGAAATGGCTGGGGCTGGAGTAACCCACTTCCAATCCAACATCAATAATGCTGCGATCGGTCTCGCGCAGTAGATGTCGGGCGCGACTCATGCGCAGGCGAATGAAATACTGTGATGGCGACAGTCCCGTGGCGCGCTTGAATATCCGGCTGAAGTGATACTCGCTCAAATCAGCGATATGAGCCAAATCCGCAAGGCGAAAGTCATCGGCCAGGTGCTCGTTCATCGCATCGATGACGCGTCGCAGCTTGTACGCTTGTAGTGCGTTGCCGCGACGGACAGTGCTATGCGGATCGAGATAACGGCGTATCAGGTGGACGGTCAGCGCCTGAGCCAGGCTGTTAACGAACAACAGGCTGGGCTTACGCTCCTCGATCAACTCGAAGCGCAACTGATTCAACATGAAATTCACCCGCTCATCCTGGGCACCGGAGATATCGAGGAAGGTCACCGCAGCGGTGTGCTCGCCCAGAAGATCACGGGCAGCCCGGTCGATCAGGGGAAGGCCGAGATACAGATGCATCACTTCGAAGGTGTCGCACCCCGTTGTCTGCCAGCGCATTTCGTAGGGCTCGCTTGTGTTGGTGAGAAAGAAGTCGCCAGCCTGCACCTTGACGGCTTTCCATTCCCCACCAAGGGAGCGTTCCTCGACCCTGGCCATGCCTGCCAGGACCAATACCAGCAGAGGCTCCACCACGGCAGGCACCAGTATTGGCTCGACGGTGCTGTGATGGCTGAACAACTGCACCATCACATCCTGCATCTGCGGGAGAAGGGGCACCACCCGTGGTGTTCCCGGCAGATGATGCGGCATCGATTCGGCCGTGATGCGCTGAGCATCGATCGGTGTCAGGTCTTTATGATCAGGATGGTGCACAGGAGGCTCCATCGAAAAGCCCTCAGGCAGGGGCTGGCGTTGATAGAGTAACTTAGCATCGTCGTACTCGAGCATGGTTGCCCGGCGGGTCAGCACCCAAGGCAGTATCGGACGCGTAAAGCTTTATCGCTAGCGCAAAACTCCGACAGGTGCGGCAATCCCGCGAAAGCCCGGTTCTCCCCATTGCGAGACAGTAAAGCCGTCGATAACGACAGCGCCTCACGGGCGCTGAGCCGACGAATATCTCGTCGGCTCGCATGGCAGGAGAGCATCATGACCGAGATCAATCACAGCATTTCCAACGAAGTCGACGGCAAAGTCGCGCTGGTCACCGGCGCAGCAAGTGGCATCGGCAAGGCTATCGCACTGTTGCTGCACGCGCGTGGCGCCAAGGTCATTGCGGAAGACCGCAATCGCGCCGTCGAAGAACTTGCCCGCCCTGGGTTAGTGCCGCTGGTGGCCGACATCACCGAAGACGGCGCCGCGGAGCGCGCAGTGGGTTTGGCCGTCGAAACGTTCGGTCGGCTGGACATTCTGGTGAACAACGCCGGGATCATCATCAACAAGTTAGTCATAGACATGACCCGAGAAGACTGGGAGCGCATCCAGGCGGTCAACGCCACCGCCGCCTTCCTGCATTGCCGCGAAGCGGTCAAGGCGATGATGCCTAATAAATCGGGAGCGATAGTCAACATCGCTTCTTACGCATCCTATTTCGCATTCCCAACCATTGCCGCTTACACCGCGTCCAAAGGCGCATTGGCCCAGTTGACCCGCACGCTGGCGCTCGAGGCGATTGGGCATGGCATTCGCGTCAATGCCATCGGCGTCGGCGACGTGGTGACCAACATACTCAACGACGTGGTTGATGACGGCCCTGGCTTCTTGGCCCAGCACGGCGAAGCCGCCCCCATTGGTCGTGCCGCGCAGCCTGAGGAGGTCGCCGAAGTTGTGGCATTTCTCGCTTCGGACCGCGCGAGCTTCATCGTCGGCTCCGTGGTCATGGCCGACGGCGGTATGACCGTCACCGCGGGCTGATCAACTGACTCGGCATTTAGCATTTTGAGCACATTGTCTGAAGCACTTTATGGACAATAGTTGATCAGGATTGCTTGCAGACATTAGGGCGTCTTTTCGGCGCCCCTCTTGTTACCCAAGAGCAGGGTAAGCTGAAATTTAGCTCAAGGGTTGCCAGTTTGATTGTTGAAGAATGATCAGTGAGAAACTGCCTTCGACGATGACTGAAAAGATCCTGGTTTCTTAGAGAGTACCAAGTTGATAGGCCGCTATTGGCCGATTGTTGCCTGTTGCAAAGGGCAGTTACCAACCCATAGCGACCGTTGAGAATGTGGAGCCATGAATTATATAGGCCTGTCTAAGTAAGTCGCCCCCAATTCCGTAAATATGGGCTTAATCAGCGCGAGTTCCTAAAGGCCACCGGCGCCAGCCATTTCGATTGAGATAATCGTGCTTTCTGAAGGGAGCGCTCGTTTCGCAGTCAAATACGAGTAGCGTTCTCGCCAGATGCAAAGATCGCGCGGCACAACACGGCGCAACAATTGCCGGCGAGGCTTATGTGGGGCAGGCCTGTAATCTTGTGCTCAGGGTGTGGCGCTCCCAGCCCCACCTTGCGAATTTCATGCATCAATCAAGGAGCGAGCGATGCACCTCACCGAGCAACAGTTACTCATGATTTTTCCAGGCGCCCGCACTCAAGCAGGGGCGTTCATCCTGGTCCTCAATAACGCCATGGCGCGCCGTAATATCAGTACCCCCGGGCGCATCGCCGCCTTCCTGGCGCAAATCGGCCACGAGTCCGGGCAGTTGCAGCATGTGCGAGAGTTGGGCAACGAGAAGTATTTCGAGAAATACGATACCGGGGACTTGGCCGAGCGCCTGGGCAATTCTCCTGAGCCCGACGGCGACGGACAACGCTATCGGGGTCGTGGCCTGATCCAGGTCACCGGCCGCAGTAATTATCTGCAGTGCAGTCGGGCGCTGTTTGCTGATGAGCGCTTGTTGCAACAACCCGAACTGTTGGAACTGCCACAGTGGGCCGCCGAATCCGCGGCCTGGTTCTGGGAGCGAAACGGCCTCAATGAACTGGCCGACGGCGATGAGTTCAACCGTATTACCCGACGTATCAATGGTGGCTTGAACGGGTTGCAGGATCGTTTGCTGCTGTGGGACCGGGCAAAGGCCGTGTTATGCCCGCCTGCAAGCCCGTGAGGCCTGTGTCAGAGCGCTTGCCCGCGCACATCTAGATAGTCCGTCACTTGCAAGCGCTACTCGCTCGTGTACGTTAGCCTCATTCCGTCCGATCAGGAGTTGACCGTGAAAGAAATCACTCAGCTGGCCGCTGAACTTGGCAGGCGTCTGCAGGTTCTCAATGCCCACGTCACCGCCGCCGAGTCCTGTACGGGCGGCGGTATCAGCGAGGCGATTACCCGGATACCGGGTAGCTCGGCGTGGTTCGAGGCCGGTTATGTCACCTATTCCAACCGCCAGAAGACGCTTCAGCTGAATGTCCCGACCGAGCTGTTTTCAACGGTGGGAGCGGTCAGTCGGGAGGTGGTCGAGGCCATGGTCCGTGGCGCACAGAAAAAAAGCAGTGCGCGTTTTGCCGTGGCGGTCAGCGGGGTGGCAGGGCCGGACGGCGGTTCTCCCAGCAAGCCGGTGGGCACCGTTTGGCTGGCGTGGGGCGTCGACGACCAGGTGTTCAGCGAGGTACAGCACTTCGCCGGTAACCGCGACGAGGTCCGCCGACAAACGGTGAAGGCCGCGCTAGAGGGGCTGCTTCGCCATGCCGCGGGAGAAATCTCAAATCAGGGGTAGGCGATCCGCAAACGCTGTGGAATAATACTGTCTACTTATACAGGTGTTGGCCGTCAGGCCTTATTGATTACGTGAGGACTTTAATGGACGACAACAAGAAGAAAGCCTTGGCTGCGGCCCTGGGTCAGATCGAACGTCAATTCGGCAAGGGTGCCGTAATGCGTATGGGCGATCAGGACCGTCAGGCGATCCCGGCCATCTCCACTGGCTCTCTGGGTCTGGACATCGCTTTGGGCATTGGCGGTCTGCCAAAAGGCCGCATTGTTGAAATCTACGGTCCTGAATCTTCCGGTAAAACCACACTGACCTTGTCCGTGATCGCCCAGGCCCAGAAAGCCGGCGCGACCTGCGCATTCGTCGATGCCGAGCACGCCCTCGACCCTGAGTACGCCGGCAAGCTGGGCGTCAACGTCGACGACCTGCTGGTTTCCCAGCCAGACACCGGTGAGCAAGCCCTGGAAATCACCGACATGCTGGTGCGTTCCAATGCGGTTGACGTGATCATCGTCGACTCCGTGGCAGCGCTGGTGCCAAAAGCTGAAATCGAAGGCGAGATGGGTGACATGCACGTGGGCCTGCAAGCCCGCCTGATGTCCCAGGCGCTGCGTAAAATCACCGGTAACATCAAGAACGCCAACTGCCTGGTGATCTTCATCAACCAGATCCGCATGAAGATCGGCGTGATGTTCGGCAGCCCGGAAACCACTACCGGTGGTAACGCGCTGAAGTTCTACGCCTCGGTTCGTCTGGATATCCGCCGCACGGGTGCGGTGAAAGAAGGTGATGAAGTCGTCGGTAGCGAGACCCGCGTCAAGGTTGTAAAGAACAAGGTGGCTTCGCCGTTCCGTCAGGCCGAGTTCCAGATTCTTTACGGCAAGGGCATCTACCTCAATGGCGAGATGATCGACCTGGGTGTTCTGCACGGTTTCGTTGAGAAGTCCGGTGCCTGGTATGCCTATAACGGCACCAAGATCGGCCAGGGTAAAGCCAACTCGGCCAAGTACCTGGCGGATAACCCGGATATTGCCGCAACGCTCGAGAAACAACTGCGTGACAAGCTGCTGTCGCCGGCTTCGGTAGCGGACGCCAAGGCTTCTGCGGTAAAAGAGACCGAAGACGATCTGGCTGACGCTGATATCTGATTGATCCGATGACCGCCGTACTCGATACCCTCGTCGCGGTGCGGCGAACCGCAATGGACCTGCTCGCACGACGCGAGCACGGTCGAGTCGAGCTGACGCGTAAACTGCGTCAGCGCGGCGCTCTCCCCGAAATGATCGAAACAGCACTCGACCGGTTGACGGAAGAGGGCTTGTTGTCCGAAGCCCGCTACCTTGAAAGCTTTGTTTCCTACCGTGCCCGTTCCGGCTATGGCCCTTTGCGCATTCGTGAAGAGTTGGGGCAGCGCGGCCTGCAACGCAGCGACATCGAACTCGCCTTGCGCGAGAGCGGCATCGACTGGCAGGAGCAGCTGCAGGACACCTGGCGGCGCAAATTCTCCGGGCACTTGCCTATAGACGCTCGGGAGCGTGCCAAGCAAGGCAGGTTCCTGGCGTATCGGGGATATTCCATGGAAATGATCAGCCGCTTGTTCAGCGGCCGAGGGATGGATGATTGACTGAAACGGCCCGCTATTTCGATAGCGGGCCGTTTTTTTTGCCTCACATGACCTTTACTGGCTCTCGCGTACGCGGCTGCACTGTTGGTTGGTTTTGTGCCCAGTTTTCCGCCAGGTTGATGTAATCCACCAGCTCGCGCAGTCGGCCTTGATTACGGGCGGTGAAGGTGAAGGCCAGTCGCGCCAGGTGACTGAACTGTGCTTCATCGTGCTCTTCGCCGTTGTAGGCATGTTGATGGAATTGATCACTCAGGCACAGGTCGGCGAATGCCTCCTGCATGTGTTCGAGTGCCTGGTCACTGAGCTTGTGGTTCATGCGAATCACGAACTGATGCTTGAGCCAGCGGCTGGAGTGGTAATTGCTGTAGAACTGGTTGATCTGCTCCACCGCTTCTTCGGCACTGTAGACCAGCTTCACCAGCTTCATGTCGGCGGGCAGGATGTAGTGGTTTTCCTCCAGTTGCTGGCGGATGAAGTCCAGCGCGCCCTGCCAGAATTTGCCGCCCGGCGCGTCCAGCAGTACCACGGGCACCAATGGGCTTTTACCTGTCTGGATCAGTGTCAGGACTTCCAGCGCTTCGTCCAGGGTGCCGAAACCACCCGGGCACAACACCAGGGCATCCGCTTCCTTGACGAAGAACAGCTTGCGCGTGAAGAAAAAATGGAAGGGCAGCAGGTTGGTCGTGCCCTGGACGGTGGGGTTGGCATGTTGCTCGAAGGGCAGGGTGATGTTGAATCCCAGGCTGTGCTCAAGGCCAGCCCCTTCGTGGGCCGCGGCCATGATGCCGCCTCCCGCACCCGTGATGACCATCATGTCCGAGCGCGCCAGGGCGGCGCCGAGTTCCCGGGCGAGGCCATACAAGGGATGTTCCACTGGCGTGCGTGCGGAGCCGAAAACAGTGACCTTGCGTCGCCCCTTGAACTGCTCCAGCACCCGGAACGCGTGCTCGAGTTCGCGCAGGGCCTGTAGGGTTATCTTGGCATTCCAGCGGTTGTGGTCTTCCTGGGCCATGCGCAGCACAGTCAGGATCATGTCGCGGTAGATCGGGATGTTCGGGCTATTGGGTGAAACCAGGTTGAGCTGTTCTTCGACCTTGCTGATGAGGTCGTGGCCGCTTTCTTGAAAATGACGGCTCAGGAGGTCATTCGGTTGGTAAGGCATTCAACTTCTCCTTCTGCACAGAGCCATCGGCGTCGACCCTTCAGCGTCTACGCCACGCCACTTCATGTGGCGCTGTCTGCCCAGGCCCATGCCTGGGCGATCCACTTGACCCGACCGGTGATCGAGTCATCCATACCGGCTCTGTTTTTCCCTTGGATGAAAGAAACGTTCGCACAGCGCAAGGTGTAACGGGCGGCACCTTTTCATGCCCTGACAAATGAACGTGGATACCTGAAATCTAGACCCTTGCGATGATTCGTGCTGCCTTGATCATTGCGCCGCAAAGTCTTTCCTGGCAACCGTTTATTGACGATTTGCGAGGTGGTTTCACCGCTCGTCTGAACCCGCCCCGAGTATGCTGTGCTCTGATTTACTAAGTTACAGGTACTACACGACAACTTGGCGTCAAGGGCAGGGCGCAAGGTACAAGCGGTTAAAGGATTTTTCGCTCATTACGAGCGAAGCGCAGGGAGCCGGTAAGCCATGGCCAGGGTCATTCTGGAGATCGATACGCAACTGTATCGATTGCTGAAGTCATCAGCCGAGATCAATCATTTGAGTCTCGAGGAGGAGTGCTGCCGGCGTCTTATGGGCGCGGAGCGGCGTTCACGCTATTTGCAGGCGCTGGTGGCGGAACTGCGCGCCGAGGATGAACAGCGGCGCGCAAAATCCCACTGACTTACTTTTTCTTCTGGGTCGCTTTCGGGCAATCCGATTCCTGGTAGCTGGCAGAGCCCACCGCACGGTTGGTCTTGACCTCGGTGAAGTCATAACGCATGACCGCGCCCTTGGCCATCAGCTTGCGGAAGGACGGGTTGTTGCAGACCGAGGCGCCAAGCTGGAAGTACACGGCCTTGGGGTCGGCGCGCATTTTGTTGGCGTGACTGCTTTGCACGCTCAGGTGGTTGATCAGCGTATTGCCCTCGACCGTGTAGCCCTGATCGAGAATGTCTTCATTGATCGCCCGTGGAGTGCCGACGCTGCTTTGCGTGGCGACGTTGCGCAGCTCTCTGTTCAGATTCTGCTCACTCAAGGACGCAGCCTGAGCGTTGAAGGACGACGCCAGCAGAATGGCAGCGGTGGGAACGATAAGGCGCAGCATGAAACTCTCCTGGGGCAGTGATGGGGGTTTGACCCATCACATGACTGTGCGTTCAGTGGCGGCGAATTATAGGGGCGCGGGCCTGGACGGTACAGGTTTGCTCTGGTGGGTCTGGTAAACTGCCTGCACTTTCACCCTGCGAGTGCTTTTCGTGTCGATCTCTTTTTTCTGCCGTGGCCTGCGATGAACCATGCCCCCAACGCCGTAGCCCGTCTGCGCGACCAGCGCGAAGAGGAAGGCATCAAGCCGATCCAGGCCCGTGGCTGGCGGGCGACTCGTTGCCGCGCGTGCCGCGTGATCGAGAGTCACTGCCTGTGCGCCTGGCGTCCGCAGGTCGAGACCCGCTCCGGAGTGTGCCTGATCATGACCGGCAAGGAAGTGTTCAAACCCAGCAACACCGGCTGGCTGATTGCCGATGTGGTGCGTGACAACCATGCCTTCATCTGGTCGCGTACCGAGGTCGATCAACAGTTGCTGGCGTTGCTGTCCGACCCGCAATGGCAGCCTTATCTGGTGTTCCCGGGTGAATATGTCGCGCCTGAGCGGGTGACTCACAGCGTGGCAGTCGATGACACCCGGCGACCGCTGTTCATCTTGCTGGACGCGACCTGGACCGAAGCCCGCAAGATTTTCCGCAAGAGCCCTTATTTCGACGCGCTGCCGATCCTTAGCCTGTTGCCCGAGAAGCTCTCGCGCTATCAATTGCGCCGTTCCACCCGCAGCGAACACCTGTGCACCGCGGAAGTCGCGGCGTTGTGTCTCGATCTGGCGGGCGATGGCGAGGCGGCATCGGCACTCGATGCCTATTTCGATGTGTTCAGCCAGCATTACCTCGACGCCAAGCGTCAGCTGGAAATGAATGTTTCGACCCCGGCGCACACCGAGTTGATGGCCTATGTTCAGCCAGCAGTGGTATTGATGGACTGATTGTCGCCGATGCTGCAATAAAGTGTGCCGGCCATGTCGCTTGACCACCCCGGTTTCGCTGGGCATGCTTGGCGCCGATTAGGGTGCGGCCAGAGTTTGAAACGCCGTTTTTTGCGTTGAACGTGCCCTGTTGGTGCAGCTCCGTGGCTGTTACCTCGAGTTGTTTTGGCGATGCCCGAATGCATCGGGCGTCCCATGAAGAACAGGATCATTTGAAAAATGGCCACATACGAAATCCTGATTGCCGATGACCATCCGCTTTTTCGTTCCGCCCTGCATCAAGCGCTGACCCTGGGCCTGGGCCCGGATGTGCGCCTGGTGGAAGTGGCGAGCATTGCCGAGCTGGAGACCCGCCTGACCGAAAAGGCTGACTGGGACCTGGTGCTGCTGGATCTGAACATGCCGGGTGCGTACGGTTTTTCCGGGTTGGTGCTGTTGCGCGGCCAGTATCCGCAAATTCCTGTGGTCATGGTCTCGGCCCAGGAAGAAGCGACGATCATGGTGAAATCCCGGGAATTTGGTGCAAGCGGTTTCATCCCCAAGTCCAGCGACCTGAGTGTCATCCAGAAAGCCGTGCGCGCGGTGCTTGATGGCGATGTGTTCTGGCCACCGCAGGCGTTCGAAGCCGTCAGCGTTTCAGATGAAGCCAAGGCGGCGAGCGAAGGCCTTGCCAGCTTGACGCCGCAACAGTTCCGGGTGCTGACCATGGTCTGCGAAGGGTTGCTGAACAAGCAGATCGCCTACGAACTGAGTGTGTCCGAAGCGACCATCAAGGCCCACGTCACCGCGATTTTTCGTAAGCTGAATGTGCGCACTCGCACCCAGGCGGCGCTGCTGCTGCAACAACTTGAGTCAATTTCAAGCCATTAAGCGCTGGCACCTTCACGCTTTTTTGACTTTGGTTAATCTAGCTTTCCCACTCCCTTTTTTGGTCAGTTCCTACTCTATGTCACCTTTCAAAGGCCAGACCGGCCTGAAACGTATCCTCAATGCTTCCGGCTACTCGCTGGACGGCCTGCGCGCAGCCTTCACCGGCGAGGCGGCATTTCGGCAACTGGTGTTGCTCAACGTCATCCTGATCCCGCTGTCGTTCTTCTTGAACGTGAGTCGTGTCGAGCAGGCGTTGCTGATTGCGGTCTGCCTGCTGGCGCTGATCGTCGAGTTGCTCAATTCGGCTGTGGAAGCGGCCATCGACCGCATTTCCCTTGAATTGCACCCGTTGTCGAAAAACGCCAAGGACATGGGCAGTGCCGCGCAATTCGTCGCCTTGACCATGATTGCGCTGGTCTGGGCGGTGATCCTGCTTTAAGCGATCGCTGGCAGGACGATCTCGTCGCTGCGCTGCACCCCGGCGGTGAACGCGCGGCACAGGTCGAGGAATTCACGCATCGCCGAGGTCTGGTACTTCTGCTTGTGCCAGATGAAATAGAACTGTCGCGCCAGGTCCAGGTCCGGGGTCTCCACCGCGACCAGGCTGCCGCGACGGAACGCATCCCGCAGCGCCAGCCGCGAGATGCAGCCTATCCCCAGGCCGGACTCCACGGCGCGTTTGATGGCCTCGGTGTGTTCCAGCTCCAGGCGGATGTTCAGCGCGCTACGGTGATGGCGCATGGCCTGGTCGAAGGTCAGGCGCGTGCCTGAACCTTGTTCACGCAAGATCCAGGCTTCATGGCTCAGTTCCTCCATGGTCGCGGTGCCGCGTTTGGCCAGCGGGTGCTGTGGCGCGCAAAAGACCACCAGCTCATCTTCGACCCAGCTTTGCACTTCGATGTCCGGGTGGCTGCAATCGCCTTCGATCAGACCCAGGTCAATTTCGTAGTGGGCGACCTGTTGCACAATGTTGGCGGTGTTCTGCACATGCAGCTTTACCTGGCTTTCCGGGTGGCGCTGCATGAAACCGCCGATCAACAGGGTCGCAAGGTAGTTGCCAATGGTCAGGGTTGCGCCCACCGCCAATGAGCCGAAACCCGACTTGCCATTGAGCAGGTCTTCGATTTCCTTGGCCTGGTCGAGCAGGGCGACCGCCTGGGGCAGCAGCTGTTTACCCAGGGCGTTGAGGCTCAGGCGTTTACCGGCGCGATCGAACAGCTGGCAGCTGCACTGGCGCTCCAGCTCGGTAATCGACGTGCTCGCCGCCGACTGCGAGAGGTTGAGCAGGCCCGCAGCACGGGAGACGCTTTCCTGCTGGGCGACGGCGACGAACACTTGAAGTTGACGGAGAGTAAATCGCATATCGATATAACCGATAACCCTTATCTTAATAATCCAGTTAACAGATATTGTCGGCGCTATTAGAATGCGATGCAATTGCGCACCGCCGGTCTCTTCCTGAAAGAGCAAGCGCAGACCCAATCTCCAGGAGTCCCCGTACATGAGCAACATGAACCACGAGCGTGTCCTCAGTGTTCATCACTGGAACGACACTCTGTTCAGCTTCAAGTGCACCCGTGATCCGGGCCTGCGCTTCGAGAACGGTCAGTTCGTGATGATCGGCCTGCAACAGCCCAATGGCCGCCCGCTTATGCGCGCTTACTCGATCGCCAGCCCGAACTGGGAAGAGCATCTCGAGTTCTTCAGCATCAAGGTGCCTGATGGTCCGCTGACTTCCCAGCTGCAGCATCTGAAGGAAGGCGACGAGATCATCATCAGCAAGAAGCCTACCGGCACGCTGGTGCTGGATGACTTGAAGCCTGGCAAACATTTGTACCTGCTCAGCACCGGTACCGGCCTGGCGCCGTTCATGAGCGTCATCCAGGACCCGGAAACCTACGAGCGTTTCGAAAAAGTGATCCTGTGCCACGGCGTGCGTTACGTCAATGAAGTCGCCTACCGCGAATTCATCACCGAGCACCTGCCGCAGAACGAGTTCTTCGGCGACGCGCTGCGTGACAAGTTGATCTACTACCCGACCGTGACCCGCGAGCCGTTCGAGAACGAAGGTCGCCTGACCGACCTGATGCGCAGCGGCAAGCTGTTCAGCGACATCGGCCTGCCACCGATCAACCCGCAGGACGACCGCGCCATGCTGTGCGGCAGCCCGAGCATGCTCGACGAGACCAGCGAAGTGTTGAACAGCTTCGGCCTGAAGGTTTCGCCGCGGATGCGCGAGCCGGGTGATTACCTGATCGAGCGTGCATTCGTAGAGAAATAAGCACCAGCAACCGCTTTTGTTTTACCTGTGGGAGCGAGCCTGCTCGCGATGGGGGTGTCAGTCGACATTAATGTTGGCTGTCACACCGCAATCGCGAGCAGGCTCGCTCCCACAGTTGTTTGCGGCGTTCAGGCTTTTGCGGGAATGATTTCAAGGACCCGGATCAGCTCCGGACTCGGATAGTGCCAGCGCACATCCACATCCCAGAACTGCGCACCATATTCCCGTTCCGGCGCAGGCGTCTGGTACGCCGGACGCGGATCTTGCGCCAGGCATTGCTCAATCAGCTCAACCAGGGGCTCTGCAAGGCGCTGAGCATGCCCGTGAGCCTGTTGCAGGGCCGAGTCCGTCCACTGCACGGCGATAAGCGACGGCGCAGCGCTGGCGATACTGTTGCTGGCTGTGTCGATGATGTCTGCATATGGCACGTAGGGTTTGATATCGAGGATCGGTGTGCCATCCAGCAGATCGATCCCGGATATCCACAGGCGATCCGCTTCGACCTTGTCCAGCTTGACCACGGACTGGCCAATGCCATTGGGCCGGTGGGTGGCGCGCGTGGCGAACACCCCCATGGATTTGTTGCCGCCCAGGCGCGGAGGTCGGACTTTGAGTCGTGGCTTTTCCTCCAGGGCCTGGTGGAACAGGAACAGCAGCCACACGTGGCTGACCTGCTCCAGGCCCTGTACCGCGTCCCCTTGATCGAACGGTGCCACCAGTTCCAGTACGCCACGGGCGGCCGGGGCCAGTTGCGGCTGGCGTGGAATGGCGAATTTCTCCTTGAAGCAGGAGCGCACGAAGCCGATGGGGGAAACGCTGTAGGTCATGGTTTGGGGTCGAGGCAGAATTAAGGCGCGCATGATAACCCGTTCGACCAGCATTCAGTTGTGCCTGTGCCGGCCCCTTCGCGAGCAAGCCCGCTCCCACATTTGATATAGGGTACACAGGAGATCAGTGTGGGAGCGGGCTTGCTCGCGAAGGCCGTAACGCCGATTTCAGAGGCTGAACCCACCGTCCAGCGGAATGATGTTGCCGGTCATGTAGGCCCCGGCCGTACTCGCAAGACTGATGGCCAAAGCCGCCATCTCTTCCTCGCGGCCCCAGCGCTTCATCGGGATCAACGCGGTGTCCTGCGCCAATGCCTGCTCATCATTGCCGATATGCTGGGTCATTTTGCTCGGAAAGCGCCCCGGGGCGATCACGTTTACGTTGATGTGCTGGCTCACCAGTTCCCGCGCCAGGATCCGCGACAGTTGATGCAAGGCCGCTTTGCTCGGCCCGTAGGCATACGCCTGTTCGCCAAAGGATGAAATCCCGGCGACTGAACCGATATTGATGATCCGTGCCGGGTTCGCAGGCGAACCCGCCTTGCGTAACAGCGGCAGAAATTGCTGGATGCAGTTGAATACTGACGTCACGTTCAGTTGCATGACCTTTTCCCAGCCCTTGATCGGGTAGCTCTCCAAGGGTGCCCCCCAGGTGGTCCCGGCGTTGTTGACCAGGATATCGAGGTGGGTCATCTGCTCGCCCAGGCGCGTGGCCAACTGCTGTACGCCTTCTTCCGTGGCCAGGTTGGCGGCCACCGCGTGACAGCGTCCGAGCGCACCGAGCTCATCGGCGGTTTGCCGGCAGGCTTCGACATCACGGGCACAAACGTAGACGGTAGCGCCAGCCTCGACATAGGCCTTGGCGATCATTTTGCCGATGCCACGGGTGCCGCCGGTCACCAGTGCGGTGCGGCCTTGCAGGGAGAAGTAGGGATGCATGGCGAATCCTGAGGGCTGAAGGTCATTACACCCTAGTCGTCAGTCGCGGTCAGCGGAGCCATTATTTTTGCGCGGAATGAGGGGTCATACGGCGTCGGCCCTTGTAGGAGCTGGCTTGCCAGCGAAGAGGCCCGAGAGCCTTGCGGCGATCAATCAGCCGCCTTCGCTGGCAAGCCAGCTCCTACAAGGGGTTGCAATCAGCCTTGGGGGTTATTGCGGGCGCACGCGCAGGGTAAGGCCCTTGAGGAAGTTGCGCAGCAACTGGTCGCCGCACGGGCGGTAGTTGGTGTGGCCGAACTTGCGGAACAGCGCGCTCAGCTCAGGCTTGGACACAGGGAACTCGGCGGCCTTGAGGATCGCGTGCATGTCGTCTTCTTTCAGCTCGAAGGCCACGCGCAGCTTTTTCAGGATGATGTTGTTGGTCACCGGCACTTCGATGGGCTGCGGTGGACGGCTTTCGTCCTTGCCGCGCTTGAAGATCACCAGGCCGTCGAGGAAATGCGCCATGACTTCGTCCGGGCAGCGTACGAAGCCTTCCTCGTCTTCCTCTTTCTTGTCGAGGTAGGTCAGCAGGTCGGCCAGGGTCACGTCCATGCCGCCGAGCTTGATGATCTCGATGACTTTCTTGTCGCTGATGTCGAGCATGTAGCGCACGCTGCGCAGTACGTCGTTATGAATCATGGTGTGCAATCCTGATATTCAGCAGTGGGCGCCGCACAAGCCGCGGCGCCAGAATGTGTGGCGGCGTGAGAGGCCTTAGAACTTCTCTTTGCCGGACAGGTAGCGCCATTGCCCCAGGGGCACCTTGCCGATGGACACGCCGCCGATGCGGATGCGGCGGATGCCCACGACCTTCAGGCCGACGGCCTGGCAGAACAGGGCGATCACGCCCGGTTGCGGGTTCTTCATGGCGAAGCGCAGGCGGTTTTCGTTCTGCCAGCTGGCCTTGACCGGCGGCAGTTCCTTGCCCTTGTAGGTCAGGCCGTGGTTTAGGCGGTTGAGGCCGTGTGCAACCATCTCGCCTTCAACCTCCACCACATATTCCTGCTCGATCTTGCTGGAGTCGGCGGTGAGCTTGCGCAGGATCTTCCAGTCCTGGGTGAACACCAGCAAACCGCTGGCATTGGCCTGCAGGTCGGTGCTGGCGGTCAGGCGCTGGAAGTGGCCCTTGAGCGGGCGCTTGCCGTAGCGATGCTCTTCGCTCAGGGTTTCGGCGCTGATGGTCGCCATGGCGCTGTCCGCGTCCATGCCCGCGGGCACGTTGAGCAGAATGGTCACCGGCTCTGGCGCGGTGGCCTTGGCGTCCTTGTCGAGCTCGACTTTCTGGGTGCCGACCTTGAACTGCGGCTCGTCGACGACTTCGCCGTCGACGGTGACCCAGCCGCCCTCGATGAACAGCTCAGCCTCCCGACGGGAACAGCCGACGAGTTCGATGAGGCGTTTGGAGAGTCGAATCGGGTCAGTCATGACAGGGCCGTAACAAAAAAGGGGTGGGCATTGTACCTGCGTGGCGCCGGTTAATCGCGATTCCATTTGTACCATGCGTTTTTTTGTAGGAGCTGTGTTGTGTCAGCCGTTGCGCGTCAGCTGTTGAGCCTGCCGCAAACGCATATGCAACAACGGATAAGGCTGCCCCATGCCATCGACCTCCGAACGACCGATGACCTCGAAGCCCTGCTTGAAGTAAAACCCCAAGGCTTGCGGGTTCTGTTCGTTGACGTCCAGTTGATCGGCGTTGAGGTTTTCCAGGGCATAACGCAGTAACCGTTTGCCCAGACCCTGGCCGCGATGCGCCGGGTCGATGAAAAGCATCTCGATCTTGCCCGCCGCGACTCCGGCGAATCCGGTAATTCGTTGCTGCGAGTCCTTGGTGCAGATCAGCATCACCGCGTCGAGGTAGCGGGTCAGCACCAGGTTCTTCAACAGTTCGATATAGCTGTCCGGCAGAAAGTCGTGGGTGGCGCGGACCGAGGCCTCCCAGACCCTGGTCAATTCTTCGTAGTCGCTTTGTTTCGGTGTGTGAATGACCGAATGTTGGCGCATGCCAGCCTGCCCCTTGGGTTGTTGGAGATGAGAATCCGTTCCTCACCAAACGATAGCCGTAAAAAAGCCCCGCATCTCTCAAGAGAGCAGGGCTTTTCGTATTTTTTGCGTTTAGATCTGTTCAGCCCACAGGTCGTATTCGTCGGCATCGGTCACTTTGCACCAGACCTTGTCGCCTGGCTTCAGGTTGCTGCCGTTGTCGATGAACACGTTGCCGTCGATTTCCGGGGCATCGAAGAAGCAGCGGCCGACCGCGCCTTGCTCGTCGACTTCATCGACCAGCACTTCGATTTCACGGCCGATGCGCATTTGCAGGCGCGCCGAGCTGATGGCCTGCTGGTGCGCCATGAAGCGCTCCCAACGGTCCTGCTTGACGTCGTCGGGGACCACTTCCAGATCCAGGTCATTGGCCGGTGCGCCTTCTACCGGCGAGTACTGGAAGCAGCCGACGCGGTCGAGCTGGGCTTCGGTCAGCCAGTTCAGCAGGTACTGGAAGTCTTCTTCGGTCTCGCCGGGGAAGCCGACGATGAAGGTCGAACGGATGATCAGGTCCGGGCAGATTTCGCGCCAGTTCTTGATCCGCGCCAGGGTCTTGTCTTCGAACGCCGGGCGTTTCATCGACTTGAGGACTTTCGGGCTGGCGTGCTGGAACGGGATGTCCAGGTACGGCAGGATCTTGCCGGCCGCCATCAACGGGATCAGCTCGTCGACGTGCGGGTACGGGTAGACGTAGTGCAGGCGCACCCAGACACCGAGGGTGCTGAGGGCTTCGCAGAGTTCGGTCATGCGGGTTTTCACCGGCGCGCCGTTCCAGAATCCGGTGCGGTACTTCACATCGACGCCGTAGGCGCTGGTGTCCTGGGAGATGACCAGCAGTTCCTTGACGCCGGATTTGACCAGGCGCTGGGCCTCGTCGAGCACGTCACCGACCGGACGGCTGACCAGCTTGCCACGCATCGACGGGATGATGCAGAAGCTGCAGCTGTGGTTGCAGCCTTCGGAAATCTTCAGGTAGGCGTAGTGGCGCGGGGTCAGCTTGATGCCTTGCGGCGGCACCAGGTCGATCAGCGGGTTGTGATCCTGACGCGGCGGCACGACTTCGTGCACGGCGTTGACCACCTGCTCGTACTGCTGCGGGCCGGTCACGGCCAGCACGCTCGGGTGCACGTTACGGATGTTGCCTTCTTCGACGCCCATGCAGCCGGTCACGATGACCTTGCCGTTTTCCTTGATGGCTTCGCCGATCACTTCCAGGGACTCGGCCTTGGCCGAATCGATGAAGCCGCAGGTGTTGACCACCACGACATCGGCGTCCTGATAGGTTGACACCACGTCATAGCCTTCCATGCGCAGCTGGGTGAGGATGCGCTCGGAGTCGACCAGTGCTTTCGGGCAACCCAGTGATACGAAGCCAACCTTTGGATTGGCCGGCGCAGGAGTGGTGGACATGTCTAACCTCGGTGTTTTGTGACGCCGCTTGCCGGGTTGGGCAAAACCGACGGACGGGCGCTTGAACTGCGCCTCTGATCAAAAAGTGCGCAATTCTAGCGATGAGACGTTCACTTGACCAGCTTTATGCAGGGAAATACGACGAGTGCTGCGCTATGCTTCGCGCCGTTGGGCTTTACCGATTTTTTACAGTCAACAAAACGTCTGTAACAGCAAGTAAAACAGCGCATGCTGCATGACAAAGCATAGTGCTTCTTCGCAGAAGCCCGGGTCTGGGTAGTAGGAGTGGTGGATGGGTCAGGCAAGTAGTCAGGCTGAGGGTGCCGGTCATACGGCGGCCAAGCCTATTGGCATGCTGGTCGCGGCGGTCGGGGTGGTTTATGGCGATATCGGCACGAGCCCGCTGTACACCCTCAAGGAAGTCTTTTCCGGGGGCTATGGCGTACCGGTCAACCATGACGGCGTGCTGGGGATTCTGGCGCTGATCTTCTGGTCGCTGATCTGGGTCGTGTCGATCAAGTACATGATGTTTGTCCTGCGTGCCGATAACCAGGGCGAAGGCGGGATCATGGCCTTGACCGCGCTGGCCCGGCGGGCGGCAGCAGGGCACGCGAAATTGCGCACGATCCTGGTGGTCTGCGGACTGATCGGTGCGGCGCTGTTCTATGGCGACAGCATGATCACCCCGGCGATTTCCGTACTGTCGGCCATTGAAGGCCTGGGGCTGGCATTCGACGGCATCGACCACTGGGTGGTGCCGCTGTCGTTGATCGTGCTGGTGGCGTTGTTCCTGATCCAGCGCCACGGCACCGCGCGCATCGGCATCCTGTTCGGGCCGATCATGGTCACCTGGTTTGTGGTGCTGGGGGCATTGGGTGTCCATGGGATCATCCAGCACCCGGAAGTGTTGCAGGCGATGAACCCGGCGTGGGGCGTGCGGTTCTTCGTGGTGCACCCGGGCATGGGCGTGGCGATCCTGGGCGCGGTCGTGCTGGCACTGACCGGTGCCGAAGCGCTGTATGCCGACATGGGCCACTTCGGCCGCAAGCCGATTGCCCGCGCCTGGTTCATCCTGGTGCTGCCGGCGCTGGTGCTCAATTACTTCGGCCAGGGGGCGCTGCTGCTGGGCGATCCGGAAGCCGCGCGCAACCCGTTCTATCTGCTGGCGCCGAGCTGGGCATTGATTCCGCTGGTCGGTCTTTCGACCCTGGCCACGGTGATCGCTTCCCAGGCGGTGATTTCCGGCGCGTTCTCCCTGACCCGTCAGGCGATCCAGCTCGGCTACATTCCACGCATGCACATCCAGCACACCTCCAGCGCCGAACAGGGCCAGATCTACATCGGCGCGGTGAACTGGGCGCTGATGGTTGGCGTGGTGCTATTGGTGTTGGGTTTCGAATCCTCCGGTGCCCTGGCCTCGGCCTATGGCGTAGCGGTGACCGGGACCATGCTGATGACCAGTATCCTGGTGTCGGCGGTGATACTGCTGCTGTGGAAGTGGCCGCCGGTGCTGGCGGTGCCGATCCTGCTGGGTTTCCTGCTGGTGGACGGGGTGTACTTCGCCGCCAATGTGCCGAAAATCGTCCAGGGCGGGGCATTCCCGGTCATCGCCGGTATTGCGCTGTTCGTGTTGATGACCACTTGGAAACGCGGCAAGCAATTGCTGGTGGAGCGTATCGACGAGGGTGGCTTGCCGCTGGAGATTTTCATCAGCAGCATCGCCGTGCAACCGCCGCATCGCGTGCAGGGCACGGCAGTGTTCCTCACCGCGCGACCGGACGCCGTGCCCCACGCGCTGTTGCACAACCTGTTGCATAACCAGGTACTGCACGAGCAGGTGGTGCTGCTGACCGTTGTCTACGAGGATATTCCACGCGTGCCGGCGAGCCGGCGCTTCGAGGTCGAATCCTACGGCGAAGGCTTCTTCCGGGTGATCCTGCATTTCGGTTTCACCGACGAGCCTGACGTGCCGAAGGCGCTGAAACTCTGTCATCTCGATGAGCTGGATTTCAGCCCGATGCGCACCACGTACTTCCTCAGCCGCGAGACGGTCATCGCCTCCAAGCTCGAAGGCATGGCCCGCTGGCGCGAGGGGTTGTTCGCGTTCATGTTGCAGAACGCCAACGGCAATTTGCGCTTCTTCAATCTGCCGTTGAACCGGGTGATTGAGTTGGGGACGCAGGTGGAGATGTAAGATCAAAAGATCGCAGCCTGCGGCAGCTCCTACAGGTGTACACATTCCCCTGTAGGAGCTGCCGCAGGCTGCGATCTTTTGGGGACATCACGCATCCATAAAAAAGCCCCCGCAACCAAAAGGCTGCGGGGGCTTTTTTGTGCGGCTCAGATCACTCCTGAGCTTCAGTTTCCTGCACTTGGCGCTTCTGGATCACACCCACCAACCGCTGTGCCAGGGCCGGGTAGTTTTCGTCGAAGTGGTGGCCGCCGGGCAATTTGATGACTTCGCCCACGGCGGTCTTGTCGGTACAGCCGCTTTCGTCCACTTCTTCTTCACCGTAGATGCACACCACTTTCGCGGCGGGCAGCTTGGCCATTTCCGGGCCGGTGGCGGCTTCTTTGCCGGCGTTGCCGAGCCAGCCTTCGACTTCGATCTCGAAGCTGCCGGTGCGGGCGAAGGCCAGCAGGATAATGGCGTCGACGCGCTGCTGCTCGGACTCTGCCAGGCGGTTGTAGATCGCTGGCAGCACATCGGCGCCGAACGAGTAGCCGGTCAGGATGAAGCGCTTGGTGCCCCATTTCTGCCGGTAGTGCTGCATCAGCTCGGCGAGGTCCAGGGCGCTTTGCTCGGGGCTCTTGTGCTGCCAGTAGTAGCGCAGGGTGTCGATGCCGACCACGGGGTAGCCGATCTTGGCCATCTCGCCCGCCACGTCGCGGTCGAGGTCGCGCCAGCCGCCATCACCCGACAGGAACAGGGTCACGGTGTCCTTGGCCTGGCCGGCGGGCACTTCTACCACTGGAATCTGCAAGCCGCCCGCGTCCTTGTCGCCACCGACCAGCAGTTTGCGCAGTTCGTTATTCAGCACTTGCGGCAGGTTGATGTCGTAGTCGCTGATGCTGGTTTCAGCGTTGGGCTGGTCGCGCACGAAGCCGGCGCTGGTGTCGTCCGGGTTGTCGTTCCACGCCACTAGCCAATGGCCATGGGCGGCGCTTTTCGGCAGCAGGTGGGTGCAGCCGGGTTTTTCCAGGGCCAGGTCCACCGACACGGCCTGGGCCTTGTCGTTCTTCTGCTCGGACAACCAGCGCCAGGCCAGCACCGCGCCCGGGCCGATGCCGCTGACCAGCGTGGCCGGGCCTTTCAGTTCCCGCAGGCCCGACTGCAAGGCACGGCTTTGCAGCAGGCAGTCCTTGGGCAGGATCACCTGGACAATCTCTGCCGAACCGCTGCGGCTCAGGGTCAGCAATTGCTTGTCGCTGAGTTTCTGTTCTTCATTGACCGCCACCAACACCTGAGCCTTTGCCGTGGTGCCAGGGATAACCCGGGTCATCGCGGCGCCGTCGTTCGGGGTCAATTGCTCAAGGGTCGGTTCCGGTGCCGGGCGTTTGAGGTACCAGTAGCCACCACCGAGAATCAGGGCAACCACTACCAGGGTGCCCAGTACATAGCGCAGGGAGCGTTGAATCATCAGCGTTTCACCAATCCAGTCAAGCCGCCCGCGATCAGGGCGGCAGTGTCGGCCAAGGCAACCAGCGGATCGAGTCCGGCGGGCACGGCCATATAACGGGGTTCCCAGTCAGGCTGGAACTTGTCTTTGAAGCGGCGCAAGCCTTGGAAGTTGTAGAGCTGCTCACCACGGCGGAAGACCATCGAGCCCAGTCGCTGGGTCAGCGGTGCACCACGCCGGGGTTGCAACCCCGACAACGGCACCATGCCCAGGCTGAAGCGCGCGTATCCGTGACTCTTATAATGTTGGATCAGGCCGACCATCATGAACTCCATGGTCAGCTTGGGGGCGTCCGGGTGTGCGCGCATCAGGTCGAGGCTGGCCAGGTCATGGCCGTAGGTCTCGAGCAGGTTGGCGAACGCCACCGGGCGTCCTTCGAAACGGATCACCGCAATGCGAAAGTGCTTGAGGTAATCGTCGCTGAAGCGGCCGAGGGAGAAGCCTTTCTCGCGCACGTTCTTGCCGGTCAGCCAGGCATCGGAAATTACCTTGAGTTCATCCATCGGCGCCTGGCCCGGCTCATGGATCTCCAGCGACAGGCCGTCGCGGGTGCCACGGTTCCAGGTGTAGCGCAGGTCCTTCATCTCCTTGCCCTTGGCCTCGAGGTCAAAGCGCACGAGATCGACCCTGGCCTCTTCGCCAAGCTTGATCGCGGTCAGGCCGATGTCCATGTAGTACGGCAGGTTCTCCGCGCGCACTTGATAGAACACGGGGCGGGCGTGATGGATGTCGCACAGGTCGCGGAACTGCCAGATCATTTCCGCCCGTTGCTGCCCCGGACCGATCGGGTCATACAGTGCGACAAGGCTGCGGCCGCGGCGGGCGTACATCAGGAACGCCTCGTCGTTGGGGTGGAACAGCAGCGCCTTGTCGCCGGTCAGGGCCAGGCCGCCATCCGGCTGGGCGGAGGCCATGAGGATCTTGCTCGCGCGCGCAAGCTCATCGGGTGTCGGCAGGTGGATCACCGGGCGAGCGGTGCGCAGCAACCAGGTCAGGGACACCACCACCAGCAGGACCGCCGCGCCGAGCAGCGAGCGCAAGCCACGGGGGGCATCGGCATCGAGGGTGAACTGCCACCAGAGTTGGTGGCTGTACGGAACGTCCTGATAGGCGAACAGCAGCAGCCACATCGAGGCGCCGAGCACGCACACGCTGGCCACCAGGTAAAGGGGCGAGAACGGCAGTTCGGTCAGGCGGCTGGGGCGATAGAACGAGCGGCGGAAAACCCCCAGCAGGCTCGCCGTCAGCACCATCAGAGTGGCTTCCTCCCAGTCGAACCCTTTGAGCAGGGAGAGCAGGGCGCCGACCAGCAGCAGAATGGTGGTCAACATCCACGCCGCCGACAGGCGACGACGCAGGCCCTGGGCCAGCAACAGGCACAACACGCCGATCAGGCTGGCGCCAAAGTGCGAAGCGTCGACCAGGCGGTGCGGGATCAGAAAGCCGATGTGTTCAAGGCGCGTGTCGATTTCCGGGGTCGCGCCGGAGAACAGCAAGACCACGCCGGACAGGAAGACCAGCACCGCCAGGATAGGCGCGGCCAGGCCGGAAGCGGCGCGCAGGGTCTGGCGAGTCTGGAACAGACGCTGGCCTTCACTGATCAGCAGGAACAGGCAGGCCACCAGCATCGGCAGCACCACATAGATCAGGCGATAGAGCAGCAGGGCGGCAGCCAGTGGTGCGGCGCCGAGTGTGTCGGAGAAGGCCGCGAGCAAGATGGCTTCGAACACGCCGACCCCGCCCGGCACATGGCTGAGCACGCCAGCGGCCAGGGCCAGCAGGTAAACCAGGAGAAACGCGCCGAACGGCGGCGCCTCCGGCAACAACAGATAGAGCACGGTGGCGGCGGCGGCCACGTCCAGTGCGGTAATGATCAGTTGGAGGAAGGTCAGGCGGCGCCCGGGCAGGCGCAAGGTGCGGCGGCCGATCCTGACCAGCAGGTTGTCGGCGTAGGGTTGTTCCGGCAGGCGACGGCGGTAGATGCCGATGGCCAGTACCGTGAACAGCAGCAACACAGCCGTCGCCAGGGTGCCCAGCAAGACTTGCGAAAGCCCCAGGGCGGCGGAAGCGTCGGGCAGGTCGCTGAGTGTCGCCAGCGCGGCGAGCGGGGGCAGGGCGCAGCCGAGCGAGAGGCTGGCGAACAGTGTCATGCGCGCGACTTCGGTCGCCCCAAGGCCATGGCGCGCATACAGGCGGTAGCGAACCGAGCCGCCGGACAGCATCGAAAGGCCAATGGCATTGCCGATGGCAAAAGCGGTGAAACCGCCCAGTGCCAGGGTTCGCGGGGCCAGGCTCACGCCGGCGTAGCGGCTGGCGGACCATTCGTAACCCAGCAAGATGATGAAACCGACGACGGTAGCGCCCAGCGCGCCCAGCAGTGCCGGTTGCGGAACCTCGAGGATCGAGTCGTGCAACGCGTTCAGGTCGAGCTCGCTCAACAGGTGACGACAGGCAATCAGCGCGATGGTGAACAACAACAGGGTGACCGCCAGGCCGATGGGTTGGCGGTATTTGCTGATTCGATCAAGCAAGCGCAGGCGTTGCGCCTTGATCGGTTGTGTCGCTGTGACGGTGTCTTGTGGATCAGACGAGTTGGCGCGCATCAATCACCTCTTGGATTGTGCGCGACAGGATGGGGGTATCCAGCCAAGTTACCAATCCCTGTAGAAAAAAATAATCACAAATATTAACGCCCGGCACCGAGTCCCGGTAACGGTTCGTCGACAGTCGTAGAGGGCTCAGCCTGGGATTGAGCATAGTCGGAACTCAGTGAATCGGTGACCCGGAGGGCTCACTGAAGAGTGACAGGTCATTGTTGCGAAAGGACTTTTTCAACAGATACAAAAAAGGCCACTCTTTCGAGTAGCCTTTTTTGATGTTTGGTTGCGGGAGCCGGATTTGAACCGACGACCTTCGGGTTATGAGCCCGACGAGCTACCAGACTGCTCCATCCCGCGTCTGTGTTGGCCATTCTATAGAAATACGCGGGTGTGTCAACCTGCTATTTTGATAAAACCTGTTCCTGTTCAATCGCTTAGCTGTAAATTGCCGCACTCTGGAGGCCTGAGAGGCAGGCATGGCAAGGGCTGCGGCTCTATTGGAGTGAACTTCTCGATTGAGAAAATAAATTTCTGGCCGGTTCCAACGAATGAAAAAGATCCGTCCGGGTACTGGTGCTATATACAGTTGTCAGTGAGATACTGTTTTTCCTACACCGCGTGACGCTATTTCTACTTCATGAACACCGCGTTGAAATGACCCAGCGAAAGATCATCCACGTCGATTGTGACTGTTTCTACGCCGCCATCGAGATGCGGGACGACCCGCGCCTGGCTGGAAAACCCCTGGCGGTAGGCGGGTCGGCGGACCGGCGCGGGGTGATTGCCACCTGCAACTATGAAGCGCGGGCCTATGGCGTGCGCTCGGCCATGTCCTCCGGGCATGCTTTGAAGCTGTGCCCGGACCTGACGATCGTGAAGCCGCGCATGGAAGCTTATAGAGAAGCGTCCAGGGAAATTCACACGATCTTTCGCGATTACACCGAGATCATCGAGCCGCTTTCCCTGGATGAGGCCTACCTCGATGTGTCGGACAGCGCGCATTTTGGCGGCAGTGCGACGCGCATTGCCCAGGACATTCGCCGGCGCGTCTCCAATCAGTTGCACATCACCGTCTCTGCCGGGGTGGCGCCCAACAAGTTCCTGGCCAAGATCGCCAGCGACTGGAAAAAGCCCAACGGCTTGTTTGTCATCACCCCGGATCAGGTCGAGGCGTTTGTCAGCGGCTTGCCAGTGAGCAAGTTGCACGGGGTGGGTAAAGTCACCGCCGACAGGCTGGGCAAGCTCGGCATCGTCGACTGCTCGCAGCTGCGTGAGTGGAACAAGTTGGCGCTGGTGCGCGAATTCGGCAGTTTTGGCGAGCGACTCTGGAGCCTGGCCCGTGGGATCGATGATCGCCTGGTGCATAACGACAGTCGCCGCCAGTCCATCAGTGTCGAAAACACCTACGACGTCGACTTGCCGGACCTGCGCAGCTGCCTGGACAAACTGCCGGAACTGCTGGAAACCCTCGCATCGCGCATGGCGCGAATCGACAGCAGCTATCGGCCGGGCAAACCCTTCGTCAAAGTGAAGTTCCATGATTTCACCCAGACCACGCTGGAGCAGGCCGGGGCAGGGCGGGATCTGGGCAGTTATCAGTTGTTGCTGACCCAGGCGTTCAACCGTGGAGGCAAACCGGTGCGGTTGTTGGGGGTGGGGGTGAGGCTGGAGGATCTGCGGGGTGGGTTCGAGCAGATGGAGTTGTTTGAGCGTTAAAAATCAAAAGATCGCAGCCTGCGGCAGCTCCTACAGGGGAATGTGAACCCCTGTAGGCGCTGCCGAAGGCTGCGATCTTTTAACAGGTGCCTCAGTTCGGTCGGGGATCCGCCGCCACCAGTCGCCCGGCATCCTTGGTCAGGGACTTGAGGAATTCGGTCTGCAACTCCGGATCGTTGCGGGTCAGCTCGATCAGGCTTTGTTCCAGCTCGGTGGCTTCTTCTTCCAGGCCCAGCTCCGACAGGCGCTTGACCCGGTGCACCCACTGGCTCACTTCGTCGTCTTCAAGGTCGTCGTAAATCAACCCGTGGGCTTCGAGCAACTTGCCGCGCAAGGTGCTGCTGACGGCCAGCGACGAATCGCTGTGCACATCGTCCTTGGCGTCCTGGACGTTGATCTGCAGCTTGCTCAGGTGGTTGAGGTCATGTTCGGCGAACGGGCTGTCCAACAGGTTCAGGCGCAATACGCCATTCTTGTCGGTGCTCATCTCGAAGGTTTCCTTGCCGGCCTTGACTTCGACCGGACGCTCGCTCCAGGGCAGGCTCGAATACTCCGTGCGCTTGTCGAGCTGGACTTCGTCGATGCCGGCCAGGTTCTGCTGGGCGCGTCCATGGGACTGCACGTTCATGAACGGGTTGAGCCCGGCGAAGCCGTAGCTGAACCAGTCCCGGGTCATGCTGTCCGGCAGATTGCCCAGGGCGAACACGTTGGCCACATTGGCGCCGACACCGGCCACCACCGCGACCGCGCCCAGCGGGATCTCATAGACCTCCCGCCAGGGTTGGTACGGGGTGTAGCGATCGTAATGGCGGGTGACCTCGAACTCGGTGACTTCAAAAGTCTTCTGCTCGTGGATTTTCACCCGGCGTTGCGGCAGCTCAAGCACCTTGGGCTCGCCAACATCGATCTGCAGGCTGTGATCGAGCAGTTTGCGCTCGACACGTTCCTCGTGCTCGCTGCGTTGTGACATGTGATTGGCACAGCCGCTGACCAGCAGGGCGCCGCACAGGGCGGCACCACCGAGGCCTAAGGTGTTTCGCTTGAACATGACGTCTCTATCTGGTTTCAGCGGCGGATACGGGCCTGAAGGAAAGGCAGCACGTCGGCGACCGGCAGCGCTTGCGGCTCGGCCTCGGTACGGCTCTTGTACTCCAGGTTGCCTTCGGCAAGACCGCGGTCGCTGACCACGATCCGGTGAGGAATGCCGATCAGCTCCATGTCCGCGAACTTGATGCCCGGGCTGGTTTTCTTGTCGCGGTCGTCCAGCAGCACTTCGAAGCCGGCGGCAGTCAGTTCTGCATACAGCTTGTCGGTGGCTTCGCGAACCAGTTCGGTTTCGTAGCGCAGTGGCACCAGGGCGACCTGGAAGGGCGCCAGGGTGTCGCTCCAGAAGATGCCCTTGTCGTCGTTGTTCTGCTCGATGGCAGCCGCGACCACGCGGGACACGCCGATGCCGTAGCAACCCATTTCCAGGGTGACCGGCTTGCCGTTCTCGCCCAGCACTTCGCACTTCATCGCCTTGCTGTACTTGTTGCCCAGCTGGAAGATGTGCCCGACTTCGATGCCGCGCTTGATTTCCAGGGTGCCCTTGCCATCCGGGCTTGGGTCGCCGCTGACCACGTTACGCAGGTCGGCCACGGTCGGTACTGGCAGGTCGCGTTCCCAGTTCACGCCGAAGTAGTGCTTGTCGTCGATGTTGGCACCGATGCCGAAATCGCTCATCAGCTCGACGGAGCGGTCGATGATGATTGGCAGCGGCAGGTTCAACGGGCCCAGGGAACCGGCGCCGGCGCCAATGGCGTCACGCAGTTCGGCATCGCTGGCCATGACCAGCGGGCTGGCCACGCCTGGCTGGTTCGCCGCCTTGATTTCGTTCAGTTCGTGATCGCCACGGATGATCAGGGCAATCAGCTTGCCTTCTTCCTCAGCGTGCACGATCAGGGTCTTGATGGTCTTCTCAATCGGCAGATTGAATTTTTCCACCAGCGCGGCAATGGTCTTGGTGTCCGGCGTGTCGACCAGGCGCAGTTCTTCGGTCGCAGCGGCGCGCGAGGATTCGCGTGGCACGGCTTCGGCCTTCTCGATGTTCGCCGCGTAGTCGGAACCGTTGCTGAAGACGATATCGTCTTCGCCGGACTCGGCCAGCACGTGGAACTCGTGGGAACCGGCGCCGCCGATGGAGCCGTTGTCGGCTTCCACAGGGCGGAACTTCAGGCCCAGGCGGGTGAACACGTTGCAGTACGCCTGGTGCATGCGGTCGTACGTAACCTGCAGCGAAGGCTGGTCAGCGTGGAACGAATAGGCGTCCTTCATGATGAATTCGCGGCCGCGCATCAAACCGAAGCGTGGACGGATCTCGTCACGGAATTTGGTCTGGATCTGATACAGGTTGATCGGCAGCTGCTTGTAGCTGCTCAACTCGTTGCGCATCAGGTCGGTGATGACTTCTTCATGGGTCGGGCCTGCGCAGAAATCGCGACCGTGGCGATCCTTGAAGCGCAGCAATTCAGGGCCGTACTCTTCCCAGCGCCCGGATTCCTGCCACAGCTCAGCCGGTTGAGTGCTCGGCATCAACACTTCGAGCGAGCCGGCGGCGTTCATTTCTTCGCGAACGACGGCTTCGACCTTGCGCATCACTCGCAAGCCCATCGGCAGCCAGGTGTACAGGCCCGAGGCGAGTTTGCGGATCATGCCGGCGCGCAGCATCAGCTGATGGCTGATCACGACCGCGTCGGAAGGCGTTTCTTTCTGTGTGGCAAGCAAAAATTGACTGGTGCGCATGGTTGGCCGTTATCGATTGCTGATGACGAGAAATGACGGAGCATTGTACGGGCGAGTTCCGCTGGCGTACAGGCGTGCGGTCGGTGCGGTGGCAGCAGGACGGAATTGACTCCGTCCTCTGTAGGAATTCTGCGGGTGTTTCCTAGGATTCTTCAACGACCTGGGTCGGAACCGGTTCAGGCGTTGGTGTCGGACCGGCGCGACGGTTCTCCTGGAACCAGTGCAGGGCGATCAGCAGCAGCGTCGGAACGCCCAACAGGGCGGTGATCAGGAAGAAATTGTGATAGCCAAACTTCTCTACCATGACCCCCGAATAACCACCGATCAGGCGCGGCAACAAGAGCATGATCGAACTGAGCAGGGCGTACTGGGTGGCGGAGAACTTGAGGTTGGTCAGGCTCGACAGGTAGGCGACGAACGCCGAGGTCGCCAGGCCCGAGCTGAAGTTGTCCAGGGAAATGGTCAGGATCAGCATGTTCAGGTCGGCGCCCATGTCGGCGAGCATCAGGAACAATATATTGGTGCCCGCCGACGCGACACCGCCGATGAACAGGATCGGCAGGATGCCAAAGCGCACGATCAGCAGGCCGCCCATGCCGGCGCCCACCAGGGTCATGATCAGGCCGAAGATCTTGCTGACGCTGGCGATCTGGTCCTTGGTGAAACCCATGTCGATGTAGAACACGTTGGCCATCACGCCCATCACCGTATCGGACATCCGATAGGTGGCGATCAGCCCCAGCAGCAGCAGCGCTTGCCAGCGATAACGCAGGATGAAGTCGTTGACCGGCGTCAGCACCGGCGCCAGGCCCCGGCGGCCCATGGCCGACAGGCACAGGGCGGTGAGCGTGGTGTAGAGGATGGCGCGCAGGAACGCGCGGTCTTCGAGCAGCAGGTCGAGCAGGCTCACGCCTTCGAACAGCACGCTGGCAAAGTCGGTGTTGTACAGCTGGGTAAACATGGCTGGCACGGACACCAGCAGCACGATCAGGACGAACACCGAGGCCAGTTGATGGACGAAGCTGTAGCGCCCGGCTTGCAGTTGCGTACGCAGCGGTACGGCAGGTTCGCGCATGAACAACGAAGTGAGCAGCGCCGGGACCATCAGGGCGCCGAACAACAGGTAAGTGCCGGCCCAGGCCGAATGCTTGTAGTTGAAGCCGGTGGAGCCGAAGCCTTCGGCGAAGAACAGCGCGCCGGCCGTGGCCAGCAGTGCCGCGATGCGATAGCCGGACATGTAGCTGGCGGCGAGCGCCGCCTGGCGACTGTCGTCGGCGATTTCCAGGCGGTAGGCATCCACTGCAATGTCTTGCGTGGCCGAGGCGAAGGCGACGACCACCGCGATGGCGATCAGCCAGGACAAATGCTTTTGCGGGTCACAGAAGCCCATCCCGACCAGGCCGAGAATCACCAGCCCTTGCGACAACACCAGCCAGGAACGGCGTCGGCCGAGTTTGCCGAGCAACGGCAGGCGCCATTGGTCGAGCAGGGGCGACCAGACCCATTTGAAGGCATACGCCAGGCCGATCAGGCTCGCGTAGCCGATGGTTTCGCGCGCCACACCGGCTTCACGCAACCAGACCGAAAGCGTCGAGAACACCAGCATGTAGGGCAAGCCGGCGGCGAAACCCAGCAATAACAGTACAAGCGTCGAAGGGCTGGCATAGGCAGCAAGCGCGGCGCGCCAGGTTTTACGGGGCATGGGCTGGAGTCTGCCTCAAGAAATACGGAAACAAAGCGCGCACTCTAACCGCTGTGCTCTACCGGGCGCCACCCATGACGCTGAATATCAACACGATTGTTCTGGATACTGATGCCCTCCATGCGCAATCGTGCGCGCTGTTCGTCCCCGGAGGGACTGCCTGCGGGCAGGCTCAGGCGCCCGCCGGCACCGAGTACGCGGTGCCAGGGTAATTTGCTGTCGCCGGGCAGTTGGCTCAGTGTCCTGCCGACCCAGCGAGCGGCGCGTCCCAGTCCCGCCAGTTCGGCGAGTTGACCATAACTCACGACCTTGCCTTCGGGTACTGACGCGAGCGTCAGGTAGAGCGCCGTGCGTCGGATTTGCGCGGGACTGTCGGGTTGTTCTGTCGGCTCGATCACGTTCGCAGTTCCTGAAGTCGTTCGCAGTACCGTCTGTAGGGTAAATGCTGGATCGCCAATTGAGAAATGAACTCAATAGAAATAGTTGGGTCAGTCCTTGCTAGGGTCTTATTCCTGCGGATAATGCCGACTTTTTTTCGCGAACCTGAGCCTTTTATTTGCTTATGTTGTCCAGAACCTTGCTATGCCTCGCTGTCGTCACTGCCTCCACTCCCTTGCTCGCGGATACCGTCTGGTTGAAGAACGGTGACAAGCTGAGCGGCAAGATCATCCTGTTCGATGGCGGCAAGTTGCTGGTCCAGACCGAATATGCCGGTGCGGTGCCGATCGACTGGAAGCAGGTCAAGACCCTGGAAAGTGATCAGCAACTGCTGGTCAAGCAGGACGCCTACACCGGCGAGAAGGCCAAGTCGCTGCACGCGGCGGATGACGGCAAGGTGACCTTGGAAAACGGTGATGGGCCCAAGACGGTAGAGCTGGCGAGTGTCCAGCAAATCCTCAAGCCCAAGCCGGTGGTCGAGGATCTGGTGTGGAAAGGCAATATCGATGCGGCCCTCGATTACCAGCGTGCCGAGAAAGATACCGATGATTACGACATCGACTTCAAGACCACTGCGCGTCATGGCCGCTGGCGGCACATCGCAGAAGGCGAGTACAACCGCGAGTATCAGGATGACGTGACCACCACGGACAATTGGCGGGGAGAGTACTCCCTCGACCGTTTCCTGACGGACAAATGGTTCTGGCAAGGTCGCCTGGTGTACAAGCGTGACAAGGTCGAAGACCTTTCCCGCCAGCGCACCGTCGGTACCGGTCCTGGTTATCAGTTCTGGGATGACGAGCTGGGCGCATTCTCCCTGGGCTCGCTGGTCAATCGCACGGATTACCAGTTCAGCGATGGCAGCAAGGAGAACTTCTATTCTGTCGCGATGAAGTGGGACTACAACCGCTACCTGATTGGCAAGAAAGTGGAGTTCTTCACCAATGGCGAGGTGGGCAAGCCGCTGTCGGGCGTGGCCGAGTATGCGCTGGATGCCGAGATGGGGCTGCGTTACAAGGTGACGGATTGGGCGTCACTGAACCTCAAGGCCGAGCGAGACATCATCGACGGGACTGATGATGCTGACCTGGACAAGACCCGGTACACGGCAGGGTTTGGCGTGACCTGGTAAGACGCAAAAAGATCGCAGTCTGCGGCAGCTCCATGTAGGAGCTGCTGAAGGCTGCGATCTTTTTTTGCCTGTGAAAAACCTGCAGGCACAAAAAAGCCCCGCTGTTGAGGGCGGGGCTTTTTACTAAAGCAAGTACAAGTTAGATAACTTGAACTTCTTCAGCTTGCATACCTTTCTGACCGCGGGTAGCGATGAAAGAAACCTGTTGGCCTTCTTTCAGGCTTTTGAAGCCGTCGGATTGGATAGCTTTGAAGTGAACGAACAGGTCGTCACCGGATTGTGGAGTGATGAAGCCGAAGCCTTTTTCATCGTTGAACCACTTAACGGTACCGGTTTGGCGATTAGACATGGTGTAACTCCTTGAACAAAGATAACTGCGACTCAGGAAAAACCCTGGCCGAGACTGAGTGCAAAGAGCAGGAAAAATTCTTGTAGATGGTTGGATCGAAATTCAACATATCGTGTAGAGATTCTCAGTGACACAAGCAGCACAGTGACGCCACCTTAACCCTTTTTCCGGAACGTGCCAATGCTTCTTGCGAAGGTTTCTCTGTTTTAAGGATCGACGGTGTGTCGGTTCGTCGCCAACGCAGGTAATTCCTGGATGTCCGGCGAGAATTGCAGCGCGCACTTTGAACCCGGCGGCGCGCCCGGTAAGATGCCGGACAGATTTTTTCCACCTCGCTATTCAGGACACCCGCCATGAGCATCAAATCGGACAAGTGGATTCGCCGCATGGCGCAGGAACACGGCATGATCGACCCTTTCGTCGAGCGCCAGGTGCGTGGCAGCGACGATAGCCGTGTGATCTCCTACGGCGTGTCCAGCTACGGCTACGATGTGCGTTGCACCAACCACTTCAAGGTGTTCACCAACATCAATTCGGCGATCGTCGACCCGAAAAACTTCGATGCGGGCAGCTTCGTCGACATCCACAGCGACGTGTGCATCATTCCACCGAACTCCTTCGCCCTGGCCAGCACCGTCGAATACTTCCGCATCCCGCGTAACGTATTGACCATCTGCCTGGGTAAAAGCACCTACGCCCGCTGCGGCATCATCGTCAACGTGACGCCGCTCGAGCCTGAGTGGGAAGGCCACGTGACCCTGGAATTCTCCAACACCACCAACCTGCCGGCGAAAATCTACGCCAACGAAGGCGTGGCGCAAATGCTGTTCCTTGAGTCGGACGAAGAGTGCGAAGTGTCTTACAAGGACCGTGGCGGCAAGTACCAGGGCCAGCGTGGCGTCACCCTGCCGCGCACCTGAGTCAGCCGTCTGACGAACCGTGGGAATTCCTGGGCGAGCGTACACTCTATGGAGTGTACTGTTCCGATCTGCGCAAGGCGGGTCGGGCCATCGCCCAGGAGTGCTATATGAAGATCGACCCCCGTATCAGTGCCGAACTGGCAAGGCTTGAGCCCAATCAGGTTGGCGTTTTGGCCTGGTCCTTGTTGGCACATCCGCCAATCAGCATGGCCGGTGGCATCCCCGGCCAGCCTGATCCCGATACCCCCAACGAACAACCGACCGAACCCGGTGAGCCGACGCTGCCCGACGAGCCGCCTCCTGCGCCGGTCGCCTGAGATATTCTCCTGTACCTGTGGGAGCGGGCTTGCTCGCGAAGGTCGTTAACGATGACGCGGGCTTCCTGACAATACGCGGTGCCCTTACGTCCATCGCGAGCAAGCTCGCTCCTACAAGGGCAAGGACACTGGCCATACTTCGTTGTCGCCGATGACAAAAATTCTGCAGTCGTCACCCCTTTCAACTTGATAGCCACCGGTGAACGCGCCGAAGGCCGGTAGCAGGCTGATTTCCTCGCCAAGCCTGAAACAGGCCAGCCGCAGGGTCTGCCGACCCCGACCGTGGAGCCGATAGACCGGATGCACGTGACCGGCAAGCACATGCCGATGCGGATGCGGCTCGGGTTCGTGCTGCAAGGCGAATGGCCCCAGCAACAACGGCTCAGGCACCACGCGAATGTTCAACGAGGCCGGAGGATCCCCGGCGCGCTTGTCGTGGTTGCCGCGAATCAGCGTCATGGCCAGCTCGGCGTTGCGTGCTCTCCAGTCAGCCAAGGCTTTCAGCGTGGCGCTCGCATGAGAGCCCGGACCGTGAAGAAAGTCCCCGAGGAAAATCAGCTGGCGGCAGGGCAGGGTGGCCAGTAGTCCATCGAGCACGGCGATATTGCGGCGGGTGGTGCCTTGGGGCACCGGTTGGCCAAGGCTGCGGTAAGCGGCGGCCTTGCCGAAATGCACGTCGGCGATCAACAGGGCTTGTTGCGCGGGCCAGTAGAGGGCTTTTTCCGGCAGCAGCCAGAGCTCCTCGCCGGCCAGTTGCACAGGGTAGGGCGTACTCATCAGGCTTTCCCTGTACTGGCGGTTTTCTCGAGGTCGCTGACCATGCGCCGGATGCGGTCGGCGAGTTTTTCTGAACTCATGCTCTCGCGCATGCGTTCCACCAGCAGTGGAAACCCAAGTGGCGTAGGACGTTTGACCTGATGCAGGTCGAGACTGAGTGAACTGATGTGCGTCAACGTCTGTTCCAGGCGATGAATATCCAGTTCCTCCCGTAGGACTTCTTCGCCGGCCTGGGCCAATAGCAGATTGCCTGCGTCGTACTGTTTGAACACTTCGAAGAACAACCCGCTCGAGGCTTGAACTTGCCGTGTGCTTTTCGGTGCGCCGGGGTAACCGGCGAACACCAACCCGGCGATCCGGGCGATTTCTCGAAAGCGCCGCAAGGCCAGCTCTCCGGCATTCAGGCTGGCGACTACGTCCCCCAGCAAATGCTCTGGGCTCAACAACCCCGGGTTCAGTGCTTGTACCCAATCCACAGGGGTGGCGCTGAGCAGTTCAAGTCCATAGTCATTGACCGCGATGGAAAACGTCAGCGCCTGCTGCTGGCTGACTCGCCACGCCAGCAAACTCGCCAGGCCCAGATGCACCTGGCGGCCGGCGAAGGGATACAGGAAAAGGTGCCAGCCCTCACGGGACTTCAGCGCTTCGGCCAGCAACGATTGCGACGTCGGCAAGCCAGACCAGCGTTGCTGCACCTCCAGCAGTGGACGCAATGCCTGCATTTCCGGGCCGCTGAACTCGCCGCGCGCCGCCGCACTGAACCGCTCCACCACCGCTTGCGCCAGTTCATTGGAAAGGGGCATGCGCCCGCCATTCCAGCGCGGTACCGCAGCTTTTTTCACGGTGCTGCGCTTGACATAGGCGGTCATGTTTTCCACGCGCACCAACTCCAGCAGGCGACCGGCAAACAGAAAACCGTCACCCGGCTTGAGCCGCGCGATGAAGCCTTCTTCGACACTGCCCAGTTGCTTGCCACCGCCGCCCTTGCTCCAGAACTTCAACTGAATGCTCGCATCGCTGACGATGGTGCCGATGCTCATGCGGTGGCGTCGGGCCAGTCGCGCATCGGGTACACGCCAGATGCCCTGATCATCCGGTTCAACCCGGCGGTAATCCGGGTAGGCTGTCAGGGAAAACCCGCCATGGCGTACGAAAGCCAGGGCCCAGGTCCAGTCCGCCACGCTGAGATCGCGATAAGCCCAGGCTGTGCGGACCTCATCAAACAACTCATCGGGCACAAACCCACCGCCCAGGGCCATGCTGACCAGGTGCTGGACCAGCACATCCAGGGGTTTATGGGGGGAGTTTCGCGGTTCGATCCGGCGCTGCGCTACTGCATCCTGTGCCGCCGCGGCTTCGATCAGCTCCAGGCTGTGGGTCGGCACCAGGGTCACCCGTGAAATTCGCCCCGGCGCATGCCCCGAACGCCCCGCACGCTGCATCAGCCGCGCCACGCCTTTGGCCGAGCCAATTTGCAGCACCCGTTCCACCGGCAGGAAATCCACTCCCAGATCCAGGCTGGAGGTGCAGACCACCGCCTTGAGTTGACCTTCCTTGAGGGCGCGTTCCACCCAGTCGCGGGTTTCCCGGGACAACGAACTGTGATGCAGTGCGATCAGCCCGGCCCAGTCCGGCCGGGCTTCAAGCAAGGCCTGGTACCAGATTTCCGATTGCGCTCGCGTATTGGTGAAGACCAGGCTGCTGGCGCTTGCATCCAGTTGCGCGGCGACCTGCGGCAACATTTTCAGGCCGATATGTCCGGCCCATGGAAAGCGTTCGATCCCGGGCGGCAGCAGCGTGTCCACCTGCAGTTTCTTGGGCGTGCGGCCTTGAACGCTGATGCCGCCGCCCTGTGGGATCAATACCTGTTCGGCGTGGGACTGATTACCCAAGGTCGCGGATACGCCCCACACGATCAATTGCGGATGCCAGCGGCGCAGACGGGCGAGGGCCAGTTGCAGTTGCACGCCGCGTTTGTTGCCAAGCAATTCGTGCCATTCGTCGACCACCACCATGCGCAAGGTCGAGAGCGCTGTTTGGGCGTCGGCTCGGGCGAGCATCAAGGTCAGGCTTTCCGGGGTGGTAATCAGCGTGGTTGGCAGGCGTCGGCTCTGGCGCGCCCGTTCGCTGCTGCTGGTATCGCCCGTGCGCAGGCCGACACTCCAGGGAATCTGCGAATCCTGCAGCGGCGCCTCCAGTGCGCGGGCCGTGTCGGCGGCCAAGGCGCGCATGGGGGTTATCCACAATACGGTCAGGGGAGCGGCCACAGGTTTGCGTTTGCGAGGTGTTTCAAGCGCAGGCGAAGAGTGGGCGAAGCGATTGAGCGCGCCAAACCAGACCGCGTAGGTTTTGCCGGCGCCGGTGCTGGCGTGCAACAAACCGGACTGTCCTTGTTTTACTGCGGCCCATACCTGTTTCTGAAAGTCGAACGGCTTCCAGTCGCGCGCGGCAAACCAGCGTTTTGCGAAGTCGGTGGTGGTTCCCATGCCGGCGGTGTGCGCTCTGAGAGTGTTCCTTCAGTGACCACGGCGCAGCGCGAAAGGTTTAATGACTGAACGCGATTCAGAATTTCTCATATTCGGAAATAACTGTGTGTTTGGTTGAAACCTATTGGCCGATTGGCCGTGGTTTTATCGCTGCGCTGTTGTCCATGAACATGAAAAGGAACATTCAGATGAAGTCAGTTCGTACGGGGCATTTGCACGCCGATATGATCACGGAGGGTGGGAGGCATCTCGCGTTTCGAGCAGCGCCAATGCTCGAATACTACGAGTTGCCAGGCCTGCACTGCCTTGGGGCGAGCAATGGTAAGGACAAAACGTTTTACATCTATCTGCCGCAGGGTATCGAGAGTGGCGGATTTCCTCTGGGGTTGTGTGAGCGCTCGCCCATGATCATTCATGTGACGGGCGACTCGGAAACGGAGTTGTATCGAGGGTCGCTTGATTTGATGGTAGGGGGCGACGCACAGTTTGCCGGAAGTTTCCGTGGCCTGGACGCCGAAGGTATCGAGGTGGAGAACGGCAGCTTCAGGCTCGAGCACGCCAGTGGCTGAACTTCAAATGAAAGGGAAGCCCGTGCTTCCCTTTCATCGGCGACCGTTACTTCAGGTTGCCGCTGAGGAACTGTTTCAGGCGTTCGCTCTTCGGGTTGCCCAGCACGTCCTCCGGCGCGCCTTCTTCCTCCACCAGGCCCTGGTGCAGGAACAGCACCTGGCTCGACACTTTGCGCGCGAAGCTCATTTCGTGGGTGACCATGATCATGGTCCGGCCTTCTTCGGCCAGGCCCTGGATCACCTTGAGCACTTCGCCCACCAGTTCCGGGTCCAGCGCCGAGGTCGGTTCATCGAACAGCATCACTTCCGGCTCCATCGCCAACGCGCGGGCAATCGCCACCCGTTGTTGCTGGCCGCCGGAGAGGAACGCCGGGTACTGATCCGCTACGCGCGCCGCCAGCCCGACCTTGTCGAGGTAACGCCGGGCACGGTCTTCGGCTTCCTGCTTGCTGCAGCCCAGCACCCGGCGCGGGGCCATGGTGATGTTTTCCAGCACCGTCATGTGGCTCCACAGGTTGAAATGCTGGAACACCATGGCCAGGCGGGTGCGGATCCGTTGCAGTTCATCGGCATCGGCCACGTGCATGCCGTGGCGATCCTTGATCATGCGGATAGCCTGGCCGTCGAGGCTCATGGCGCCGTCGTTGGGTTGTTCGAGGAAGTTGATGCAGCGCAGGAAGGTACTTTTCCCGGAGCCGCTGGCACCGATCAGGCTGATGACGTCACCCGTGTTGGCCTTGAGCGAAACGCCCTTGAGCACCTCATGATCGCCATAGCTTTTATGCAGGCCTTCAATGGTCAGTTTGTACATGGAGCATGCATCCTCAAGGCGAAAGTAGGTAGCCGCTGCGATAGGCTTCGGCGCCCGCGACGTGGGCGATCACCATGCCGGCCGTGGCCATGCGGCGCAGCGAACGGGCGTACATCAAGCCGGCGGCGGTGCAATGGACAGGCGTGACGCGGTCGCTGATCGGGTCAATGATTTCGGCGATCAGTTGCCCGGCTTCGAGGTATTGCCCCGGCAGGGCACTGAACACCAGCAAGCCGCCGACCGGGGTCGCCACAGGTTCTACCCCGGCCAGGGGAGTTGCCGGGTAGGGCAGGTCGGGCAATGGCGCCGGTTCTCCGGCAATCGCGCCAAATTGAATCAGGTAATCGATCAGCGCCTGGCTGTCGAGGCTGGCCATTGGGTGACTGACGTCGCCCTGGCCGCGCAGTTCGACGGTGACCGAAAAACTGCCATGGGGAATGTCGAAGTGTTCGCCGAAGCGCTCTTTCAGCTGCCACCAAAGCAGGGTGAAGCATTCATCGAACGACTGGCCGCCGGAATCGGTCGCCAGAAGACTGGCCTGCGCACCAATGTAGCGGGCCAGCGGCTCGACCTGCGGCCAGGCCTCGGGCGTGGTGTACAGGTGGGCGACAGCCTCGAAATCGCAATGCAGGTCCAACACCATGTCGGCGTCGCAGGCCAGCCGTTGCAGGGTCAGGCGCTGGGATTGCAATTGGGTGCTGGCGGTTTGGCGCGCCAAGGCATGGCGCAGGCTGTCGCGGATCAGTTCGAGGTTGCGCTGCGGATCGTCGCCGAGTTGGCCCTCGATGGCGTTGCCGACCTCTTCGCTCAAATCAACGAACCAGCGGTTGAAGTTCTGCCCGCTTTCGAGCTCATAGCGGCCCAGCGGTACATCCATCAGCACCTGTTCCAGGCCGGCCGGGTTGGCCACGGGCACCAGGACGATTTCGCTGCGCAGCCGGCCGGCGGCTTCCAGCTCCGCCAGGCGTTGCTTGAGGTGCCAGGCCACCAGCATGCCGGGCATTTCATCGGCATGCAGGGACGACTGGATGTAGATCTTGCCCTTGGCCGGTTGTGGGCCGAAGTGAAAACTGTGGATCTGTCGTGCGGTCCCCGGCAAGGGGGCCAGCAGGTCGTGTATCTGGTGGCGCATTTTTCTTGTATCCCGAAGCGGGTCCTAGTGGGTCGGCCCGAGGAAGGCCAGCCAGCGGCGTTCGGCGAGGCGGAACAGGCCGACCAGCGCAAAGGTGACGGTCAGGTAGATCAGCGCGGCGATGCCAAACGACTGGAAGGTCAGGAAGGTCGCCGAGTTGGCGTCCCGCGCGACTTTCAGGATGTCCGGGATGGTCGCGGTGAACGCCACGGTGGTCGAGTGCAGCATCAGGATCACTTCGTTGCTGTAGTACGGCAACGAGCGACGCAGCGCCGAAGGCATGATCACGTAGGCATACAGCTTCCAGCCTGTCAGGCCGTAGGCCTTGGCCGCTTCGACTTCACCATGGGCCATGCTGCGGATCGCCCCGGCGAAAATCTCCGTGGTGTAGGCGCAGGTGTTCAGGGCAAACGCCAGGATGGTGCAGTTCATCGCATCGCGGAAGAAACTGTCGAGCACCGGTTGCGCGCGCACGGCGGCCAGGCTGTAGATCCCGGTGTAGCAGATCAGCAACTGGATATACAAAGGCGTGCCGCGGAACAGGTAGGTGTAGAACTGCACCGGCCAGCGGATGTAGGCGTGCGGTGAGACCCGGGCGATCGACAGCGGAATCGAGACGATGAAGCCGATGAAGATCGACGCACTGAGTAACCACAGGGTCATGGCCAGGCCGGTGATGTTCTGGCCGTCGGTGTAGAGGAAGGCTTTCCAGTATTCCTGCAGGAGTTCGATCATCGTACGGCCTCCCGGGTACCGGCGGCGTAGCGACGTTCGAGCCAGCGCAGAATGAAGTTGGAGGCGCTGGTGATCATCAGGTAGATCAGGGCGGCGAGTACCAGGAAGTAGAACAGTTGATAGCTGCTTTTACCCGCATCCTGGGCAGCCTTGACCAGGTCGGCGAGGCCGATGATCGACACCAGTGCAGTGGCCTTGAGCATCACCATCCAGTTGTTGCCGATACCCGGCAGGGCATAGCGCATCATTTGCGGGAACACCACGATGCGAAAACGCTGGCCGCGCTTGAGCCCGTAGGCAGTGGCCGCTTCGACCTGGCCGCGAGGCACGGCGAGGATGGCACCGCGGAAGGTTTCGGTGAAGTACGCGCCGTAAATGAAGCCCAGGGTCAAAACGCCTGCGCTGAACGGGTTGATCTCGATGTATTCCCATTCCATGTAGTCGGTGAGCGACGTCAGCCAGGTTTGCAGGCTGTAGAAGATCAGCAGCATCAGCACCAGGTCCGGTACCCCGCGGATCAGCGTCGTGTAGCACTGGGCAAGCAGGCGCAGCAATTTGACTTTTGACAGCTTGGCACTGGCGCCGAGCAGGCCGAGCAATACGGCCACCAGCAGCGACATCGCCGATAACTTGATGGTCATCCAGGTGCCTTCCATCAGCAGCGGGCCAAAGCCCTTGAGGCTGAAGGCGGAGAGCCCCAGGTTTTGTAAGAGGTTTTCGAACATAAATCAGCAACCTGATCGGATGAAAAAAGCGCCCATCGCGAGATGGGCGCCGGGCATTACTTGCCGCTGTACAGGTTCAGATCGCCAAAGTGTTTCTTCTGAATGGTGGCGTAGGTGCCATCATCGTGTAACGCTTTGATACCTTTATCCAAAAGGGCTTTCAGCTCGGTGTTACCTTTCTTAATACCGATTGCAGTCTTGGCTGGCAGCAGTTCGCTGTCGACTGGCTTGCTGATTTCGTAGCCTTCGCCTTTTGGCGACTTCAGGAAGCCGAGTTCAGCTTGCAGCATGTCCTGGATCGCGGCATCGAGACGACCGGAAGTCAGGTCGGAATACACCTGGTCCTGGTTCTGATAAGCCTGGGTTTTCACCCCTGCCTTGTCCAGCACGGCCTTGGCGTAGGCTTCCTGGATGGTGCCTTGTTCGTAGCCGACGGTCTTGCCTTTCAGCGAAGCGACGTCTTCGGTCAGGCCAGAACCTTTCTTGAACACGTAGGCGGTCGGACCGGAGAACAGCTCGTTGGAGAAGTCGATGACTTTTTCGCGGGCTGGGGTGACGGTCATCGAAGAGATCACGCCGTCGAATTTATTGGCCTTGAGGCCAGGAATCATGCCGTCGAAATCGCTTTCGACCCATTTGCACTTGACCTTCAGCTCGGCGCAGATCGCGTTCCCCAGGTCGATGTCGAAACCTACCAGGTTGCCGTCGGCCGCTTTCGACTCGAACGGTGCATAGGAAGGGTCAACACCAAAACGCAATTCCTTGTATTCCTTTGCCAGCGCGGAACCGGCTGCCACGCACAACGCCAGTGCAGAAAGGGTCAGCAATGCTTTTTTCATTATTCAATCCCTAAGAACCAATATGAGCGCTTGTGGCGCAGAATTATTGTTACTGGTAAGCGTAAGCCCTGATGAAAGTAGCAATTTCCGAACCATAGTGCCGAACAAGCGTTTAAAAGGTTTTCGGGAAATTGCAGGAGGCGATTAGTGCACGAAATTGGGCGTGATGAAAAGCCCGCACTTTTTTGGTTCTGCGCGGTGCTCGCAAAGATTGGGTTCAGCCGAGCAAATCCTGCAATGTACCCAGGTGATCAGCTTCTTCGACCGACTTGTCCTGGCGCCAGCGCAGCATCCGTGGAAACCGCACGGCAATCCCGCTTTTGTGGCGTTTGGACAAGGCAATACCCTCGAAACCCAGTTCAAACACCAGGCTCGGCTTGACGCTGATCACCGGGCCGAATTTTTCCACCGTGGTTCTGCGCACGATGCTGTCGACCTGGCGCATCTGCTCATCGGTCAACCCCGAATAGGCTTTGGCGAACGGCACCAGCGCGCGCTCGCTGGCTTCCGGTGGCGCGTCCCAGACGGCGAAGGTGTAATCGCTGTAGAGACTGGCCCGGCGGCCATGACCGCGCTGCGCATAAATCAGCACTGCGTCGACACTGAAGGGGTCGACTTTCCATTTCCACCAGACCCCCATGTCCTTGGTGCGACCGACGCCGTAGAGCGCGTCCCGAGCCTTGAGCATCATGCCTTCGACCCCGAGCTTGCGCGATGCTTCCCGCTGCCGGGCGAGGTCGAACCAGTCTTCTCCGGTCAACAGCGGCGAGGCGAGCAGCAGTGGATTGTTGGCCTGGGCGATCACCTGCTCCAGCTGACTGCGCCGTCGGCTTTGCGGTTGGTTGCGCCAGTCCGCGCCTTCCCATTCCAGCAAGTCGTAGGCGAGGATGACTACCGGCACGTCATTGAGAATCTTGCGGGTGAGGTTCTTACGGCCGATCCGCTGCTGCAACAGGGCGAAAGGTTGCACGGCGGGGGCATCCGGGGCCGGATCAAAGGCATCTTCGGTCGCCGATCGAGTGGTTTTCCAGGCAACGATTTCCCCGTCGATCACGGTGCCGTCGGGCAGGCAGTGGATCAGGCTGTCGAATTCCGGAAAGCGATCGGTGACCAGCTCTTCACCCCGCGACCAGATCCACAGGCGCCCATCGCGCTTGACGATCTGCGCCCGGATGCCGTCCCACTTCCATTCCACCTGCCACTGGCTGGCGGCACCGAGCAGCGCTTCGAATTGTTCGACCGGTTGCGCCAGGGCATGGGCGAGGAAAAACGGATACGGCTGACCGCCGCGTTGCGCATGCTCGTCGGGCGATTGCGCGGCGATCAACTTCAGGTAGCTGGCGGCGCTCGGCCGGTTGGACAGGTCGGTGTAGCCCACCATCCGCTGGGCCACGCGCTTGCTGTCCAGCTGCGCCATGGCGGCCAGGGCCCGGGTCACCAGCAACTTGGAGACGCCGACGCGAAAGCTGCCGGTGATCAATTTGATGCACAGCATCAGGCTGGGACGGTCCAGTTGCGACCAGAGCACCGGCAGGCGCTCGGCGAGCACCTGCGGGGATTCGCCGCGCAATGGCAGCAGTTTTTCTTCGATCCACACCGCCAGGCCGTCGTTGGAGCGGTAGGGCATCTCCGGCAGCACCAGGGAAATGGTTTCCGCCATGTCGCCGACCGCCTGGTAACTTTCTTCGAACAGCCAGGGTGAAAGCCCGGAATACGCGACGGCCAACTCCCGCAGCACGCGCACCGGCACCAACTGCCTGGGGCGACCTCCGGACAAAAAGTACACCGCCCACGCGGCATCTTCCGGTGCAGCCTGGGCAAAGTAATCCTGCATCGCCGCCAGCTTGGCGTTGCTCGACGTCGTGGCGTCGAGCTCGGCGTACAACTGGGCAAACGCCTTCATGGCGACGCCTCGATGGCTTCGGCTGTCGATGCCTCCTCTTCGTCGCCGTACTCGGTACTGAAGCCTTGGGCGTCCAGGCCTTGTTCACGCAAGTGGCGCACCAGTACTGCGACTGAACCGTGGGTGACCATCACCCGTTGCGCACCCGTCTGTTCGATGGCCCAGAGCAAACCGGGCCAGTCAGCGTGATCGGACAGCACGAAGCCGCGATCCACCCCGCGTCGCCGACGTGCCCCGCGCAAACGCATCCAGCCGCTGGCGAAGCCGTCGCTGAAGTCACCGAAGCGGCGCATCCAGGTGCTGCCACCGGCGGAGGGTGGAGCGATGACCAGCGCTTTACGCAGGATTGGATCGTTTTTCTGGAAGTCGCCGGCATAGAGCGTCGGTGGCAGGTTTATTCCACTCTCGCGGTAAACACGGTTGAGCGGCTCGACCGCGCCATGGGCCAGGATGGGCCCCAGGCTGGCATCGATGCCGTGGAGGATGCGTTGGGCCTTGCCGAAGGAATAACAGAACAGCACGCTGGTTTTGTCTTGCGCGGCGTTGGCTTGCCACCACTGGTTGATCTCGGCAAACACTTGCGCCTGGGGCTGCCAGCGGTAGATCGGCAGGCCGAATGTCGACTCGGTGATAAAGGTGTGGCAGCGCACTGGCTCGAAGGCGGCGCAGGTGCCATCGGGTTCGATCTTGTAGTCGCCTGACGCCACCCAGACTTCTCCGCCATATTCCAGGCGCACCTGGGCCGAGCCGAGGACGTGGCCGGCGGGGTGGAAACTCAGGGTGACGCCGTGATGCAGCAGCCGCTCGCCATACGCCAGGGTTTGCAGGTCGATGTCCTGGCCCAGTCGCGCACGCAGAATCCCCTCGCCGGGTGCCGCCGCCAGGTAATGCTGGTTGCCAGTACGGGCGTGGTCGCCATGGGCGTGGGTGATGACCGAACGCTCGACCGGCCGCCACGGGTCGATGTAGAAATCGCCAGCAGGGCAGTACAAGCCTTCGGGTCGCGCGATGACAAGGTCCACGTTGTTATCCAGGTGGAGGGGCTTGTTAGCTAGGAGGCTGGCGCGCAGGGAGAAGTTCTATCGGGATTTCCCGGGTAAACCACCTACCCCTGTAGGAGCGAGCTTGCTCGCGAAAGCGGCCTCACATTCAACATGAATGTTGACTGGTACTCCGCCTTCTCGAGCAAGCCCGCTCCCACATTTTGGCTAGGCGTTATTTGCCAGGCGTCAGGGTCAACCGCTTGGTCCCATACACCCGGTCAAAATTCGCCGGCTGCATCGGCAAGCTCTGGTACTGCCCCTTCAGCCATGGCTCGATGCCGTTGAGGTAGTTCGGGCTGGCCGGGTTGCCGGACTGGCCGGTGGCGATCTGGCCCATCAACGGTTCGGGCTGGCCGAAGTCGACGATCAGACGCATGGCCGGTGCCCGCGTGGTGTTGAAGTCCTGGCCCACGGCGAACGCGGCCGTGTTGAGGGTCGTCTGGTCGCCGCCAGCCGGCTGAGGCCCGCGCACAGTCTGGCCACTGGTGTTCTTCCACTCATAGCGGTGAAGTTTGCCCCACTGCCAGGCTTTGTGATCGCCGCCCAACTGACTGTCGCCTGCGCTGATCGCGGCGGCCAGGCTGCGGGCGAGGATCGCCGGTTTGTCTTCTTTCTGTGCGGTGTGCACATCATCCCAGAACGGACTGTCTTCACGCCCCAGCAAGTGATCGGCCTGCGCCGCGTAGGACAGCGAGCCATTGGCGATGAAGGCTTGCCAAGCCGGGCTGCCTTGCGGTCCCAATTCATCGAGGAAAATCTGCCGGGTGCTTTCCTGCAGGAACAGCTGGTAGATCGCCGCGTCGGCAGAAGTCGGGCTGAGTTTGCCGTCAAACGCCATCAGGCGGGTCAAGGCCTCGCGAGCCTTGCCACGATCGGCCACTGGCAAAGCCTCGATGGCCTGCTTGAGCGGCTGGGACATACCCGGTGCCTCGAACATTTTCTTCAGCTTGGCGGCGAAGGTGGTGGTCTGGTCGTACTGCATGGCGATCAGGCTGCGGGTGTCATGTTTGCCCACGCCGGCCAGCTCGGCCAGGCGTTCGCCACGTTCCGGTGCCGACCAGGAATTGGACAGCTGCATGCCATAGCCATGGGGAATGACCCGCTGGTTGGCGGTGCCGAGCCAGCCCTGGGCCGGGTCCTGGTCGTAGGGGTGCAGCATCGGGTCGGCGTAACCGTCCCAATCGTAACGCCCCTCCCAGCCAGGCGAGGGCAGCAGGCCTTCGCCTTCGCGGCGGTTCGGATAGCGACCGGTGACCTGCCAGCCAATGTTGCTGGCATCGGCAAACACCAGGTTCAGGGCAATGGCGCGAATTTCGCGGCTGGCGTCCGAGGCTTTCTCGACGTTCTGCGCACGGGACAAGTCAAAGAAGGCGTCCAGGCTCTTGTCGTCGGTAAAGCTTGGCGTTTGCAAGGCCAGGCCGAAACCGCCGCCCTGGGCCAGGCCCTGGGCACTGTTGAGCAGGGGACCGTGGCGGGTTTCGAACACGGCTTCGCGAATCGGCCGCTGGCCTTTGACGAAGTAGGTTTCGTTGCGCACGATCGCCGGCTGCCACTTGCCAGCGGTTTCGTAGGACAGCCCGTTGCCCTGGCGTTTGATTTTTTCCAGGAACAGGTCCTGGTTATCGCCCATGACGGTCGTCATGCTCCAGGCCACTTTGCCGTTGAACCCGTCCAGTATCATCGGCAAGCCGGCGATGGTCGCCCCGGAAGCCTGATACTTCGGTGCGCGGATCTGCACGTAACTGAACAGCGACGGCACCCCCATCGGGCCATGGCTGTCGCTGGCCAGCAGGCTTTTACCGCTGCGGCTGCGTTGCGGGGCAATGGCCCAGTTGTTCGATGAAGTGGCGCCCAGCAGATTCAGCCCGGACAGCTGGTCGGTGGCCTTGCTGATGTCAGCCAGCCCCGGTACTTGGCCGTTGAGCTTGATGCCCTGGAGCTTTTCACTTTCGCCCAGGGGCAGTTTTTCATCCGGGGCCGAAGGGGTCAGCCACGGCAGTTTGTCGGTGGTGACGGTCTGGGCCAGCACCAGCGAGGCAATCTCCTCGGGCAGGTTGGCGGACTGGCTGAAGTTGAACAGGCAGAAAATCAGCGCCGAATCTTCCGGCTGCCAGTACTCGGGCTTGTACCCGGTGGCGACGAGGTCGGCTGGCAGCTTATCGCGGTAGCGGAACAGATAGGCGTTGACCCCGCGGGCATAGACTTCGAAGAAGCGCTTGAGGCGCGCAGAAGAGGCCTTGTACAACTCGCCGGCGTTTTTCTTCAGGTTGACCGCGCGCATATAGCGGTCGGCGTCCAGCACGTCCGAGCCCTGCATCTCGGCCAATCGACCCTGGGCGAGCAAGCGCAGGGTGACCATCTGGGTAATGCGGTCACTGGCGTGCACATAGCCGAGGGCGAACAGCGCATCGTGAAAACTGTTGCTTTCGATCAACGGCATGCCCATGGCATTGCGCCGCACCGAAACGTTCTGCGCCAGCCCTTTGAGCGGCTGTACGCCAGAGGTGGGCGGGAGGGTGTCCTGGGCATTGAAGCTCTGACAACCGGTCAGGCTTAAAATACCCGCCACTGCTGCGGCAACGCCGAACCGGGGTAGAAAATGTGAAAGGGCTGGCGAGGCCATGGCAAAGCTCCTGCGGGGTAGAGGCGGCGGCGCGCAATAAAGGCGCTACGTTAGTGAGCAGGAGGGGCCCGCGCAAGCGGGGCGCGGGGTTATTTCAACAACCCGCCTGATGGTGCCATCCGTCGAGCCTGTTATTTCTGACAGTAGACAGTCAATTGTGCCGAAGTGACTCTGGTTTCCTGCTCACGCTGAAGGTGTTCAGCGTTCCAGGCGACGGAGTTTGTGCATGAACAGCAAATGGCTGGTTAGCTTCGTGGCACTCTGCCTCGGTGTCGGCGTACTGTTCTTTTCGGCGAAGCAGGCGACGGTCGAGCGCAGCCCCTATGCCTTGTTTGAGCCGCACATGACGGTTGGGCAAAAAGCCGAAGTGCAACAGCAAATCGACCGACAACTCCTTAGTCAGTCCGGAGGGCATCAAGTCAGTTCGACTCAAGTGATTTACGACAACGGTGCCGTTGTGCTGACCTTTCCGGTACCCGGCGACGAAGGTCAGTCAGATCGCGCCTGTGATTACGGTTACGTGTGTCTGTGGAGCGCTGCGGATTTCGCAGGCAGGAAATTGTCGTTGCTCAGCACTTCGAAAAGCCGGCCGGTCAATCTGTCCGACTACGGTATGAGTGCCCAGGTCGCCTCCTGGCAGCACAACAACAAGGCCCATTCAGTGAAGATCTTCGGCGTGGATGGGCCTGGCGCCAGGGGCAACATGGTGATGAGCAATATCAGGGAGGTGATCCTTGGCAAGGGCTGCTGTCCGTTCAGTATTCCCGAAGATATCCGCATCATCGACACTTGGACGGAGATCACTGCCCAGCGCCGACTGACCGGGCATAACGCTCGGATCGTGAGCATCGCATTCGCCCCCATGTCCATGTTGTTTGCGCAATAGGCGGCCGGACAAAACGTTCACTCGCTGAACCGATTTTGTCCTCAATACTGGCCGACTAGTGGCCTTGCAAGCCCAAGGCCGATGTCTATGCTGACGCGTAACTAACCATGTCGACCGTTATCGGTGGATGTGGTCCCTCGAACCAGGCTGTCAGAGTGCGCAACCCAAGGCACCAACACACTTGCAGGACGTTATCCGGAAATGGAGTTCGCTTATGAGCACGTTAGGGCTGGCCCGACCCCGGGCTATCAAGAGAAGGATGTCTTGATGAGAGTGTCGTTATAAGGACCCCCTCCGATCGAACATCACCAATCACCTGATGGGTTCCTCCTCCTTGGAGGAACGCGTGTGCCTGTTCTGTTGAACGTAGTGGTGGATTTGAAAGACCGGCAACTTTCATAAACGCGCAAAGGTGATACGACCATGTTTAACCTGCATCACAAGGCTGACCTGCTGGAAATCGAACGTTTCAGCTGCGCGCTGACCGAAGCCAACGCCAAGCTGGCTGCGGTCAGTCGGTCAATGGCGATGATTGAATTCACCCCCGATGGCGTCGTCCTCGAGGCCAACGAGAATTTTTGCAAGGCCATGGGATACAGTGCCGAAGAAGTGCGCGGCAAACATCACCGGATATTCTGTGAAGAGGCGTTTTATCGCAGCGAGGAGTACGCCAGGTTGTGGCGTGATCTCGCCCGGGGGGAACCGATCAGCGGCACTTTCCTGCGCTTGAACAAGAGCGGCAAGGAGATCTGGCTCGAAGCCAGCTACATGCCGGTGCTGGGTCCCGATCGGCAGGTGCGCAGCGTGATCAAGGTGGCTACCGACATTTCCGCCCGGGTCAACCAGGACCACGAAAACCAGAGCAGGCTCGCCGCCATTGGCCGCTCCATGGCGGTGATCGAGTTCACCCCCGAAGGCCGTGTGATCACGGCGAACGACAACTTCCTGAAAACCACGCAATACTCGCTCAATGAAGTCGTCGGTCAGCATCACAGCATGTTCTGCCATCGCGCCGAAGCGGAATCCCAGGGCTACAAGAACTTCTGGGCCTCGCTGAACCGCGGCGAATATCACTCCCATCGATTCGAGCGCAAGAGCAAACAGGGCCAGACGATATTCCTGGAAGCCTCCTACAACCCGTTGTTCGACGCCAAGGGCCGCCTGTACAAGGTGGTCAAGTTCGCCAGCGACATCACCCAACAGATGACCACCTTGCAATCCGCCGCGGACTCGGCCCACAGCACCTCGGTGCAAAACGATGCCTGCGCGCGCAAGGGCTCCGAGGTCGTGCAGCAGACGGTGCAGATCATCCAGGACATCTCCAAGGACTTGAACCAGGCGGCGCTGAGCATCGATGCGGTGAACAAGCAGTCCGAGATCATCGGCTCGATCGTCCAGACCATCCGCGGGATTGCCGATCAGACCAACCTGCTGGCGCTCAACGCCGCCATCGAAGCGGCCCGCGCCGGCGAGCACGGGCGCGGATTTGCCGTGGTGGCCGATGAAGTGCGCAGCCTGGCCGCACGCACCAGCCAGGCCACCCTGGAGATTGTCGATGTGGTGCGCAAGAACCACGACCTGTCATTGAGTGCGGTGTCGAGCATGCAGTCGAGCCTGAGTCGAACCGGGCTCGGCGTGGAGCTGGCGAACGAGGCGGGGGAGGTGATCCTGGAGATCCAGCAGGGCTCGCGACATGTGGTGGACGCCATCAGCCAGTTCAACTCGACGTTGCAGTTGAACTGACCGAATTGCAGGAGCCTGCAAGCCGGCTTCTGCAGTTACCGTAAGGTCTTCAGCGATGGGCAATGTTTTCCAGTGCCAGGTTGCGGGTGCGCGGGCCAAACATGCCGATGGTCAACATGACGATCAACATGCTGCTGACGATGAACGCCAGTACGCCCGGGGTGCCGAAGTGTTCGAGGAAAATACCGATCAACAAACTGCTGAAGACAGTCGACAAACGGCTGAACGAATAGCAGAACCCTACCGCCCGGGCGCGGATGTTGGTAGGGAATAATTCGCTTTGGTACGAGTGATAGCTGAAGCTCAACCAGGCGTTGCAGAAGGTGATCATCACCCCGCAAAAGATCAGGCCGAACGCGCTGGTTTGCAGGGCGAACAATGTGCCGAAGGTCATGGCACCCAGTGCCGAGCCGACGATCTGCCACTTGTTCTCGAAACGGTTGGCAAATTTCACGAAGAGTAACGGCCCCAGCGGATAGGCAAGGGTGATGATGAACGCATACATCAAGCTATGCGTGATGCTTACACCCTGGCCATTGAGCAACGCTGGCAACCAGTTGCCGAAACCGAAGAAACCGATGGCCTGGAACACGTGAAACACGATCAGCATCAAGGCCCGGCGGCGATACGGTGGCTGCCAGATATCGGCGAAACGCCCCTTGCCCTGGATGTCCACCGCTGCCAGTTCCGGCTCGTCCAGCGGTTTGCCCTGATCCTTCACGCAGCGTGCTTCGATGCGGGCGAGAATCTGGTCGGCCTCCTCGAACCGCCCATGCTGCGCCAGCCAGCGCGGCGATTCCGGCAAGCGTGAGCGCAACCACCAGATGAACAACGCAAACACCGCGCTGGCCAAAACCACCCAACGCCAGCCCGACACACCGAACGGCGCCTGGGGTACCAGCCACCATGACATCAGCGCCACTGCCGGTACCGACAGGAATTGCACGAAAAACGCGAAGGCGAAGGCCGAGCTGCGCATGCGCTTGGGCACCAGCTCCGAGAGGTAGGCATCAATGGTCACCAGTTCGATGCCCAGGCCGATGCCCACCAGAAAGCGCATGCAGATGATGCCCAACGCCGAACTCTGCACACCCATCAATACGGTGGCGACCGTGTACCAGATCAACGCGAAGGTGAAGATCGCGCGCCGGCCGAAGCGGTCGGCCAAAGGGCTCAACAGGCTGGCGCCGAGGAACAGGCCAAGAAACGTCGCCGAAGCGAAGGCGGCTTGATCGGAGAAACCGAACACACCCTGGTTGCCGGTGGCGAAGATGCCGTCGCTGATCAGGCCGGGGCTGATGTAGGCGGTCTGGAACAGGTCATAGAGCTCGAAGAACCCACCGATTGATAGCAACGCCACCAGGCGCCAGAGGGTGGAGACGGCGGGCAGGCGATCGATGCGGGCGGAAATCTGCGCGGCGCGCAGTGGGTCGATGTCATCTGCCTGGGCAGCAGGGGCGTGAGCAGTCATGGGCTGGTCCAATTTTATGATGGAGAAGCTTAGCCTGCTATCGGATATCAATGATTGTGAATCCCGGTGCCTGAACACCGAGATTCGCCAAGTTATTGCAATGAATGGTTACATTTTGCTGATTTATAGCGCTCGACCGCTCAAGGCAGGCCGTTACAGCAGTGTTTAAGGAAGCCCGGATGTTGCGCCAGACGTTTGAAATACTCGTCGACGGCCGAATAATCGGGACGCTCCATGGGCGTCATCAGCCAGCGGTTGACCGAGAGGCCGATGACAATGTCGGCCACGCTGAATTTTGCCCCGGCAACATAGGCTTTGGTGGTCGCGAGCTGGTGTTCGAGGATGGCCATTTTCTGGTTCCAGCCGCGCACGCCGACTTCGATGCGATGGGCTTCCTGGTACTCCGGATCCTTGCGCACCAGCGCCATGAACGCATAGCTCCAGGACGAATTGAGATCGGTAGCCTGCCAGTCCATCCACTGCTCCACCCGGGCGCGCGCGGCCGGGTCGCTGGGCAGCAGCTCCGTGTGGTGGTGCTGGTGCCTGGCGCTCAGGTAGCGGCAGATGGTGTTGGATTCCCACAGCACACCCGCCTCATCGATGATCACCGGCACCTGTGCGTTGGGGTTGTACCGCAGAAACTCGGGGCTGTGAGTCGAGGCAAAACCGCTGCCCCAATCCTCGCGTTCGTAGGAAAGGCCCAGTTCCTCACAGGTCCACAGGACCTTTCGGACGTTGATCGACGAGGCTTTTCCCAGAATCTTCAGTGTGTGTTCCATCGAACTACTCCAGCGAGAGGCGTATATCCAATTGTAGGAGCTGCCGCAGGCTGCGATCTTTTGATCTTGATTTCAAGAGCGAAGATCAAAAGATCGCAGCCTGCGGCAGCTCCTACAGGAAGCGAGTTATAGCATCAGGTACTCTCACGCACCTTCAACTCAAACCCCATGTCCTGCACCGGTCTGGCCACGGTATTACCGGCCATCAGCGTCAGCATCTGCTCCGCCGCGCGACGGCCGATGGCTTCGCGAGGGGTGTTGATGCTGCTCAGGCGCGGGACCATGTGTTCTGACATCGGCAAATCGTTGAAACCCAGGATCGCCACCTGTTCGGGGATCTTGATCCCGCAGCGCATGGCTTCAAGCAAGGCGCCCTGGGCCAGGTCGTCGTTGCCGAAGAAGATCGCATCGACGTCCGGATGACTGGCCAGCAGTTGCAGGAACAGTTCGCCACCCAGACCGACGGACGAAGAGCGCGGGGTCAGCACTTCCAGGTCCGGGTCGTAGAGGCCGGCCTTTTTCAGGGCCTTGCGGAAACCTTCACCGCGCAGCAGCGTGCGTTGATCCAGTTGCGCGCCGATGTAGGCCAGGCGCTTGCGTCCGCGCGAGAGTAAATGCTCGGCCGCCGTTTCACCGGCCGCCAGTTGCGAAAAGCCAACGCAATTGAGACCGGCCGCGCTGTCCAGTTCCATCATGTACACGCACGGGATGTTGCTGGCTTCGATCATCCGCCGCGAACTTTCGGTGCGGTCGAATCCGGTCAGCAGCAAGCCCCGTGGCTGATAGGCCATGTAGTTGCGCAGCAGGTTTTCTTCTTCGTCGCGCGAGTAATGGAAGTTGCCGATCAGCACTTCGAAGCCCTTGGGGCGCAACACCTGATGAATGGCTTCCAGGGTGTCGATGAACAGCAGGTTGGACAAGGACGGCACCAACACCACCACCGAATGGCTCTGCGCCGAGGCCAGGGCACGGGCCGCGGGGTTGACCACGTAGTTGAGTTCCAGCGCGGCTTTCTGGACTTTTTCCACGAGTTCCGTGGCCACCGTGCTGACCCCGCGCAGGGCTCGGGAGGCGGTAATCGGACTGACACCGGCCAGGCGTGCCACTTCGTTGAGGGTAGGGCGGCCAGTGGTGCGGGTATTTTTATCGTTTTTAGTTGGAGTCATCGACGGCTTGCCAAACAAAATTCAAGGCACTAAGGTAGCGCTGTCTCGATGCAGCTGCAAATGCGTGAGCGGGGGTTCGCCTGATCCTCGCTTTTTGGCGTTGGGAACACACATGCTGCAACCCACAAAATGACAAGAAAGGCGTCGGCAACTTCTGCTTTTGGTCTAGTGTCATAACTGGCAAAGGTAGCGCTGTCTGCGCGCTGAGGTGTTACATGAATCATCCCATCACCGCCCTGGTCATCATGGGCGTTGCCGGTTGCGGCAAGACGTGCGTCAGCGAGGCCCTGTGCCAATTGAGCGGCGCCACTGCCATCGAAGGCGACTCTTTCCACCCTGCCGCCAATATCGACAAGATGAGCGCGGGAATCCCCCTGAACGATGAAGACCGTGCCGGCTGGCTCGACAGCCTGTGCGATGAACTGCGCCGGATCGATGCCCAGGGTCAGCGCCCGGTGCTGACCTGCTCGGCGCTCAAGCACATCTACCGCGAACGCCTGCGCAGCGCCTTGCCGGGCCTGGGCTTCGTGTTCCTGGAGTTGACCCCGGAAGTTGCCGCTGAACGCGTCTCCCATCGCCCGGGTCATTTCATGCCGGCCACCTTGATCGAAAGTCAGTTCGCCACCCTCGAGTCTCCCAAGGGCGAGCCGCTGACACTGGCGCTCAATGCCTCGATCCACAGCGTTGAAGAACTGGCCGTTCAGGCCCACACCTGGTGGCAGGCCAACGGCCTGAAGCAGGCGGTATGAACGTGCTTGCAAAGACAGCGCTGTCCACGCGACTTCTGATTAACCCGCTTTAATAACAACAACAACCAGGAGACACCCCTAATGTTTGGCATGTCCCACGAGACGTTCCTGCTGCTCGACGCAGTGGTTACGGTGATCGGGCTTATCGTCCTGATTACCAAGTTCAAGTTGCACCCCTTTCTTGCCCTGATCATTGCCGCCGCCTTCCTCGGCCTGACTTCCGGCATGCCGATCGGCACCATCATCAAGGCGTTCCAGGACGGCTTCGGTGGCGTGCTCGGTTTCGTCGGCATCATCCTCGCGCTGGGCACAATGCTCGGCAAAATGATGGCCGAGTCGGGCGGGGCGGACCAGATCGCCCAGACCCTGATCCGCGCTTTCGGCAAGGACAAGGTGCAGTGGGCAATGATGTTCGCGGCCTTCCTGGTCGGCATTCCGCTGTTCTTCGAAATCGGCTTCGTACTGCTGATTCCACTGGTGTTCATCGTTGCCCGACGCACCGGCGTGTCGATCATCAAGATCGGTATCCCGCTGCTGGCGGGTCTGTCCGCGGTACACGGCCTGGTGCCGCCGCACCCGGGTCCGTTGCTGGCCATTGGCGTATTCGGTGCCGACATCGGCAAGACCATTCTGTACGGCCTGATCGTTGCGCTGCCAACCGCCATCATCGCTGGCCCGATCTTCGGTACGTTCATTGCCAAGCACATCCCTGGTCACCCGAACCAGGAACTGGTGGATCAACTGGCCCGCGAAACGGATTCGGCTGAACTGCCGAGCTTCGGCATCACCCTGGTGACCGTGCTGTTGCCGGTATTCCTGATGCTGCTCAAGACCTTTGCCGACGTGGCGCTGCCGGATGGCAACATCTTCCGTTCGTTCATGGACCTGATCGGTCACCCGATTTCGGCGTTGCTGCTGGCCTTGCTGCTGTCGCTGTACACCTTCGGCTACAAGCAGGGCATCGGTTCCAGCCAAATGATGAAATGGCTGGATGCGAGCCTGGCGCCGACCGCTGCGATCATCCTGATCATCGGTGCCGGCGGTGGCTTCAAGCAGATGCTGGTGACCAGCGGCGTGGGTGACGTGATCGGTCATATGGCGGTCAACGCACAGATCTCGCCGATCCTGCTGGCCTGGCTGGTGGCGGCGGTGATCCGCATCGCGACCGGTTCGGCGACCGTGGCAACCATTACCGGCGCTGGCATCGTGGTGCCGGTGGTGGGGATGATTCCGGGCGTGAACCGTGAGCTGCTGGTGTTGGCGACCGGTGCCGGTTCGTTGATCCTGTCCCACGTGAATGACGCCGGTTTCTGGCTGGTGAAGCAGTACTTCAACATGACCGTGGCCGAAACCTTCAAGACCTGGACGGCGATGGAAACCATCCTCTCCGTAGTCGGCCTGGGCTTTATCCTGTTGTTGTCGCTGTTCGTCTAAGCAACACCGCAAGACAAATGTGGGAGCCAGCCTGCTGGCGAAAGCGGTGTGTCAATCAGCATCCATGTTGACTGACACGCCCCCTTCGCGAGCAGGCTCGCTCCCACAGTGCTTTGCATCAGGGGCTAGTTTTTTCGAAGGTCATCAAGACGCGCTTGGAGTTGATTGTCGGCAGAACCATTACTTCTGATGGAGCCTGGATTAGAGCTCGCATAACCTGAATCATTACTGTATTGGCTTATGCTCGAAATGGTGCTGACAGTGCTGGGAGTGGAAGCAGAGCTGGAGTTGCTGCTGATAGAGGGTCTGCGAGAACTGGACTCACTTGGCGCAGCAGGCGTTGTCGTGGTGTGCTTCGAGGTTCCCAAACTATCGGTCTGCGCTGCCCAGTGAACGCGTAGGGTGTTGGAGCGATCGCTGCCTTGTATACCCTTCCATGAGGGGGCGGCGTGTCGTCGGCTTTTTCCCCCAGTCGATATAATTGGGGGGGGCGCCTTTTCCGAACGGACTCAATTTGTCCGGGCTGTGAAAGCGCATCAATCGCGGGTTGTAGGTGCGATAACCATTCCCCAAAAATACCAATCAGTTCTCGCCTCGCGCAGTTCACCGTTGAATCCCAGGTGCGTCCAGGCGTTGCGCAGGGCGGATTGCTGACCATAGGGGGTGTACGCCATGCGATTGATGGCGCCATCCATTTCGGCGAGCACAGAGTTTTTGCAGTCGCTCGCCAACAGCAAGGTTTGTTGCCAGGGGCGGGATGTGTGATTGGCGGGATTGAATGGGGACATGGGAAGCCTCTTTGTTTGACGACGAGTCAATAAAGGCCTTCAGCATTACAGGTTGTTCCAGAGCCGGGAACTGACAGAACTACCAGGGCAAAACCAAATGTGGGAGCGGGCTTGCTCGCGAATGCGGTGTGTCAAACACCATCAATGTTGACTGATACACCGCTTTCGCGAGCAAGCCCGCTCCCACAGTTGTTATGTGTCAGGCGTTGGATTTGGTGACGAGCCCATCCGCCCGGAACATTCCGCGGATCCCGCGCACGGCCTGGCGAATCCGGTCCTGATTCTCGATCAGGGCGAATCGCACATGGTCGTCGCCGTACTCGCCAAAACCGACACCCGGCGAGACGCAGACCTTGGCTTCGGCCAGCAGTTTCTTGGCGAACTCCAGCGAGCCCAAGTGCGCGTAGGCCTCGGGAATCTTGGCCCAGACGTACATCGACGCTTTCGGGTTTTCCACCATCCAGCCCAGTTCATGCAGGCCTTTGACCAGCACGTTGCGCCGCTGCCGGTACTGCTCGGCGATGTCGAGCACACATTGCTGATCGCCTTCCAGCGCGGCAATGGCCGCCACTTGCAGCGGGGTGAAGGTGCCGTAGTCGTGGTAGCTCTTGATCCGCGCCAGGGCGTTGACCAGCTCCGGGTTGCCGACCATGAAGCCAATACGCCAGCCCGCCATGTTGTAGCTCTTGGACAGGGTGAAGAACTCCACCGCAATGTCCTTGGCGCCGGGCACCTGCATGATCGACGGGGCTTTCCAGCCGTCGTAGACAATGTCGGCGTAGGCCAGGTCGTGCACCACCAGTACGTCGTATTGCTTGGCGAGGGCGATCACCCGTTCGAAGAAGTCCAGTTCCACGCACTGGGCGGTGGGGTTGGACGGGAAGCCGAGGATCATCATCTTCGGTTTCGGGATCGAACCGCGAATGGCCCGTTCCAGTTCGGCGAAGAAGTCCACGCCCGGCACCAGCGGCACCGAACGCACCTGGGCGCCGGCAATCACGGCACCATAGATGTGGATCGGGTAGCTCGGGTTGGGCACCAGCACGGTGTCGCCCTGGTCGAGGGTGGCCAGCATCAGGTGTGCCAGGCCTTCCTTGGAACCGATGGTGACGATGGCTTCGCTTTCCGGGTCGATGTCGACCTCGTAGCGTTGCTTGTACCAATTGGAAATGGCCCGGCGCAGGCGCGGAATGCCCTTGGACGTGGAGTAGCCGTGGGTGTCTTCGCGCTGGGCGACGGTCACCAGTTTTTCGACGATGTGCGGCGGCGTGGCGCCGTCGGGGTTGCCCATGCTCAAGTCGATGATGTCTTCGCCACGACGACGGGCGGCCATCTTCAGCTCGGCGGTGATGTTGAAAACGTAGGGGGGGAGTCGATCTATGCGCGCAAAGCGGCGCGGCGAACCTTGTTCGGCCATTGTTGCCTCGGATAACGTAAGCGCCCGGAACCGTCCGAGCGACGCTGGTCACTGCGGTGACCTGTGGCGGAATGTAATGGCAGCTGTGGCAGACTGTCCAGCTTCAAAGTAAACAAAATTTTGCGAAGGAAAGGGTTAGATGGAGTTTACCAGTGGCTTCTTGTTGAGCCTGTCGCTGTGCCTGGACATCGGCGTGGCCAATATCGCGATGATCACCCTGGCGATGCAACGCGGATACTTTCAAGGCTTCGCCCTGGGGCTGGGCACCTGCGTCGGCGACCTGATCTACGCCGTGCTGGCGCTGGCCGGCATGACCGTGTTGCTGCAATACGAAACGGTGCGCTGGGTGCTATGGATCGGTGGTTCGGCGCTGTTGGTGTATTTCGCGGCGAAGATGATTTACTCGGCGATCCACCATGAGGCGCTGCTGGCCGAAACCGCCGAGGTCGGCCACAACTCCCATCGCAAGGAGTTTTTCCGTGGAATTTTTCTCGCCATGTCGTCGCCCAGCGCCATTCTCTGGTTCGCCGCGGTTGGTGGCACGTTGATCGCCCGCTCCGGTGGTGGCGGTGCGCTCAGCTCGGCCTTGTTCCTCGGTGGATTCCTCTGCGCCGGGCTGTTGTGGTCCGCTGGCCTGTGCTTCGCGGCGAGTCACGGCGGCAAGTTGCTCGGCGACAAGTTGCTGCGCTATTCCTATATGGCATCGGCGGCGATCTTCTGCTATTTCGCGGTGTACGTGATCCTATCGGGTTACAACGAGTTTGTCGGTGCTGCCGCCGTCGAGCAGTTGCACGCCCTGTAACTGGGCGAATCGGCTTTGGCTTCTATACTCCCAGCCGAATCCACTTTTACTTCCAGGAGTCGAGTCATGGATGAGCAAACACGCGTCGAAGTGACGGAACCACGCTTCGAACACGGTCACTTCCTGCTGATTGCGGGGCTTGGCGGACAATTTACCCAGCAAACCGTAAAAAGCATTCCTGATCTCTGGGAAAAATTCACCCCTCACATTGGCAATGTTCCGGGGCAAAAAGGCGAAGTGACCTACGGCGTCTGCTGCAATTTCGACGGCAAGGGCGGCTTTGATTACATCGCTGGCGTCGAGATCAGCAAGCTCGATGATTTGCCTGAACAGTACCGCTGGGTAGAGGTTCAGCCTCAGCAGTATGTGGTGTTCGAACACAAAGGCTCGCTGGACACCTTGCCGCAAACCTTCCAGTACATCCATGGCACCTGGCTGCCGCAGTCCGGGCGCGAGCTGTTGAACGCCCCGGAATTCGAACGCTACAGCGAAGACTTCAACCCCAGGCTCAATACCGGCACGCTGGAACTCTGGCTACCGCTCAAGGCGTGACAAGTGCATCGGGAGGCGGATCAGCCGGTTCGTCTCTCGATGTTGCGCCGTTGCTGATTTATCATCCCCGGTCTTTCCCTCGCCGATTCCGAGCTGCCATGAACACTGTCATCCGCCACGTCACGCCTGCTGACCTGGACCGCTGCTACGCCATCGAAACCCTTGCCTACGAAGGCGACGAAGCCGCGACCCGGGAGAAAATCGCCACCCGCATCGCCACTTGGCCCGAGGGTTTCATCGTTGCTGAAGTGGACGGCGTGGTCGCCGGTTTCATCAATTCCGGCGCGGCGTTCCAGGTGGAAATGTCCGACGAGGCTTTCAAGGAACTGATCGGCCACGACCCGGCCGGACCGCACGTGGTGATCATGTCGGTGGTGGTGCACCCGGACTATCAGGGCCAGGGCCTGGCGAAGCACTTGATGGGCGAGTTCATCGAGCGCATGCGCGCGATGGGCAAAACCAGCATCGACCTGATGTGCAAGGAGCGGCATATTCCGTTGTATGCAGGCTTTGGCTTTGCCTACGTCAAGCCATCGGCGTCCGACCATGGCGGCATGGCGTGGCACGAGATGGTGCTCAATCTCTGAACCCGACGCAGACCCCGTGTAGGAGCGAGCTTGCTCGCGAAGAACCCAGGCACACCGCGTTTATCCAGAATGCACGCGTTATCGTTGACGACCTTCGCGAGCAAGCTCGCTCCTACAGGGGACATGTGTGTCAGTCAGAACACGAGGCCCATCCGCCGCTCATACCCGATCCGCCCCTTGTACGCCTCGCCACTGTCGACGAAACCATACCTGGCATACAGCGCAATGGCGGCATCGTTATCGGCATCCACCGACAATTCCAGCCCGCGGATTTCCGGCCACGCCAGGCGCGCCGCTTCGGGCAGCGCTTGCAGGCAAGCCTTGCCATAACCCTTGCCCTGGGCGCGTTGATCGACCTGCAAAGCGTGCAGCGTAGCGCTGTGTTCGTCAGCCCAGGCGGGCAACACCGGTGGGCGTTTGAGCAGCAGAAAGGCAACCGGCACCGCATCAGCCAGCAAGGCAAAGCCTTTGACGCCGGGGCCGGGCTTCGATAGCAGGGTGTGCAATGCACCGTGAATGTCGCCGGAAAACCTGATCTGTTCCGGATGCACTTCGATGGCCTCCACCTGCTGGCGCTGCAGCGCATTCAGGCTTTCGTAAGGCACGAGTCGGGCGGTCACTGGAGTGTCCTTTTTCCAATAGAAATGAGCCTCGGATTCTAGCGAGTTTGCGCTCGTGGATTATTTTTATTTCGACTGTCGATCTGGCGGATCGCCGGACGACTAAGGGTGTCTTCCAAGAAAAACCACGGAGAACCACCATGAGTGATACCAATGAAATCCAGACCCTGATCGCCAATTACCGTGAGGCGGTCATCTCGAAGGACGTCGATAAAATCATGGCCCTGTACGCCGACGACATCGTCTCCTACGACGCCGTCAAGGCCCTGCAATTTCGCGGCAAGGCGGCCTATCGCGCGCATTGGCTGGAATGCATGGAAATGTGCCAGGGCCAGCACAAGTTTGATTTCGACCACATGAACATCGTGGCCGACGAGCACATCGCCTTCGCCCATTGGCTGGCCCATTGCGGCGGCACCAACGAGAAGGGCGAAACCCAGGCCTGCTGGATGCGCGTGACCGCCTGCTACCGGCGCGAGGCCGGGCAATGGCGCATCGTCCACGAACACTGGTCGGCCCCGTTCGACATGATGAGCGGTACGACCTTGTTCAACCTGGAACCCTGATCGTCGGCAAGCCGTGCGAAACGGCCCATCTGCGACCATAGTTGATCCGTTCAATCGGGAGAGCGCGATGAAGTATTTATGCCTGGTCTACAGCGATGAGCGCCTGCTGCATTCGCTGCCGGAAAGCCCCAAGGACGAGGAGTGCATGGCCTACGCCGAGGCAATCCAGGGCAGCGGCCGGATGGTTGCCGCCGAGGCGCTGGAGTCGGTGCAGACCGCCACCACGGTGCGCATGCGCAACGGCAAGTTGTCGATCACCGATGGCCCGTTCGCCGAAACCAAGGAGCAGTTGGCCGGCTTCTACCTGATCGATGCCAAGGACCTCAACGAAGCCCTGCAGGTCGCCGGGAACATCCCGGCGGCACGGGTCGGCAGTGTCGAAGTGCGCCCCGTCCGGCAGTTGAATACTTAAGATGCCGGGGCTGCCGGTACAGGCCAGGGTCGAGCAGGTTTATCGCCAGGAGTCGCGACGGATCCTGGCGACCCTGATTCGCCTGCTCGGCGATTTCGACCTGGCCGAGGAGGCCTTGCACGAAGCGTTTTTCGTTGCCGTGGAACGTTGGCAGCAGGACGGCGTGCCGGACAATCCGCGTACCTGGCTGGTGTCCACCGGGCGTTTCAAGGCCATTGATGTGCTGCGCCGGCGCGCGCGGTTCAAGGCTTCGCGGCCATTGTTACAGGCGCAGCTGGAGGCGCTGGAGCAGGCCGACTGGAGTGACGAAGACGTGGAAGACGATCGCCTGCGCCTGATCTTCACCTGTTGTCACCCGGCACTGGCGGCAGACGCCCAGGTGCCGTTGACCCTGCGTGAAGTCTGCGACCTGACCACGGAAGAAATCGCCCGGGCCTTTCTCTCGGCACCCGCCACCATCGCCCAGCGCATCGTGCGCGCCAAGGCGAAAATCCGTGATGCGAAAATCCCCTATCAGGTGCCATCCCTGGCGGAACTGCCCGAGCGCCTCGACAGCGTGCTGCGGGTGATTTACCTGGTGTTCAACGAAGGCTATTCGGCGTCCGGCGGCGCGCAAGTGACCCGCGAAGACCTGACCCGCGAAGCGATTCGCCTGGGGCGTTTGTTGCTGGAGTTGCTGCCGGAGCCGGAGGTCATGGGCTTGCTCGCTTTGATGTTGTTGCACGAGTCCCGACGCCTGGCCAGGACCTGCGCGGACGGCGACCTGATTTTGCTGGATGACCAGGACCGCTCGCTGTGGGACGCGCAGATGATCGCCGAAGGCTGTGCGCTGGTGGAACGGGCATTGGGTACTCGGCGATTCGGCCCGTATTGCCTGCAAGCGGCGATTGCCGCGGTGCATGCCGAAGCGCCGTCGATCGAGGAAACCGACTGGGTGCAGATCGTCGGGCTGTATGACGTGTTGCTGCGAGCGTGGCCGTCGCCGGTGATCGAATTGAACCGGGCGGCGGCGATATCCAGGCGCGATGGGCCGTTGGCGGGGCTGACGCTGGTCGAGGCGATTCTGGCGCGGGGGGATTTGCTCGATTACCACTTGGCGCATTCGGCGCGGGCGGAGTTTTGTCGGCAGTTGGGCAGGGTGGAGCAGGCGCGGGCGGCCTATGAGCGGGCGCTGGAGTTGACGCAGCAGGCGCCGGAGCGGCGGTTTATCGAGGCTCGGTTGCGGGCGTTGGAGTGATGTGATGTTTGCTGGCCCCTTCGCGAGCAAGCCCGCTCCCACAGGGTAATGAGTCGACCACAATTTTTGTGTACAGCAGTGATCACTGTGGGAGCGGGCTTGCTCGCAAAGAGGCCAGTGGCCGCACCCCTATTCCAGCATCTTGCCCAGCAACCAGCTGCCCGCCGGCCCCGGCGGATGCAAGCGCGACCACAAGGCATCCACCGACACCGTTTTCGGCCAACCGCGCACCTCCAACTCCTGCAACGTCCCCGCGCCAAAACGCCCTACCAACCAGCGTGGCAGTGGCGCCCAGCCGAATCCGCCCTGGGCCATTTCCAGCAGCATCAGGTAACTCGGTGCCGACCAGACCCGGCCCTTGGCGCGACTTTCATAGGGATTGACGATGGTCGCCAGGCGCAGCTCGCGATGCTGTTGCAGCGTGTCCTGGTCAATATTTTTCTGCTTGGCCAGTGGATGTTTACGCGACACGAACAGGGCGAATTCCGTGCGTTCGTCCACGGTCGAGCTGACCAGGTCAGGCGGGTAGCTGTCCTGCATTTCGGCGAAGGCGACGTGGGCCCGACCGCTTTGCACCAGTGCCACCAGGTCCTCGCATTCGGCAATCAGGCATTCGAGTTCCAGGTCTGGATAACGCTGCTCGAAGGCACTGAGTGCCACTTCGAAACGATCGGACTGGTAGGTGTCGGAAAGCGCCACGGTCAGCTTCGCCTCGACGCCCTGGGACAATTGGCTGGCGGTCATCTCCAGCCGGCTGGTGGCGGCCAGGATATCTTCGGCCCGTTGCAGTACGACGTGCCCGGCGGGGGTCAGGCTGGGCTTGCGGCTGCTGCGGTCAAACAGGGTCAGGTTCAGATCGATTTCCAGGCTGGCCACGGCGGCGCTGATGGTCGACTGGCTACGGCCCAATTTGCGTGCCGCCGCGGAAAACGAGCCTTGGGTCGCGGCCTGGACGAACGCCTGCAACACTTCCTGGGATGCCATGAACTATCGCCTTCATCGATGGTTATTGGTTATGAAGTATCGGTAAGAAGATGGATGATGGCAACCATCGTCACTCAAGGAGTCCGGCCATGAGCGCCAATAAATCCATTACCGAACGTATTTTCCAGGCCATTGGTTTCGAACTGCTGGCCATCCTGATCTGTACGCCATTGCTGGCCTGGATCATGGACAAACCGATGCTGGAAATGGGCGCTGTCACAGTGGTCATTGCTGTGTTGGCCCTGGCGTGGAACGTGGTCTTCAACGGTCTGTTCGACCGCGTGCTCAAGCATTTCGCCATTGCGCACAACGCCTGGGTCCGCGTGGTGCACGCGCTGTTGTTCGAGGGCGGGCTGGTCGCCCTCGGCGTACCGTTGATTGCGTGGTGGCTGAAAGTCAGTCTGTGGCAAGCGTTCCTGCTGGATATCGGCGTGCTGCTGTTTTTCCTGCCGTACACCTACGTTTACCACTGGGTGTATGACGTGGTGCGGGAGCGGTTGGTCATTCGCTCTACCTGTAACGCGTAACCTGTAGGAGCCCGGCTTGCCGGCGAAGGCGTCCTCCAACATGGCGTTGGTCTTTCGGACGCCTTCGCCGGCAAGCCGGGCTCCTGCAAGGGCTGCTTTATTCAGAAAATCTGGGTGAACAACCAGTACAAACTGCCCGACAACACTATCGCCGCCGGCAAGGTCAGCACCCAGGCCATCAACAGGTTGCGGATGGTCTTCATCTGCAAGCCGCCGCCATTGGCGACCATGGTCCCGGCCACCCCTGACGACAACACGTGGGTGGTCGAGACCGGCAAGCCGAACATGTCGGCGGCGCCAATGGTCAGCATGGCCACGGTTTCCGCCGAGGCGCCTTGGGCGTAGGTCAGGTGGGTCTTGCCGATTTTCTCGCCCACGGTCACCACGATGCGCTTCCAGCCGACCATGGTGCCCAGGCCCAGCGCAATTGCTACGGCGATCTTCACCCACAACGGAATGAAGCGCGTGGCGTTGTCGATCTGCTGCTTGAACAGCTGCAGTTTGCCGTTGGTATCGGCGTCGAAGTTACCGACCTTGTTCTTGTCCATCAGGCGGATGGTTTCGCTGGTCAGGTACATGTCGTTGCGCACGTTGCCCATGGCTTCGGCCGGGACTTTGGACAGCGAACCATAGCCCTTCACTTCATTACCGATGTTGCCGGCCAGTGCCGCGAGGGCGGGGATCAGTTGCGGCGTGACCTCCTTGCTGCGCACGTAATCGGAGAGGATCGGTCGCGGATCGGCCGGTGCCGGCAACGGCGCACTCTTGACCAGCGCCTGCTGGGTCACTTGGGCCACGGCGGCGAACTGCAACGCCTGGTCCGCGGGCATGGTGCGGTTCAGTGCATAGGCCATCGGCAAGGTCCCGACCAGGATCAGCATGATCAGCCCCATGCCTTTCTGACCGTCATTGGAACCGTGGGCGAAGGACACGCCGGTGCAGGTCAGGATCAACATGCCGCGAATCCACCATGGCGGCGGGGTGTTGCCCTTGGGCTCCTTGTACAGCGCGCGGTTCTTGACGAAGGCCCGCAGGGCCAACAGCAACAGCGCGGCGCAGCCGAAGCCGACCAGCGGCGAGAGCAATAGGGCGTAACCCACCTTGGTCGCCTGCGCCCAGTCCACGCCGCTGGTGCCGTCACGCCCGTGCATCAGCGCATTGGCCACGCCGACACCGATGATCGAGCCGATCAGGGTGTGCGACGACGAGGCCGGCAGGCCCAGCCACCAGGTGCCGAGGTTCCACAGGATCGCGGCGATCAGCAGGGCGAAGATCATCGCGAAACCGGCGGATGAACCGACTTGCAGGATCAACTCCACCGGCAGCAGCGCGATGATGCCGAACGCCACCGCGCCACTGGACAGCAGCACCCCGAGGAAGTTGAAGAACCCGGACCAGACCACCGCGAAATTCGGTGGCAGCGAGTGTGTGTAGATCACGGTGGCGACGGCGTTGGCGGTGTCGTGGAAACCGTTGACGAACTCGAAGCCCAAGGCAATCAGCAAGGCCACGCCCAGCAGGATGAATGGCGTCCAGGTGGTCACCTCCGTGCCGAGTTCGTTCATGTCGTGCATCAGGCTGTAGGCGGTGAACAGCAGCCCGATGCCCAGCACTGCAAAAAACACCACGAGGGTGAGCACACCGGGTTTTTTATCGAATTGCGGTTTGGCGCTGCTGGCGGGCGCCGGGGCGGCGGTAAAGGAGGGGGTAGCCATGCCGGACATTCCTGAGGAGGGAAGGAGTGTCGTTGATGATCGTTGCAAAATGTTACAGAGAGACTGCCCTGTGTCAGTGTTTGGATTTGTATGATTCTTGAAAGATCGCAGCCTGCGGCAGCTCCTACAGGGGCTGCGATCTTTTGATCTTAATAATCCTGGCGCTTGCGAAAGGCCCAACGTCCCGCAATCAAGGTAAAGGTCGCCACCAGCGCCACCAGGATCCAGAACCCTTCAGGGTCCTGGGACAGCGGCACCCCACCCACGTTCATGCCGAAGAAACCGGCAATGATGTTGATCGGCAGGGCCAGCACCGTCACCACCGTCAGGGTGAACAGGGTGCGGTTGCTCTGTTCGTTGAGGTTGGCGGCGATTTCCTCCTGCAACAGCTTGATCCGTTCCCCCAGCGCCGTGAGGTCGTTGATGATCAAGGCAAACTCCTCGGTGGACTTGCGCAGTTCCTTGACGTCCTCCTTCTGCAGCCAGGGTGGCGGGCGATTGAGCAGGCGCAGCAACGACCCCGGCTCCAGCGCCAGCAGGCGTTGCAGGCGCACCAGCACCCGGCGATTGGCCCCCAGTTCCGCGCGGTTGGTCGACAGGCGCGAGGACAGCAGTTCATCTTCGATCTGATCCACGCTCAGGCTGGTCTTGCGCACGATCTGGGTCAGCACTTCGCCCTGGTCGCGCAGCAGATGCACCAGCAACTCCAGCGGCGAGCGGAAGCATTCACCGGCCTTGACCGATGAGCGCAGCTTGTCCACCGAATGCAGCGGTTGCAGGCGCGCGCTGATGATCAGTCGACTGCGGGCACAGACCCACAGGGTCGAGACATCGGAGGAGGTCATGCTGCTGAGGTTGAACACCACGTCGTTGACCACCGCCAGCAACGCCGAATCGACATGTTCGATGCGCGTCGATCGTGAACCTTCATGCAAGGCTTCGAAAAACTCGTCGGGCAGTTCCAGGTGGCTCTTCATCCAGCGCTCGCACGCGGCATGGGCGAGGTTCAGGTGCAGCCAGAGAAATTGCTCGGCGTCCTGCGGGTGTTGCAGGTACTGCAAGGCCCTGGCCGAATCGATTTCCTGGCCGCGCTCACCGGGGCGAAAACTGAAACCGTAAAGCAGGCCGAACAGATCCGGATCGCGATGGCTGTGATCGATGCTGTGGTTCATGAGGGCTCGCATGGGGGGCGCCTGTCGCGTGTTTTACAGGTTCACGTGAGCCGCATCATCGCAAGGCTCGATGACGGATTTGTGACCTCGGCCTGATCGGTCACCCAAACGCAAAAAAGCCGCACGATGGGGAGCATCGTGCGGCTTTTTTTCGGGTGCATCAGTCGTCTTTCTTGTTCTTCAGGACTTCGCCGGTGGCGGCGTTCACGTCCACGTCCCATTCAACGTTGCTGGCGTCGCGCAGTTCCACTTCGTACTCGTAGCTATTGAAGTGGTTGTCCAGGTCACTGTCGGTAATCGTGGCACCCGGGTGCAGCTTCAGCACGATCTGGTTCAGTTCCTCCAGTGGCTTGATCTTGCCGTCCTTGACCAACTGAGGGATCTGGTCGACGGGAACATCAGCCTGGGCCAGGCCAGCGGTGAGGGTCAGGGTTGCAGCGGCGAACAGGGCAGTCAGGGTTTTCATAAGCTTCTTTCCTTGGATGAGCTGTTTAAGTGGGATCAGAATAACTGTGGCAACTTAATTCAGACTTAAATTCCCTTGAATCGAAAGATCAATAGCCGTTATTGCGTATCACCTGCGCCACACTCGCCGCCGCCGGGCGCTTATAGAACTTCAGAAGCTCGCTGGCGCGGTTGGTGAAGATACCGTCGACGCCTGCCGCCATGACCTTCTGGTAATCCACCGCTTCATCGATGGTGTAGACGTGGACCAGCAGCCCCTGATCGTGGGTGTACTGGTTCATCCACGGTTGTACCAGGTCGGCGTAGCTCTGATCGCCACCCTGGGTCAGCGCGGCGGACGGGCCGGTACCGATCGCGCCCTGGGCCTTGGCGTAGTCGACCCAGCGCTGGAACTCGGCTTTGTCCTTGGGTTGCTGTTTGGCGTAGTAAGCGGCTTTGTCCGTGTCGCCGGATTGAGCAAAGGTCACTGTCGATTTTGGCTCGATGTTGCCTTCACCGACCCACAACAACAGAATCTTCGGCACCTGTGGCATTTCCTTTTGCAGCAATTCGAGGCTGCTTTTCTCGAAGGTTTGCAGCACCACCTTGCCTTTGCCCTGGCCGACGGACAGCTCGCTTTTAGCCAGTTTCGACCCCGCGGGGCTCAGCCAGCCGCGATCCTGGAGTTTTTCCTTGAGGTCGTGTTCTATGCCCGGAAACTGCTTGGGCTCCTTGGTCTCGATGTACAGGCCGGGCTTGTGCAGCGGATTGCCTTGGGCGATGTCGATGATTTCATCGAGGGTGAGGATTTTCAGGCCGGCAAACGCAGGACGCGCGCGATCCGGGTAGGCCGCGTTGAACCAGCTGCCGGCATCCAGGGTTTTCAGCTCGGCCATGGTGAAGGCATTGGCCGGGCTGTCCTTGCGCTCGGGGAATTTGCTGGCGACGTCGGTGGTGCGTTGCAGGTTATTGTCGTGCAGGGCGAACAGCACGCCATCCTTGCTGCGCTGCAGGTCCAGCTCCAGGTAATCGGCGCCGAGGTCGCGGGCCAGTTTGTAGGCGGCGGCGGTGGATTCCGGTGCATCGAAAGATGCGCCACGGTGGGCGATCACCGCCGGGTGCGGAATGCCCATTCGGGTGGCCAGCGCGGCGGGGCCGGGCTCGCTGGCGGCCTGGGCCTGGCCGAGGCCAAGCAGCAAACTCAGGAGCAGGGCGCTTTGGGTGAAGGTGGCCGGCATGGTCGAGATCCTTTCGTGACAGGTTTCAAGGAGTCTCTTTTAACAACTGAGCGTTGCCAGCGCTATCGCGAGACCGACATAAACGTGTTGAAAGCTGATGTCGGTCAGCGTTTTTGTGTTCTTGTCTGCATTATTCTTCGTCCCGGCAACTTCCCCGGCAGAGGGAAAACCATTCGCTGGCCATGCGTGTAAACCATCGATCACTTCTTGTGAGGTTTCCATGCGCATCACTTCCCAGCTCATCTGCCAGGCCGCCGACCAACTCCAGGGTTTCGTCGGCCTCAATCGCAAGACTGGCCACTACATCGTGCGTTTCAGCGAGGACGCCTTCGGCATGGACGTGGCTGACGACGGCATCATCCCTACCAGCGAATTCGTCTGGGTGCCGGGCCCGGAGCAGACCATGACGCTCAAGCGCGAGTTGATCCAGTTGTTGCTGGATCAGAACATCGACGACCGAATAAACATCACTGAACCGCTGCGGGTGTATATGAACAGGCGGGAAGTGCCGGAGATTTCGGCGGTGAGGAGTTTGGTGCGGGGTTAGTGGGCTTTCTCGCTGTTGCTGTTGCTGTTGCTTTGGCTTTTGATCTTGATCTTCTTGTCCCATCGAGAGGTTTCGTTCCGGTTCTGTCCAGCGCGGCGGGCCCCTGTAGGAGCGAGCTTGCTCGCGAAAAACCTGAGAGCACCGTGGGATGTCAGGCTTCCCGCGTCATCGTTGACCTCCATCGCGAGCAAGCTCGCTCCCACAGGTATCGCGTACAGCCGCGAAATTCCAGTTGGCTGTCAGGCCGTCATCGCTGGCAAGCCCGCTCCTGCAGGGGGTGGGGTGAACTCATAAGCCCGCTCAACAAGGCAAACCCGGGTATGACACTGCGCATACCAGGTCGATCGCCCGCGCTCACTAATTGCCCGGTGCTCGGGATGCTGCTTCCACGCCAGGATCGCCGCCTCACTGGTCCAATACGACACCGTAATCCCCAGCCCATCATCGCCCCGCGCCGACTCTACACCGAGGAACCCCGGCTGCTCACGCGCCAGCGCCACCATCCGTTCGGCCGCTTCGGCGTACCCCTGGTCACCATCGGTTCGTAGCGAAGTGAAGATCACTGCGTAATAGGGCGCAGCAATCATGACCGCCGCTCCACGCACGCTGCGATCAAGGCCCGCACCAGCGGTGGCAGGGTACCCTCGAGGGCAGCGCGTTCCGGCTGGAACAGCGTGGCGACATAGAACGGATGACCGCTGAGCTCGACCGCGCGCAAACCGTGTTCGGCATCATGGCCGACGGCATGAAGCGCGTGCTTGAGCAGTTCCCGTTCGAACTCGGGATTCACTCCGTAGCGGCAGCGATAGCCCTCACGAATTTCACAGGTTTCATATGCCCTGGCGATCAGCGAGCCTTCCCGCAAATGAATAATGTCGACAGCCTCAACCAGTGAACACGCCAGCGGCGTGAGCAATGCCCGCGATGCATCGGGAGCCGTCTCGCCATGTTCGGCATCCGCCCAGCCGAGCACGTTGCGCGCATATTCCAGCACCGCGTGTTGAAACCCGCCGCAGGTGCCGAGGAAAGGTCGCCGCTGTTCACGGGCAAAGCGAATCGCCCGCAAGGCACCGTTCATGCTGCGATACGGGCTGGCGGGCACGCACCAGAAACCGTCGAACCCGGCGAGCGGCGTGTTGGCATGCAAGCTATCGGTGGCCAGCCACTGCCCTTGCACGTTTCGGCCGCTGTGTTCGGCGGCCATGCCGAGCGCCACCGGGATGGCCTGGTGGGCGGTGACTTGAGGGTCTTGATCACCGATCAGGGCGATGCGAATGACGCGGTTTTCCATGGGTGACCTCGGCGCTTGTTGATTCCTGGCAGCCACTATAGATTGGCGTTCACGCACTCAATATTGGCGTTATCCCAAGTGATCAATGCAGCGACGCACTATCGACTGGACTACCCAGACCTGGCCCTGGTGCTCGCATTGGTGCGCGGCGGCTCTCTGGCCCGGGCCGCGCAGCTGATGAAAGTGGATGTCTCGACGGTGTTTCGCGCCGTGCGTCGACTGGAAGCCGCACTGGGCCAGCCGTTGTTCGAAAAAAGCCGCGCCGGTTACCTGCCCACGAGCCTGGCGCAGGCCCTGGCGGAACAGGCCGAGCGCGCCGAACAGGCATTGGAAGCCGCAAGGGTCGGTGTGGAGCAGGGCGGTGAAGTGGTCAGCGGCACCGTGCGCCTGACCTGCACCGATTCGGTCCTGCAAGGCTTACTGCTGCCGGCGCTGGCGCAGTTCATGCCGAACTATCCGGCGTTGATCCTTGAACTCAGTACGTCCAACGACTTTGCCAACCTCAGCCGCCGCGATGCCGACATCGCCTTGCGCCTGACCCGTACGCCACCTGAGCATCTGGTGGGGCGACGCCTTGCAGGGATTGGCTACCGAGTGTGTGCCAGCGCCGGTTATCTGCAAGGGGTCGATGCGACCGATCTGGTGTCACTGACCTGGATCGCCCCTGACGACTTCCTGCCCGATCACCCGACAGTGGCCTGGCGACGTCAGGCAATGCCTGGGGTGATGCCGGCTTATCGCTGCAACAGCATGCTGTCGGTCACCGAACTGGTGCGGGCGGGGTTGGGCGTGGCGGCGTTGCCGGACTTTCTGATCGGTGATGGATTACAGCCGCTGGGCGAGCCGTTGCACGGATACGACACCGCGCTGTGGCTGCTGACCCGCCCGGATTGCCGAGCCTTGCGCTCGGTGGTGACGCTGTTTGACGAGCTGGGGCGGGCGCTGAAGTTACCCTAGGCCGTTCAGGCCTTAGGTTGGTCCTTGCGCACGAAGTGCTGATGCATTTCCGTGGTCAGGTTTTCGATGCGCTCGGTGAGGGCTTTGGTCATTTCCGTGAGGCGGGTGTTCTGCTCAAGCAGCGCCAGCAGTTGCGCGGTGTTTTTCGCCGCTTCCGCCTGGCGCTCACTGTTGGCGATCGCCAGCGCTTCGCGGTGTTGCGCATCGGCATCGGATTGGGCTTTGTCCCGCGCGGCCTGACGGGTCTGGGCCAACAGGATCAGGGGTGCGGCATAGGCCGATTGCAGGCTGAACGCCAGGTTGAGCAGGATGAACGGGTAGGCATCGAAGTGGGTGACACCGAACAGGTTCAGGCACACCCAGATCACCACGATCAGTGTTTGTGCGCCGAGAAAGGTCGGTGTACCGAAGAACCGCGCAAAGGCCTCGGCACGCAGGGCGAATTTGTCATTGCCGAAGGTCGGCGCCAGGTGGGCATGACGGCGATGGAAACGCAGGTGATCGACGGGGGCGGTGGTTTCGTTGCTCGTGGAATTCATGATGCTCTCTGCAGGCGCTGGGACTGAGGCTCACTATAGCCTCGGCACGAGTTTCATTCTGAAACACATTGCGCCGTACACGTTGAAGCGATCAGTTCTTCGACGCCGCTGTCGAGATTGTCAATTATTGCACCTGATAGCAGGCCAGGAACATGTCCAGCGCCGATTCCACCACGGTGCCTTGCATCTCGGTCGACAAAGCCGGCAAGCCCAGGGAAATCTGCGGCCAGAAGGCAAAGGATTTGAGCATGCCATGGAGCTGTTGCGCGGCAAATTCCGGGGCGACCGCTTTCAGGCGTCCATCGGCCTGGGCGGCTCGAATCCATATAGTGAGGTTTTCTTCGCGCTCCCCCATACGCGTCACCATGCTTTGCGCGCGCTCGGGAGAATGGATGGTGGCGGCGATGGCCACCCGCGCCAGATCGAGCAGATTTTCATCGCTCAGTACCGAAAGCTTTACCGTCAGCATATGACGCATCTGGTCACGCAGGGGCAGGTCGGGACGGTAAGGCACTTCCTGTTCCGCCGTGACCCGGACCCACAATTGATTGAGGATTTCAGCGAACAACTCTTCCTTGCTGGGGAAATGGTTGTACACCGTGCGCTTGGACACACCGGCGGTGGCGGCAATCCTGTCCATGCTGGTGATGTCGAATCCATTGGCACGGAATTCGACAATCGCCGCCTGAATGATGGCTTCGCGTTTGCGGTCGGTGAGGCGCTGTGGAGCTGTCATAAATACGCTTCGGCAGGAAGAAAGGAAAATTACACTCGGTAGTTTACTTGTGATCGGCTTTGATGCAACCTTGAAACTACACTGTGCAGTGTAATGTTTTGTTAATCCTGCCCGGTAAAACTAGAGTGCTCGGCTGATGCGTGCGTGTCTCGGCCATTTATCGTCCCAAAAACGGAAAACCGTGAAGCCTGCGGTTTTCCTGGAGTCATTGCCCCATGGCCAAATCAACTTCCGCGGCGAACAGCGCCTCCCAACCTGAAGCTTCCCGACAGGCTCAAGGACAGTTTCAAAACCACAGGCCGATTCAGCGTTTAAGCCTTGGCAAAACCTTGCGCATCCTCTGGAACGCGATGTTCCACAAACCGCGCAACACCCGGCCGACGGCGCCTGTACCGATGCAACCCCTGACGCAAGCGGCGTTGCTGGCAGCGCCAAACCACAGCGTCTATCGCCTCGGTCATTCCACGGTATTGCTCAAGCTGCGGGACAAATTCTGGATCACCGACCCGGTCTTCGCCGAACGCGCCTCCCCCGTGCAATGGGCCGGCCCCAAGCGTTTTCACCAACCGCCGATCAGCCTCGAGCAATTGCCGCCGATTGAAGCGGTGATACTGTCCCACGATCACTACGATCACCTGGACTATCACGCGGTGCTCAAGCTTGCCGACAAGGCCAGGTACTTCCTGACCCCGCTGGGCGTGGGTGACACCCTGATCAAGTGGGGGATAGACGCCAGCAAAATCCGCCAGCTGGACTGGTGGCAGGGTACCGAGGTCGAGGGCATCCAGTTCGTCGCCACCCCCTCGCAGCACTTTTCCGGTCGCGGCCTGTTCGACGGCAACAGCACCCTCTGGGCCTCGTGGGTGATGATCGATGGCGATACGCGGATCTTTTTCAGTGGCGACAGCGGCTACTTCGATGGCTTCAAACGCATTGGTGAACAATACGGCCCTTTCGACCTGACCCTCATGGAAACCGGCGCCTACAACGTCGACTGGCCCCATGTGCACATGCAGCCTGAGCAAACCCTGCAAGCCCACCTCGACCTCAAGGGGCGCTGGCTGCTGCCGATTCACAACGGCACCTTCGATTTGTCGACGCATGCCTGGTACGAACCCTTCGACCGCATCCTGGCCCTGGCCTGGGAGCGCAATGTCTCGATCACCACGCCGCGGATGGGCGAGGCGTTCAATATGCAGGCGGCGCAGCGCGGTACGGCGTGGTGGTATGAAGTCGAACGGCAGGTCTACCAGGATCAGCAAAGCCTGGTGTGAAGCACTACAGGTCAAGGCGAGTTTTCCTATGTGACCCGTGGGCAAGTGATGACGGACATTTCCGGCCATGTCTGTAGGCTGGAAAGCGAGTGAACTCATTCACTCGCTACCACAAGGATGTCATTCACATGGATGTAAGGATAAGAGGCTGCATGACGCGGCTGACCCAGATCGTTCTGCTTTCGATCGCAAGCTACGCCAACGCACAACCATTGGAGTACTTGAGTGTCGATGAAATCAGCAAGGAAATGCAGCGCGGCCAGCTGAGTGCCGAGGCGCTGGTGCAACACCTGCAACAACGCATCGACAGGCTCGATAAAAACGGACCCACGATCAATTCGATCATCGAGCTCAACCCCGATGCGCTGGCGATTGCCAGGTCGCTGGATCGGGAGCGAGAACGCGGGCATGTTCGCGGCCCCATGCACGGTATTCCGCTGTTGTTGAAAGACAACATCGATACGTCTGACCAGATGCAGACCAGCGCCGGATCATTGGCCATGATCGGGCAACCCGCCGCCGAGGATGCCTTTATCGTGCAACGGCTAAGGGCCGCAGGCGCGATCATTCTGGGCAAGACCAACCTCAGCGAGTGGGCAAACTTTCGTGACCCCGCGGTCCCCGACGGCTGGAGTGGCCGAGGCGGGCAAACCAGGAACCCGCATCTGTTAAGCCAGACGCCCTGCGGTTCAAGCTCCGGGTCCGGTGCGGCAGTGGCCGCAGGTTTTGCACCCTTGAGCGTAGGGACGGAAACCGCCGGCTCGATTATCTGTCCGGCATCGCTCAATGGGGTGGTGGGGGTCAAGCCCACCGTGGGGTTGTTGAGTCGCAGTGGCATTGTCGCTGTGACACACAAACTCGACACCCCTGGGCCGATGGCTCGCAGCGTTCGCGATGCGGCACTGCTGCTCAACGCCATGACGGGCAATGACGCCGCCGATCCGGTCAGTAAACCCCGAGCCCTCGATGGCGTGGACTACACGGCATTGCTGCGACCTGGTTCGCTGGTGGGGCGACGCCTCGGTTACCCACTCAAGTTCGATGTGAGCGGCGAGGCCGCGCAGAGCGATCCTCAGTTTTCCCGGGCGCTGGAAGTCATGCAGGCCGCCGGCGCAAAATTGATACCCATTGAGCTCAAAGACCCGCAGTCGGCGCAGGTGGAGGAGGCCCTGTCCATGGGAATCAAACGACACCTGCCTGAATACCTCGCGCAACGCACCGGCCTGCCCATCAAGAGCCTGGAAGACCTTGTCCGTTTCAATCAACGCATACCTGGGGTCGAAGACCATGGGCAAAGCGTGTTGATCGCGGCCAACAACCTGGTGTTTGACCCACTTACCTACGAGCAACTGTGGCAGACCATCCAGAGTGAAAACGCCGCCGCCATCGATGACGTCCTGGTGCAGCACCAACTGGATGCCGTGGTGCTCGATGTCGGCTCACCGGGGTTGAATGTCGTTCCGCTGGCTGGCTACCCCAGCATCATGGTGCCTACCGGAGCGGATGAAGACGGGCTGCCCACGTCGGCATTATTCTTCGGTGCACGCTGGAGCGAAGCCAGCCTCCTGGCATTGGCGTATGGCTATGAACAAGCCTCCCATGCGCGGCCAATACCTGCATTCAGGCCCTAGTTTCAGTTCCATGCACGTCTGGTCGTAGCGCAAGTGATGGCGCTGCGACCTCATTCAACCATCGCAAAATCCGCCCGCGCCACCGGATTCGGCGTAGGGCCTTTCACGTTCATCCCTCTACCCGGCGCAAACCCCGGGAAAAACACCAGCCCCTCAGCTTCAAGCCTGTATGCCAAGGCCAGACGAGTGACATCCAGCACCTCCTGCCGCGCCTCGAAGCGCTCGATGGCCTGCACCGAAACCCCGGCTTCGCGGGACAAGACTTCCACGCTCCAGCCCAGCATCGCTCGGGCCTGGGCGCAGTGGGCCGGGGTGAATTGGAAGAGGGCGATACGTTCCAGGGTGATTTTCATCGCTTGAGAGGCCATGGGTGTTCTCCGGGCTCGAGAGTACTGGTTTTAAATATACTGTGTTTTTGTACAGTTGTTTTCGATCCGGATCAAACGCATTTTTCGATTTTTCTGTTTCATACCCCCATGGCCAGACGGAAGGTCACTGCCTTTATGGCTTGGATGACTCATCCAAAAGTGGTGCCTCGCGTACGATAAAGTGATCCAGATTCTCGATGTTGGCGCTGAACACCCCGAACGTCTGCTCGGGGTTTTTCTTGCTGGGCACCTGCCGCAACGCAGGCTGGACGCCATAAAAGAAGCAATACAATGGCTTCCCGCTCTCGATGGCGTGCTTGATTTCCTCCAGGAACGCCTTGCGTTTGCGGTAGCTGTCGATCAGCTTCTTGTTCAGGTAAACGTTGACCGAGTAGGGCGTCTTCTCGAACCAGACCTTCTTTTCGAAGTCGATGCGAAAGCTCTGGGTGTAGTCCTTGATCTGCTTGATCCTGCCCCAGTAAATCAGTCCCGGGTTGTCTTGCAGGTACTCGATCTTCTTGAAAAACGAGGCATAGGGCGCGGTGTGCTGGCCAATCTTCAGCGGCATGCGCTTGAGCAGCGCCTTGTCCTCGAAGTTCGACACGAAACATTCCACCGGATGGGCGAAGACACTGGTCTTGTCCGGCGCCGACTCGCGGCCGGATTGCTCGACGCTGCTGATCGTCGATGCCGCTGCTGGCTCAGCTCCTTGCAGATCGGCAGCCACCGTCGGGTGCGACGGCTTGCGCACATACTCTCGCCGACTGAGTAACAATTCCGACGGGAAATGTTCCTCGCGACTGTCATCCGTTTCCTCGCCGACCGAAGCCGGGGTTTTCAGGCTTGCATAAGGACAACCCGCGACATGCCGCGTACTCGGCAGATTCTTGAAGTGCGGCGTGCGCACGTAGTTGACGTTTTTGGCGTTGAACGTGCCCAAACCGTTCGCCGCATCAAACGCCAGGCGACAGGCATCGTTGGGGCACTGGAAATGTTCCTGTGCGGAATCGAACGCCATCGACTCGTCGAAATTCAGGTCGCGCACGTCATAGATCGACAGTTTTTCCTCGAGGCCGAGGCAATAGGCGAGGTCGAATTTCATGGGGTTACCACTGCGCCCGATGGGAACCCAGTTCAGACGCTGCAAGCGTCCACTGCACGGGCGTCCCGGTGATCTTCAGCGGCACATGCAGGCGATGTGCCGGGCCCCATGGCGTCTGTTCGACCAGCATGCCCTGATCCTGTTCGTCTTCAGCCCGCAATGGCTCGGCGCTACCGGGACCCTGGTCGATCAACAGCTTCGCCGTACGCGCCAACGACAGCCGCGCCGAACCACCCAGGCCGTTGTTCAAGCGTTCTGCCAACAAGCGGATCGCACTGGCCGCCATCAGATACCCGGTGGCGTGATCGAGCGCCTGCAGTGGCAAGGGCGTCGGTTTGTCCGCCTGCTGGCTGAGCATGCCCGCGTGCGCGATGCCGCTGCTCATCTGCACCAGGCTGTCGAAGCCGCGACGGTTCTGCCACGGACCGCTCCAGCCGTAGGCGTTGAGGCAAACGTCGATCAGGCCGGGGATCCGCTGCTGTCGTTCGGCGGCACCATACCCCAGGCGCTCCAGGGCATCGGCGCGGTAACCGTGGAGCACGATGTCGGCGTCCTTGAGCAGGCTTTCGAATACCTGGCGATCGGTTTGGTCGTGCAGATCCAGGCGTGCACAACGCTTGCCCAGCGTCATCTCCGGCACCACGCCCGGCTCGTTCCAGGAGGGTGGGTCGATGCGCAATACATCGGCGCCAAGGCCCGCGAGAAAGCGGCTGGCGACCGGGCCTGCGAGTACGCGGGTCAGGTCCAGCACCTTGATTCCGGCCAAGGGGCGCGCCACCGAACCTTGCCAGATTGTGTTCTGCGGAGTGTGGCCGGCGCTGAACTGAACCAGCGGTTCGGCGTTGACCGCGAGCCCTTGCGGATGGGCCTGCCACTGTTCCCACGTGCGCATTTCGGCGGCACAGCCACCGGCATCGACCACGGCCTGTTCCAGGTCAGTCCTGGCCCATTGCGCCACTTTAGCTGCCATCGACTTGCGGTCGATGCAAGCGCCCAGCACGGCTTCAGCGGCGGCGCGGTGATGGGGCGCATTGGTGTGCAGACGAATCCAGCCGTCCTTCGTGGGGTAGTCGCCAGCAATCGGGTCCCACAGTGGCGGGACCTTCCAGCCCAGCGGGCGGATCGAACTGGAAAACCAGAAGGAGGCCAGGCGCCGGTCGACCTCAAGGCCGGGCAAGCGTCCGGTTTGCTGGTGCAGCAATTCGCTGACTGCCTGGCCGGCGGCGGCGATGCTGGCGCACGCCAGGTCGGTGACGGCGAACGCCGAGGGCAGGGCGCCGCTGGAGGTGAATGCGATGCAGGTGAGCGGCAAGCCGAGTTCGGCTTGAATGGACGTGAGTAGATCAGTCATCGAAGGGCTCTCCGGAACGAGAGCCCGAGCATAAAACAAAAAAACCTCAGAGCTGATGAAAACCCCGTAGGAGCTGCCGAAGGCTGCGATCTTTTGATCTTGAAAAATCAAAAGATCGCAGCCTTCGGCAGCTCCTACAGGTAAGGATCACACCCGGAACTGATCCATCAGTTTCATCTGCTGGGTGGTCAGGGCATTGAGCTGGCTGCTGATCTGCGCCGATTCGGTGGCCTGGCCGGTCAGGGTTTCGGTGACGGTACGGATCGCCGAGACGTTGCGGTTGACCTCTTCGGCCACGGCACTTTGCTGTTCGGCGGCGCTGGCGATCTGCAGGTTCATGTCGCTGATCACCGTGACCGCGTCGCTGATCTTGCCCAAGGCCTGGACCGCTTGCTGGATCTGCCCGGCGTTGCTGTGGGCCTGGGTCTGGCTCGAGTGCATGGTGGCGACCACGCCGCGGGTGCCGCTCTGGATGCGCTCGATCACCAGGCGAATCTCTTCCACCGAGTCCTGGGTGCGCTTGGCCAGGTTGCGCACTTCGTCGGCGACCACCGCAAAGCCGCGACCGCTTTCGCCTGCACGGGCGGCTTCGATCGCCGCGTTGAGTGCCAGCAGGTTGGTCTGTTCGGCGATGCTGCGGATCACCTCCAGTACCGAGCCGATCTGCTCGCTGTTGACCGCCAATGCCTCGACTTCAGTCACGGCCTTGCTGACTTCGTCGGCCAGTTGATTGATGTCGCGGGTGCTGCGCTCGATGATCTGCATGCCATCGCGGGCCGACTGATCGGCGCCCTTTGCCGCACTGGCGGCGTTCGATGCGCTGTTGGCGACGTCGTGGGCGGTGGCGCTCATTTCATTGGAGGCGGTGGCGACCTGGTCGATTTCGCGAAATTGCACCTGCATGCCTTCGCTGGTCTGGCGGGCGATTTCCGAAGACTGGTCGGCGGTGCCGCGGGCATCGGTAATGCTCTGCTTGATCTGCGCGATGGTCGGCTGCAGCTTGTCGAGGAAGCGGTTGAACCAGCTGACCAGTTCGCCTAGTTCATCCTTCTTGCTGTAATGCAGGCGCTGGGTCAGGTCGCCGTCGCCACTGGCAATCGCCTTGAGCATCTCGGCCACGCTGTTGATCGGCCGGGTCACGCCTGACGCGGTCAGCCACATCAGCAGCAGGCCGAGCAGGCCGGCAACGACGGCGACCATGATCGCCTTGAGCGTGCCGCTTTGCTGGGCATCGTCGAGCACTGCTTGCAACTTCACCGAGTCGGCCAGCAGCACTTGCTTTGGCAAGTCGATCACCACGCCCCAGGGCTTGGCGTCGGCAATCGGGCTGACCGGGTACACCGCGCGGATCAGGTCGCCTTGTTGAAGAATCTTCGGCGCACCGCCGGCCAGCGATTGCTGGATGTCCTTACCCTCTGCGCCCAGGGTGTCGCCGATGCTTTTGCCGACCTTGCCAGCGTCGACACTGTAGGCGGCGAGCACGCCGGTGCCGGAGACGATCAGCATGTGTCCGGCGTTGTTGAACAGCTCGCGCTGGGAGTCGACGGCCGCGGCCTGCAGGGTGTCGAGGGCGATGTCGATACCGACGACGCCGATGACCTTGCCGTCCACCAGCAGCGGCAGGGAAATGGTGGTCATCAACACTTCCTTGTCCGCGACGGTGTCGGCGTACGGGTCCAGCAGGCAGGTACGCTTGCTGTCCCGGGGGCAGGTGTACCACACGTTGTAGGGTGTGCCGCTGAGGTTCAGGGTGGTCTTGGTCATGTCTTCTTCGACCATGATCGTGTTGAGTGCGGTCCCTGCGCTACGGCTCCAGTAAGAGGCGAAACGACCGATTTCGTTGGACTGGCGGGCGGCGTCTCCGACGAATTCGCTGTCCTTGCCATCCAGGCCATTGGGCTCGAACGCCAGCCAGATCCCCAGCACCTTGCCGTTGCGCTCGAAGGCGGTCTTCAGGCTCTGGTTGAGCTCCTCGCGCAGGGTGCCGGCGTCCAGCGAACGCTTGGCTGCCATGGTGCGCAGATCCTTGATCTGGTCCGCCAGGGCGGTCACCACCGTCAGGGTTTCACCGAACGTCTTCTGCACCCGCACCGCTTGCTCGGCGGCCTTGGCCTGGAGCAGGTCCTGCACGCTGTCGGTGAGCATTGTGCTGCTGGAAGCGCTGACCAGTTCATCGTTCTGATTGGTCTGGTAGAAATTCATGCCCACGATCGCTGCGACCACGCCAAGCAGGCACAGACCGGACAGCAGGACGATTTTCAGGCGGATGGACAGTGAGTCGAACATGGGGCGAGCTCGCGAATGGATGAGAGGTTGGCTGTGAGCCATGGCGGCTCGACACGCCAAATCCATTTAGCGCCATTCCAGCACATCGGCGGGGGGTACAGATTGCATGAGTGGGCTGCCGACGAACGGTCATGTTTGAACGTTTGCGCGGGGGAATGTGCCGAAAAGCCGGTGAAAAACGGGGAAGTTTGTCGGCGTTATGCCAGTGATTCCGGTCGCGACCAGATCCACAGGTTGCCCAGGCTCATGCCGGCAATCGCCAGGTAGATCGGCCAGCCATGATCGAGCATCACCAGCATGAGCCCGGCACAGAACAGCATGCTGACAGTGGCGCTGACCTTGGCCCGGCGCGCAATGATTTTGCCGTTGCGCCAGTTACTGAGAATGGGCCCGAACAGCCGATGGTTTTCCAGCCAGGCACTCAGGCGCGGTGAGCTTCGGGTGGCAGCCCAGGCGGCCAGCAGGATGAATTCGGTGGTCGGCAGGCCGGGTATGACAATGGCGACCAGACCGATGCCGAGGCTGACGTAGGCCAGCAGGCCGAAGAGGAAGCGGGCGAGTTTGGAGGAGGCAGGCATGGGGCGCTTGATCAGAATTCTTTGGACTGACTCGGTCCCCTGTGGGAGCGGGCTTGCTCGCGAAGGCGGTGTGTCAGGCGACATTGATATCACTGACACGACGCCTTCGCGAGCAAGCCCGCTCCCACAGGGGAGGGGTGGGGTGTCAGGCGATTTCCGGGGTGCTGGCGTACGCTTGTTCCAGCAATACCGTGAAGCGGTTGAAGGCGTCGATGGCGCCTTTGTCCAGTTCGGCTTCTTCCTCTGCGCTGAGTTTCAGTTCATCGAGGGTCTTGACGAAATTTTTCCAGCCTTGCGCGCGGCCACCTTCAGGTTCGCCAAGGTGGCGGGCGCCGAAGGTTTCGCTCAGGCCTAGGCCCACGGCACGCTTGATCAGGAACGCTGCGCCCAGCTTCGAGCCTTCGGAGACGAAAAGCCAGCCCAGGGCCTGGGCCTTGCTCGGGTTTTGCAGCGCACCGGCCACGGGCGCCGGAACTTCGGTGTCGAGGTCTGCCAGGTCGGCCTTGGCTGCATCGGCACGGCATCGGGCCGGCAGGTCCGGGACGATGGCTGTCAGTTCGGCATCGTTGTACAGCGCCACCAGCTCCGATTGGAACAGGTATTGCGCCACCACAAAACGGGCGAAGTTGGCCTGGGTTTCAAAGGGTGCGTGGGCTTTGACCAGTGCATCGAGCTTGCTGTGGGGCTCGTTGGTGACCTGGTTCAAGCGTTGCGAGCGCAGGGTGGGGCGTTGGGCGGTGTCCTGGGTGGTCATGGCAAATCCTTGAAAAGAAGAGGCGCTTGGTAACGAGACGAATGAGCAGGCGTGTGACAGTAAAAAATCCTCACCGGGCGGCTATCAGAGCGCCGCCCGGTGTGCACAGGTTCAGATGTCCCAGACCAGATTGATCGCGAAGTTGCGTCCAGGCTGAGTCAGGCGATCGAGGTTGGCCGGTTGCGTCACCGACGCTTCGCCGACGTTGTCGTAGCCACGCACGTCATCCCACAGCCAGTACTTCTTGTCGGTCAGGTTGTAGACGCCGCCGCTGACGGTCACGTCGTCGGTGACCTTGTAGTAGGCGCTCAGGTCGAGAATGCCGAAGCCCGGGGTCTTGAACTGGCTGCTGACGCCGTCCGGAGACTTGAAGTTGCTGTCGTCGACGCGGTCCTTCTTTTTCACCAGAGTCCAGCTGAGCAGGCCGCCGTAATGGTCCTGGTCATAACCGAGGCCGAACACGCCGGTCAGTGGATTGACACTGTTGATCGGCTCGCCGTTGTCGTTGTTGCGACCGTAGGCGTAGGCCACCGAGCCCTGGGTATAGAGGCCTTGGGGGGCGCCAAAGGCGTCGAGGTTCAGGCGGCCCTTGACCTCCGCACCCTTGATGGTGGCGTGCTTGATGTTGGCGCTCTGGAAGGTCGGTTCGTCGTAGCCCGGGGTGACCGCGTCTTCGTTGATGAAGTCGCGGTACTTGTTATAGAACACCGCCACATCGAAGGAGCCCTGCTCGAAGTTGCCCCGCAGGCCGGTCTCGTAGCTCTGGCTTTTTTCCGGGTCCAGGTCCGGGTTCGGTTCCACCCGGTAGCCGGTAGCGGAGTTTTCAAAGCGCCCGTACAGCGCCTTGGCGGTCGGGGTGCGGAACCCTTCGGCGTACTGGCCATACCAGGTGTAGTTTTCCGTCAGGGCATAGGTCAGGCCGAATTTGGGCGAGACTTTGTGCCAGGTCTTGTTGCCGTCGCTGACGGTACCAAGGCCGTCCGGGTCCACGGTGTTGAGGAACTCCTGGGTGATGTCCGGCTTGAGTTCGGTGTAGTCGTAGCGCAGGCCGGGCAGGAAGGTCCAGTCGTTCCAGCTGATCTGGTCCTGTGCGAACAGGCTGTAGGTGTTGATGGTCGGGTCCGGGAAGTCGCTGGATTTCTTCAGCACGTCCGCCGGGCTGGGAGCACCGATGGCGGTGCAGCCGCGACCGACCGCCAGGCAGGTGGCGTTGCCGCTGCGTGAGCCGGTGACTTTCTGCTGCTTGAGGGTAGTGCCGTAGGTCAGAAGGTGTTCGGTGTCGGCAATGCTGAAGCCCTTCTCAAATTGAGCGTCGAAGACCCACTGCTTTTCTTCGTAGACCGTGTCCCGGGTACGCAACACCTTGCGGGTGATCGGGAAGTAGACCTCGTCAGTGCTCTGGTCGGTCTTGGCGATCTGGTGGTTCAGGCTCCACTTGACGTTATCCACCAACAGGCTGTCGAGCGCGAAGCTGTGCTCCAGGCCGAAGCGTTCACGGGTAATGGTGTCGTTGCCGGTACGCGACTGGTACATGCCGCCGGGCAGGATGCTGTCGGGAATGGTCGGCGCGCCTGCAAAGTAAGGACCGCCATAGGCGCTTTTCTGATCGGTGTCGCGATCGTCCTTGTATTTCTCGTAGGTCAGGCCCAGGCGTGCATCGTCCTTGTAGTTCCAGCCGAGCTTGGCCAGCACGTTGGTGGCGCGCACATCTTCAGGGTTGGCGGCGGTGCGGGTCAGGCCGGTGCTGTTGTTGCTGCCGTAGGATTCGGTTTCATGACCGTCGCGCTGGCTGTAGTGCAGCAGGCCGTCGAACTGGTCGGCGCGACCGGCCACGGTGGCGGATTTCAGCCAGCTTTCGTCCGCGGAGCTGTAGCCGGTCTTCAGGCGGGCACCGACGTCCTGGCCTGGCTTGATGATGTCGTCCGGGTCCAGGGTGTAGTAGCTGACGGCACCACCGATGGCGTTGCTGCCGTAGAGCACCGAAGCCGGACCGCGAAGGATTTCCACGCGCTTGATGATCTCGGGGTCGACGTAGTTGCGCTGGGTCTTGGCGTAAGGACCGTTGAAGAAACCGTTGGGAATCTCGACACCGTCGATCTGGGTCAGAACTCGGTTACCGTCGATGCCGCGGATGTTGTAGCCGCTGATCCCGCCACGGGTACCGGCACCGCCCACCGAAACGCCTGGCTCGTAGCGCACCAGGTCCTTGATGGTGTTGACGTTGTTGCGGTCCAGCTCTTCACGGGTGTGGACGGTGACGGTGCTGGGGACGCTGTTCACGTCCTGCTCGTTACGCGTGGCGCTGATCGTCACCTGTTGCAGGTTCAGGGTGCCAGCATTGCTGCGGCGTTCCAGCACGATGTTGTTGCTGCCCAGTTTTCGATAGCTCAGGTTGGTCCCCACCAACAGGCGATCCAGGGCTTTTTCCGGCGGCAGCGAGCCACGCACGCCCGGCGAGCTCATGCCTTGCGCCAGTTCGGCGGAAAAGCCCACCTGCCAGCCTGTCACGGCGGTAAAGGCATTGAGTGCCGAGACCAGCGGCTGTGGCGCAATGGTGAACGCGTAATCGCCCATTTTGCGCGACGGCTGCTCGGCTGCAGTGGCGGCCATGACCGGCGCAGTACCGGCCATCAGGATGGCGGCGGTCAGCAGCGACAGTACGCGGGAAGGTGAAGAGGCTGGGCGGGTAAGGCGAGAGGACATCGATAGCGCTCCGTGTCGCACGAATCTTTATAGGTGCTGATTGGCATCAAGGATGCGAATCAATTGCATTGGCTATAACGAGACGTACGAGCTTCGGCTATCGAGTAAAAATAATTCTCATTCAGTTCAAGATGACCAGTGCCGGGAATTCCTGGAGCCGGGCCGATGTGATGTGCGCCAGGGAGCGGACCACGTCCAGCGGCTGGTCGAGACGGTAGTTTCCGGTCACGGCGACATCAGCCAACTGCTCGTTGTTGTTGATGATCCAGCCCGGATAGTAGCGACGCAATTCCGCCAGCACCTGGCTCAGCGGGCAGTTTTCAAATACCAGGCGGCCCTGGACCCAGGCCAGGTCGGTGGCTGCATCCAGTTTGGCCGGGCGGTCGAAACCGTTGGGGCCGATGCGGATGCTTTCCCCAGCGGTCAGGCGTACCAGGGCGTTGTCGCCGCTGGCGCGCAAGTCGACATCCCCTCGCTGCACCCGAACCTGGGTCACTCCGTCGAGGTAACGCACGGCAAACGCGGTATCGCGGACACTCGCCGTAACTCGCCCGGCGTCGATTTCCAGCGGCAGGCCGCGATGGGGCTGCACGTCGAAAAACGCCTCGCCCTGATACAGGCGGGCCACGCGCTTCTGATCGTTGATGGTGCTGGAAAAGGCCGAGTTGGTGTTGAGCAGGACTTGCGAGCCGTCCTCCAGTTGCAGGCGCTGGCGCTCACCGACCACGGTCAGGTGATCGGCCTGCAGGCGCATGGGCAGATTGCTGAAACTGAACAAACCGAGGATCAGCACGGCGGCCGTGGCCAGGGGTTTCCAGTGCGGACGCAGGCGCGACAGCACGCTGACTTTTGTGGGCTGCGTTGCCAGGGTTTGCGCGCATTGTGTGACGGGTGCACCGTTCCAGATCGCCTGGGCCCTGGCGAACGCCTCGGCGTGCGCCGGATCGGCGGCGAGCCATTGGTGGAACTGGCGGGTCTGCTCTTCGCTCGGGCTGTCCAGCACAATCAGCCAGTCCAGGGCCTGGTCCATCGCCTCGGCTGTAGCCTGCGCCGGGGCAGGCGAAGGGGCGCGGTGGGTGTCCGTCACGGTGTTTACTCGGAAGGTTGAGAGATGCAGTTTCAAGCTTCAAGCTACATGCTGCAAGCTCGGTTCGGCGGTGGAGCTTGCAGCTTAAAGCTTGCCGCTGCTGTTCTCTGCGACAGCCATACATATCGTCATGATCAGTTTCAGCTCTTTCTGCACGGTACTGAGCGAGACGCCGAGTTTCTCGGCGATCTCCAGGTAGCTGTGGCCGTGCAGGCGGCTGAGGATGAAAATTTGCTGCTGGCGGGCACTGAGTTGACTGAGGCGCACGTTCAAACGCTCGAGCAGTTGTTCGGCATGGGCGGCGTCTTCGGCACTGCTGGCGGGGGCGGCGACGCTTTCCACCACCTCCAGTGGCACGTCGTCGACCATGGTGCGCGAGTGGATGCGCCGCGCACGCAGGTGGTCCAGCGCCAGGTTGCGGGCGGTCTGGAAAACGAAGGGTTCGAGGTGATCGATGGCCCGCTCGCCGAGCGCCCGGGTCACGCGCAGGTAGGTCTCCTGCAGGAGGTCTTCGGCGGTGCTGTGATTGTTGACCATCCGCTCCAGCGTGCGCAGCAGGGAGACTCGCTGGGTGATGAAGACGTCGTTGAAGCGCGATTGACTCACGGGAGGACCTGATCCATTTTAAGCGAATGATAATGCTTATCATCTACTTGAATGGTCAAGTCCTGATTTGTGAAGGTTTACGCACGACCCTGCAAATACGTCGCGTAATCGGGAATCCGATGGGCGTGTGCCTGATCCATCAGCGGGCTGCTGAGCAGGTAGTCGGCGCTGCATTCGTTGCATGCCACCGGGATGTTCCAGACCGCCGCGACCCGCAGCAATGCCTTGATGTCGGGGTCGTGTGGCTGTGGTTCGAACGGGTCCCAGAAGAACACCAGCATGTCGACCCGCTGCTCGGCGATGCGCGCGCCGAGCTGTTGGTCACCGCCCAGGGGGCCGCTGATCATGCTCTCCACGGGCAGGTCCAGGCGTTGTTGCAACAACAACCCGGTGGTGCCGGTGGCGACCAGTTCATGTTGGGCCAGGCGGTCTTTCTGACGTGCCGCCCAATCGAGCAAAAACACCTTGCAGTGGTCGTGGGCAACCAGGGCGATGCGCTTGCGCGCGGCGATGGATTTTTGGGTGAAGCTGATACCGATCATGGAGTGTTCCACAGGCGATTTGCGAGGGTGATTCTGAGGACGCCATCGCCAGCAAGCCGGCTCCTACAAGGCGCGTCGTATGCGATTCCTGTAGGAGCCGGCTTGCTGGCGATGGCGATCATGCAGGCGCCGAATTATTCGGCGTGGCATAGCGCCAGGCAGTTATCGAGCATGCGGTTGGAGAAGCCCCATTCGTTGTCGTACCAGGCCAGCACCTTGAGCAACTTGCCACTGGACTTGGTGTGGTTGGCGTCGAAGATCGACGACAGCGGGTTGTGGTTGAAGTCGCTGGAGACCAGCGGCAAGGTGTTGTAGCCGAGGATTTTCGAGTGCTGGCTGGCTTGCTTGAGCAGTTCGTTGACTTCTTCCTTCGACGCTTCGCGCTTGAGCTGCACGGTCAGGTCGACCAGGGAGACGTTGATCACCGGCACGCGCACGGCCATGCCGGTCAGTTTGCCCGCCAGTTCCGGCAGCACCAGGCCGACCGCTTCGGCAGCACCGGTCTTGCTCGGGATCATGTTCTGGGTGGCCGAACGGGCGCGGTACGGGTCGCTGTGGTAGACGTCGGTCAGGTTCTGGTCGTTGGTGTAGGCATGGATGGTGGTCATCAGGCCGCTTTCGATGCCCAGTTCGCGGTGCAGTACCTGAGCCACCGGGGCCAGGCAGTTGGTGGTGCACGAGGCGTTGGAAATAATCTGGTGCGACTGGCGCAGAATGTCGTGGTTGACTCCATATACCACGGTGGCGTCGGCGCCTGCGGCCGGGGCCGAGATGATCACTTTGCGTGCGCCGGCCGTAATATGCGCGGCGGCTTTGGCGCGGTCGGTGAACAGACCGGTGCATTCGAACACCACATCGATCTTTTCCGCAGCCCAGGGCAGGTCGGCCGGATTGCGAATGGCGCTGACCGAAATGCGGTCGCCGTTGACGGTCAGACTTTCCTGGTCATGCTGGACATCGGCTTCGAACGTGCCGTGAACCGTGTCGTACTTGAGCAAGTGCGCATTGATAGCGCTGTCTCCCAGGTCGTTGATGGCGACGATCTGCAAATCCTGGCGATAGCCTTGGGTATAGAGTGCTCGAAGGACGTTACGACCAATGCGGCCAAAACCATTGATTGCGATTCGTAGAGTCATTTATCAGCGCCGCCGTCGTTTTGTTGTTGGAATTACAAGATTATTCGCAAAAAAATAGAAAACAAGCCTTTTTAATGGCAATATTTTATTCAATCTACAACGAGTGACCTGAATCAACTGGTCCAACCGATCAAGAAAACCGTCTGTCATCCCATCGACACCGGCCTTTGATCAGCATAGACAATCAGGTCGCAACATCCGTTAGCCTGGAGTTCTACACATGCATCCCCGCGTCCTTGAGGTCACCGAACGGCTTATCGCCCGCAGTCGCGCCACGCGTGAGGCTTACCTTGCACTGATTCGCGATGCCGCCAGCGACGGTCCTATGCGCGGCAAGCTGCAATGCGCCAACTTCGCCCACGGCGTGGCCGGTTGCGGCAGCGACGACAAGAACAGCCTGCGGATGATGAACTCCGCCAACATCGCAATTGTTTCGTCATATAACGACATGCTCTCGGCGCACCAGCCGTACGAAGTCTTCCCCGAACTGATCAAGAAGGCCCTGCGCGAAATCGGCTCCGTCGGCCAGTTCGCCGGCGGTACCCCGGCCATGTGCGATGGCGTGACCCAGGGCGAGCCGGGCATGGAGCTGAGCCTGCCGAGCCGCGAAGTCATCGCGCTGTCCACCGCCGTGGCGCTGTCCCACAACATGTTCGATGGCGCGCTGATGCTCGGCATCTGCGACAAGATCGTCCCGGGCCTGATGATGGGCGCGCTGCGCTTCGGCCACCTGCCGATGATCTTCGTCCCGGGTGGGCCGATGGTGTCGGGTATTTCCAACAAGCAGAAAGCCGACGTGCGCCAGCGCTACGCCGAAGGCAAGGCCAGCCGCGAAGAGCTGCTGGAGTCGGAAATGAACTCCTACCACAGCCCCGGCACCTGCACCTTCTACGGCACCGCCAACACCAACCAGCTGTTGATGGAAGTCATGGGCCTGCACTTGCCGGGCGCTTCCTTCGTCAACCCGAACACACCGTTGCGCGACGCCCTGACCCGCGAAGCGGCGCACCAGGTGACGCGCATCACCAAGCAGAACGGCGACTACCTGCCGATCGGTGAAATCGTCGACGAGCGTTCGCTGGTCAACTCCATCGTCGCCCTGCACGCCACCGGCGGCTCGACCAACCACACCTTGCACATGCCGGCGATCGCCATGGCGGCGGGCATCCAGCTGACCTGGCAGGACATGGCCGACCTCTCCGAGGTGGTGCCGACCCTGAGCCACGTCTACCCGAACGGCAAGGCCGACATCAACCACTTCCAGGCCGCAGGCGGCATGTCGTTCCTGATTCGCGAACTGCTGGACGCCGGGCTGCTCCACGAAAACGTCAACACCGTGCTCGGTCACGGCCTGCGCCGTTACACCATGGAGCCGTTCCTCGACAACGGCGAACTGGTCTGGCGCGAAGGCATTACCGAAAGCCTCGATGAAAGCATCCTGCGTCCGGTCGCCCGCGCATTCTCGCCGGAAGGTGGTCTGCGGGTGATGGAAGGCAACCTCGGTCGCGGCGTCATGAAAGTTTCCGCGGTGGCGTTGGAAAACCAGATCGTCGAAGCGCCCGCCATGGTGTTCCAGGATCAGCAGGACCTGGCCGATGCGTTCAAGGCCGGTTTGCTGGAGAAGGATTTTGTCGCGGTGATGCGCTTCCAGGGCCCGCGTTCCAACGGCATGCCGGAACTGCACAAGATGACGCCGTTCCTTGGCGTGCTGCAGGATCGCGGCTTCAAGGTGGCCCTGGTGACCGACGGGCGCATGTCCGGTGCCTCGGGGAAAATCCCGGCGGCCATCCATGTCAGCCCTGAAGCTTATGTGGGCGGCGCTTTGGCACGGGTGCAAGAGGGCGATATCATCCGCGTCGATGGCGTCAAAGGCACCCTGGAGCTTAAGGTGGACGCCGAAGAATTTGCAGCGCGCACACCAGCCAAGGGTTTGTTGGGCAACAACATCGGCACCGGTCGCGAACTGTTTGGTTTCATGCGCATGGCCTTCAGCTCGGCGGAGCAGGGGGCCAGCGCCTTCACTTCTGCCCTGGAGACGCTTAATTGAAACTGGCTTTGGTCGGTGACATCGGAGGCACCAACGCACGTTTCGCGTTGTGGAAAAACCAGCAATTGGAAAGCGTCCAGGTGCTGGCGACGGCCGATCACGCCAGCCCGGAAGAGGCGATCAGCCTCTACCTGAGCGGACTCGGCTTGGCGCCGGGTTCCATCGGCTCGGTATGCCTGTCGGTGGCAGGCCCCGTGAGCGGCGACGAATTCAAATTCACCAACAATCACTGGCGTTTGAGCCGCAAGGGTTTCTGCAAGACCTTGCAGGTCGATCAGCTGCTGCTGGTCAACGATTTCTCGGCCATGGCCCTGGGCATGACCCGCCTGCAACCCGGCGAATTTCGCGTGGTGTGCGAAGGCACGCCGGAGCCGTTGCGCCCGGCGGTGGTGATTGGCCCGGGTACGGGGCTGGGCGTTGGCACGTTGCTCGATCTGGGCGACGGGCGTTTTGCCGCGTTGCCGGGGGAGGGCGGTCACGTCGATCTGCCGCTGAGCAGTCCGCGCGAGACTCAACTGTGGCAGCACATCTTCAACGAGATCGGCCATGTCAGCGCTGAAACGGCGTTGAGTGGCGGCGGCTTACCCCGAGTTTATCGGGCGATCTGTGCGGTGGACGGTCACACGCCGGTACTCGAAACCCCGGAGGCGATTACGGCTGCCGGGTTGGCGGGCGATCCGATTGCCCTGGAAGTGCTCGAACAATTCTGCAGCTGGCTCGGTCGCGTGGCCGGCAACAATGTGCTGACCACCGGTGCGCGTGGTGGTGTGTTCATCGTTGGCGGGGTGATCCCGCGCTTCGCCGATTTCTTCCTCGAAAGCGGCTTCGCTCGATGCTTTGCCGACAAGGGTTGCATGAGCGATTACTTCAAGGGGATTCCGGTGTGGCTGGTGACGGCGCCATATTCCGGGTTGATGGGGGCAGGGGTAGCACTGGAACAATCTGTCCCAGTGTGAAATGCGATCAAAAATGTGGGAGCGGGCTTGCTCGCGAAAACGGTTTTACATTCAACACATTCGTTGACTGACACACCGCTTTCGCGAGCAAGCCCGCTCCCACAATTGTTTCTGTGGTGTTTGTAGAAATGGTGCTTAAGGCATAATCCGCCCAATTCAAATAACAAGGACGCCTTCCTGTGAGCTCAGTCAACAAGTCGATTTTGTTGGTCGATGACGATCAAGAGATACGCGAGTTGCTGGACACCTACCTGACCCGCGCGGGTTTCCAGGTGCGTACCACGCCCGATGGCGCCGGCTTTCGCCAGGCCCTCAACGACGCCCCCAGCGACCTGGTGATCCTCGACGTGATGCTGCCGGACGAAGACGGTTTCAGCCTGTGCCGCTGGATTCGCCAGCACCCGCGTCAGTCACAGGTGCCGATCATCATGCTCACCGCCAGCTCCGACGAGGCCGACCGGGTCATCGGCCTGGAGCTGGGGGCCGACGACTACCTGGGCAAGCCCTTCAGCCCCCGGGAATTGCAGGCACGCATCAAGGCCTTGCTGCGCCGGGCCCAGTTCGGCCAGGAGCGCTCCGGCAACGAAGTGCTGGCCTTCGATGACTGGCGCCTGGACATGGTCAGTCATCGCCTGTTCCACATCGATGGCGAAGAGGTGATTCTGTCCGGTGCCGATTTCGCCCTGTTGAAGCTGTTCCTCGATCACCCCCAGGAAATCCTCGACCGCGACACCATCGGCAACGCCACCCGTGGCCGGGATCTGATGCCCCTGGACCGCATCGTCGACATGGCGGTCAGTCGTCTGCGCCAGCGTCTGCGCGATACGGAAAAACCACCGCGGCTGATTCGCACCGTACGGGGTAGCGGCTATCAGCTGGCAGCCAGTGTGGTTGCCGCCAATGGTCACTGATTTTTTGCGTAAGCTCGCCGGCCGCGTGCCGGTGCCACGCTCGCTGCTCGGGCGCATGTTGTTGCTGACGTTACTCGCGGTGTTGTTTGCCCAGACCTTGTCGAGCGTGATCTGGGTTTCCCAGTTACGTGCGACCCAGCTGGAAGGCCTGGTCACCAGCGCGCGCAGCCTCGCTCACTCGATGAACGCCAGCGTCAGTTACCTGCGCTCGTTGCCGGTGGCCTATCGCCCGCTGGTGCTCGACCAGCTGCGCAGCATGGGCGGTACGCGGTTCGTGGTGACGCTCAATGACAAACCCCTGGGCATGGAAGTGTTGCCGATCACGCCCCGCAAGGAAGCGGTGATCAAGGCGGTGGACCAGGTGCTACGCCAGTCCCTCGGGCAGGACACCGACATCTCGGTAACCTTTGTCAGCCCCGAAGACCTGCGCATCTTCAACGCTGGTCTCAAGCTCGACGAACTGCCACGTTCCTGGGCGCACTACGCGCTGACCCTGGAGCCGGTGAACCCGCCGGTGCTGGTCACGCAGATCCAGATGGCGCCGGGCGAATGGCTGTACATCGCCTCGCTGTTGCCTGAGCCCTACACCAGTCTTGAAGAACAAGGCCTGCCGGCGCAGCAGGTGTGGTTCATCGTCCTCACCAGCGGCTTCCTGCTGTTGTTCATCGGCCTGTTGGTGCACTGGCAAAGCCGGCCGCTCAAGCGCCTGGCGCGGGCGGCGCGGGATTTGTCGCTGGGCGCCGACGTCGAGCCGGTGGCCGAAGGCGGCGGCAGTGAAGTGGTCGAAGTCGGCCGCGCCTTCAACACCATGCGCGAGCGCATCAGCCGTTACCTGACCGAACGCAGCCAGTTGTTCAGCGCGATTTCCCACGACTTGCGCACCCCGATCACCCGTTTGCGCCTGCGGGTCGAATTGCTCGAAGACGAACAGCTGCAAGCCAAGTTCGGGCGTGACCTGGATGAGCTGGAGCTGCTGGTCAAGGGCGCACTGCAATGTGTGAAAGACACCGACATCCACGAGAACATCGAGCAGGTCGACCTCAACCATGTGCTCGAGTGCCTGGTCGAACCGTACCTGTCACCCAATGGTAACGGCCGCGTGACCCAGCAAGGCCGCGCCCTGGCGGCCTATCCGGGCAAACCACTGGCGCTCAAGCGTTGCATCGGCAACCTGATCGACAACGCCCTGAAGTACGGCCAGAACGCCCACCTGCACATCGATGACGACGACAGCGCGTTTGTCCTGCATGTCGATGATGAAGGGCCAGGGGTTCCCGAGCAGCGACTGGAGCAGGTGTTCGAGCCGCACTTTCGTCTGGCCGGGCAGCAGCAGGGGTATGGGTTGGGGTTGGGGATTGCGCGCAATATTGCCCATAGTCATGGGGGTGAAGTGAGTTTGCAGAATTTGCGTGAGGGGGGGTTGCGGGTGACCCTGCAACTGCCCCGCAGTGTTGATTAGTAATACCGCGTTATCGTTCTTCGCGAGCAAGCCCGCTCCCACAGTTGGAATGCATTCCAACTGTGGGAGCGGGCTTGCTCGCGAAGGCGTCAGTGCATTCAACGCAATTTCAAAAGGGAAATGTCACAGCTTGGTGACATAACACGCCCCCTTCGTTACAAGCCCACCACCGCCCGTTGTTTAGACTGCCCCTCAGTCATAACAACAAAAAAGGCACCCCATGGACTCCTCTCAACCCGCCTTCAGCAGCTGGCTGAACGCACCGGCCCATCAGCAATGGCTCGCCGCCGAAGGCTTGCGCCTGCTGGCATTCGCCAAGGCATCAAGACTGCCTGAAGGCTTCGGCAATCTCGACGAAAAAGGTCGTCTGCCGGCCGACGCCCAAGCCCACACCATGAACACCGCGCGCATGACCCACTGCTTCGCCATGGCGCATATCCAGGGCCTGCCAGGATTTGCCGACCTGGTGGATCACGGCATCCAGGCCTTGCGCGGGCCCTTGCGCGATGCGGTGCACGGTGGCTGGTTCGCGGTCGCCGGACACCGTGACGGTAACACCGGCAAGAACGCCTACCTGCATGCCTTCGTGGCCCTGGCCGCGAGTTCCGCGGTGGTCGCGCAACGGCCCGGTGCGCAGGCCTTGCTCGATGACGCGATCGACATCATCGACAGTTGTTTCTGGAGCGAAGAAGAAGGTGCCATGCGCGAATCCTTCAATCGCGACTGGAGCGAGGAGGAGGCGTACCGCGGTGCCAACAGCAACATGCACGCCACCGAAGCTTTCCTCGCCCTGGCCGATGTCACCGACGACAAGCGCTGGTTAAACCGCGCCCAGCGCATCGTCGAGCGAGTGATACATGGTCACGCCGCCGCCAATGACTATCTGGTGATCGAGCATTTCGACCGCGACTGGCAACCGCTGCGCGAGTACAACCACGACAACCCGGCCGATGGTTTTCGCCCCTACGGCACCACGCCGGGACACGGTTTCGAATGGGCTCGATTGCTCTTGCATCTCGAGGCTGCGCGAGTACGCGCCGGCATGCTCACCCCAGGCTGGCTGGCCACCGACGCGCAAAAACTCTTCGAGCACAACTGTCGCCACGGCTGGAACATCGACGGCGCGCCGGGCCTGGTCTACACCCTCGACTGGGACAACAAGGCGGTGGTTCGCCATCGCCTGCACTGGACCCATTGCGAAGCCAGCGCCGCCGCCAGTGCCTTGCTCAAGCGTACTGGGGATGAGCAATACGAACGCTGGTATCGCCTGTTCTGGGAATTCTGTGACAGTCATTTCATCGACCGATGCGATGGCAGTTGGCATCACGAACTCGACCCCTTGAACCGCCCAAGTGCCGATATCTGGCCCGGAAAACCCGACCTCTATCACGCCTGGCAAGCGGTGCTGATCCCGCGCCTGCCGTTGGCGCCGAGCATGGCCAGTGCGCTGGCAGCATTGTCCCAGAGCGGTTCTGTGTAACCATGCGGTGACATTCGCGCGTCCCTTCGTTACCTGCGAAGGGCCGTCCCCTGTTTAAAATCCTCTGCAGCGCAAGCACCAGACTTGCATGCATAACAACAAGAAAGGTACTTCTCGATGAATGCGATTTCTCGCCTCGCTACTGTCATTTCCCTCGTCTCCCTGTCTGCGCTTCCGCTCAGTGTGCTTGCCGCCGAATCCAAAGGTTCCGTGGAAGTCGTTCACTGGTGGACCTCGGGTGGTGAAAAGGCAGCGGTCGATGTGCTCAAGGCTCAAGTCGAAAAAGACGGCTTTACCTGGAAGGACGGCGCAGTCGCCGGTGGTGGCGGTGCGACGGCCATGACCGTGCTGAAAAGCCGTGCCGTAGCGGGTAACCCGCCGGGCGTTGCCCAAATCAAGGGCCCGGACATTCAGGAGTGGGCGTCGACCGGTCTGCTCGACACCGACGTCCTCAAGGACGTTGCCAAAGAAGAGAAGTGGGACAGCCTGCTCGACAAGAAAGTCTCCGATACCGTGAAGTACGAAGGTGATTACGTGGCCGTTCCGGTGAACATCCACCGGGTGAACTGGCTGTGGATCAACCCGGAAGTCTTCAAGAAAGCCGGTATCACCAAGAACCCGACCACCCTCGAAGAATTCTACGCGGCGGGCGACAAGCTCAAGGCTGCCGGCTTCATTGCGCTCGCCCACGGCGGCCAGCCTTGGCAGGACAGCACCGTGTTCGAAGCCGTTGTGCTTTCGGTCATGGGTGTCGATGGTTACAAGAAAGCCCTGGTTGATCTCGACAATGGCGCGCTGACCGGTCCGGAAATGGTCAAGGCGCTGACCGAACTGAAGAAATTAGCGACCTACATGGACGCCGACGGCAAAGGTCAGGACTGGAACCTGGAAGCGGCCAAGGTCATCAACGGCAAGGCCGGCATGCAGATCATGGGTGACTGGGCCAAGTCCGAGTGGACCGCCGCCAAGAAGGTCGCCGGCAAGGACTACGAGTGCGTAGCGTTCCCGGGTACCGACAAGGCCTTCACCTACAACATCGACTCGCTGGCAGTGTTCAAGCAAAAAGACAAAGGCACTGCAGCCGGTCAGCAGGACATCGCCAAAGTCGTATTGGGTGAGAACTTCCAGAAAGTCTTCAGCATCAACAAGGGCTCGATCCCGGTGCGCAACGACATGCTGGCGGACATGGGCAAGTACGGTTTCGATGCGTGCGCCCAGACCGCGGCCAAGGACTTCCTGACTGACGCCAAGTCCGGCGGCCTGCAACCGAGCATGGCGCACAACATGGCGACCACGCTGGCGGTACAGGGTGCGTTCTTCGACGTAGTGACCAACTACATCAACGACCCGAAAGCCGACCCGGCTGATGCGGCCAAAAAACTCGGCGCGGCGGTTCAGTCGGCCAAGTAATGCTTGGCCCTGTAGGAGCGAGCCTGCTCGCGATAGCGGAGTGTCAGACACCGGATGTATCAACTGACCCACCGCAATCGCCAGCAGGCTGGCTCCCACAGGACACGCACTTGTACTCCTAATTCCCTCGTACTGGATTTCCCCATGAGTTCTGTTGCTGTGTTCAGCAAGGCCTCGCCGTTCGATGCATTGCAACGCTGGCTGCCAAAACTGGTGCTGGCGCCGAGCATGTTCATCGTGCTGGTGGGCTTCTATGGCTACATCCTGTGGACGTTCGTTCTGTCGTTCACCACATCGACCTTCCTGCCCAACTACAAGTGGGCGGGTCTGGCGCAATATGCCCGGCTGTTCGACAACGACCGCTGGTGGGTGGCGAGCAAGAACCTGGCACTGTTCGGTGGCATGTTCATCGGCATCACCCTGGTGATCGGCGTGCTGCTGGCGGTTTTCCTCGACCAGCGCATCCGTCGAGAAGGCTTCATCCGCACCATTTACCTGTACCCGATGGCGCTCTCGATGATCGTCACCGGTACTGCATGGAAATGGCTGCTCAACCCGGGCATGGGCCTGGATAAATTGTTGCGTGACTGGGGCTGGGAAGGCTTCCGCCTGGACTGGCTGATCGACCCGGATCGCGTGGTCTATTGCCTGGTGATTGCCGCTGTCTGGCAAGCCTCGGGCTTCATCATGGCGATGTTCCTCGCCGGCCTGCGCGGCGTTGATCAATCGATCATCCGTGCCGCGCAGATCGATGGGGCGAGCATGCCGCGCATCTACTGGAAAGTGGTGCTGCCAAGCCTGCGCCCGGTGTTCTTCAGCGCGGTGATGATCCTGGCGCACATCGCGATCAAGAGTTTCGACCTGGTGGCGGCGATGACCGCCGGTGGCCCGGGCTACTCCTCGGACCTGCCAGCGATGTTCATGTACTCCTTCACCTTCAGTCGCGGCCAGATGGGCATGGGTTCGGCCAGTGCGATTCTGATGCTCGGTGCGATTCTCGCAATCATCGTGCCTTACCTGTACTCCGAGCTGAGGACCAAGCGTCATGACTAGTCTCGCTGCCAAACCTGCCATCAGCTTGAGTCGCATCGCGATCTACGCCGTGCTGATCCTCGCCGTGATGCTCTACCTGATTCCGCTGGTGGTCATGCTGTTGACCAGTTTCAAGACCCCGGAAGACATCAGCACCGGCAACCTGCTGAGCTGGCCGACCGTGGTCAGCGGCATCGGCTGGGTCAAGGCCTGGGCCACGGTTGACGGTTATTTCTGGAACTCGATCAAGATCACCGTTCCGGCGGTGCTGATCTCCACGGCCATCGGTGCCCTGAACGGCTACGTGCTGTCGATGTGGCGTTTCCGTGGTTCGCAGCTGTTTTTCGGCCTGTTGCTGTTCGGTTGCTTCCTGCCGTTCCAGACCGTCCTGCTGCCGGCCTCGTTCACCCTCGGCAAGATGGGCCTGGCGAGCACCACCACGGGCCTGGTGTTCGTGCACGTGGTCTATGGCCTGGCGTTCACCACGCTGTTCTTCCGTAACTACTACATCAGCATTCCCGATGCGCTGGTGAAAGCGGCGCGCCTCGACGGTGCGGGTTTCTTCACCATCTTCCGCCGGATCATCCTGCCGATGTCGACGCCGATCATCATGGTCTGCCTGATCTGGCAGTTCACTCAGATCTGGAACGACTTCCTGTTCGGGGTGGTGTTCTCCAGCGGGGATTCACAACCGATCACGGTGGCGCTGAACAACTTGGTCAACACCAGTACCGGGGCCAAGGAATACAACGTTGATATGGCCGCGGCGATGATCGCCGGGCTGCCGACCCTGCTGGTCTATGTGGTCGCAGGCAAGTATTTCGTGCGCGGGCTGACGGCCGGCGCAGTCAAGGGGTAATCATGGCTACGCTCGAACTTCGCAATGTAAACAAGACCTATGGCGCCGGCCTGCCGGACACCCTGAAGAACATCGAACTGTCGATCAAGGACGGTGAGTTCCTGATCCTTGTCGGCCCGTCGGGCTGCGGCAAGTCGACCCTGATGAATTGCATCGCCGGTCTCGAGACCATCACCGGCGGCGCAATCATGATCGGCGACCAGGACGTCAGCGGCATGAGCCCCAAGGATCGCGACATCGCCATGGTGTTCCAGTCCTACGCGCTGTACCCGACCATGAGCGTGCGCGAGAACATCGAGTTCGGCCTGAAAATCCGCAAGATGAGCCAGTCGGCCATCGATGAGGAAGTCACTCGCGTCGCCAAGCTGCTGCAGATCGAACACCTGCTCAATCGCAAGCCCGGCCAGCTCTCCGGTGGTCAGCAACAGCGCGTGGCGATGGGCCGTGCCCTGGCGCGGCGGCCGAAGATCTATCTGTTCGACGAACCGCTGTCCAACCTCGACGCCAAGCTGCGGGTCGAGATGCGCACCGAAATGAAACTGATGCACCAGCGCCTGAAAACCACCACGGTGTACGTGACCCACGACCAGATCGAGGCCATGACCCTGGGTGACAAAGTGGCGGTGATGAAGGACGGGATCATCCAACAGTTCGGCACGCCGAAGGATATCTACAACAACCCGGCCAACCTGTTCGTGGCGAGCTTCATCGGCTCGCCGCCTATGAACTTCATCCCCCTGCGCCTGCAGCGCAAGGACGGTCGCCTGCTGGCGCTGCTCGACAGCGGCCAGGCCCGTTGCGAGCTGCCGCTGGGCATGCAGGACGCCGGGCTCGAAGACCGCGAAGTGATCCTTGGCATGCGCCCTGAGCAGATCGTGCTGGCCAGCGGCGAGCCCAATGGCTTGCCGAGCATTCGCGCCGAAGTCCAGGTCACCGAACCGACGGGGCCGGACACCCTGGTGTTCGTCAACCTCAACGACACCAAGGTCTGCTGCCGCCTGGCGCCGGACGTGGCGCCGCAGGTTGGCGAGACCCTGACGTTGCAATTCGATCCGGCGAAAGTGCTGCTGTTCGATGCCAAGACAGGTGAGCGGCTGGGGGTGGCTGGCTTGCCGAAAACCGAAGCTCACGCCGCCAACGTGGCCCAATTCAAAGGCCGCTGAAGATCAAAAAATGTGGGAGCGGGGTCGTGTGGGAGCTGGCCCTGCCGGCGATGCGGACAACTCGGTTTAACCTCGAACCGAGTTGACGCTATCGCCGGCAGGCCAGCTCCCACAAAAGCCCGCTCCCACAGGGGATGTAACCGCGTTAGATAAAAACAGTTAATAACAATAAGACGAGGATGTAGGGATGAAGAAGAACAACAACGCTCAGCTTATCTGCCAGTTATCGGCGATTGCGGCAATGATGCTGGCCGGTAGCGTGCACGCGGCTGATGCGTTCAGTGCCGATTCCGAATGGATGACGGGCGACTGGGGTGGTGAGCGGACCAGGCTGATCGAGCAGGGCATCGACATCAAGATGGACTACGTCGGTGAAGTGGGCGGCAACCTCGACGGCGGTTTCAACGATGACAAGACCGCACGCTACAGTGACCAGTTCGGCCTGGGGGCGGCGCTGGACCTGGAGAAACTGTTCGGCTGGGACAACACCCAGGCCAAGATCCAGCTCACCAACCGTAACGGTGAGAACATCTCCAACGACCGTATCGGCGACCCGCGTGCCGGCACCTTGAGTTCCTCCCAGGAAGTCTATGGTCGTGGGCACATGGTCCGGCTGACCCAACTGTGGATCAAGCATCAGTTCTTCGACAACAAACTCGACATCAAGGCCGGTTACTTCGGTGAAGGTGAAGACTTCAACACCTTCCCCTGCGAATTCCAGAACCTGGCGTTCTGCGGCTCCCAGGTGGGCAACTGGGCCACCAACATCTGGTACAACTGGCCGGTCAGTCAGGCCGCGATCCGCGTGAAGTACAACTTCTCGCCCGAGTGGTATGCGCAGATCGGTGCGTATAACCAAAACCCGAGCCAACTGGAGCACGGCAACGGCTTCAAGCTCAGCGGCAGCGGTACCGAAGGCACCGTCCTGCCGGTGGAACTGGTGTGGTTGCCCAACCCAGGCAAGTTGCCGGGCGAATACCGTGTTGGTTACTACAAAAGCACCGCCAGCGCCGATGACGTGCTTGAAGATGACAACGGCAACAACGCGGCCACCAGCGGCAACGCCTATCGCAGCCACAGCAGCAAGCACGGCTACTGGTTCGTGGCGCAACAGCAACTCACCAGCCATAACGGTGACGCGACCCGCGGTCTGAACATCGCCGCCAACGCGACGTTCCACGACAAGGACACCAACATCGTCGACAACTACCAGTCGCTGATGTTCGTCTACAAAGGCCCGTTCGATGCACGTCCGAAGGATGACATGGGGATCGGTTTCGCCCGCATCCATGTCAACGATGACGTGAAGAAAAACGCCGAGCTGGTCAACGCCTCCAATGGTGTCAGCGATTACAACGATCCGCTGTTCTCGCCGCTGCGCGACACCGAATACAACTACGAGCTCAACTACGGCTTCCACGTGACCAACTGGCTGACCGTGCGTCCCAACCTGCAATACATCACTCACCCGGGCGGTGTGGATGAAGTCGATGACGCTTTGGTCGCCGGCCTGAAAATTCAGTCGGTGTTCTAACGCGACTGCGATAAGCTCCTCTCCATGTGCGCATTTTGCGGACGGCCAAGGCTGTCCGCTTTTTTTTGCCGGCGGCGCACCCCGGTAACAGACGATTTTCAGGACCGTGGCACATGCTTGAGCATCCGCTACAACGCTTCTTCAAATCCTTGCGCGAACGGCCGGTGTTTGCCTGGGAGCGCTATCAGAAGCGCGACGTGCTGGTGATCGATCATCCGCTGTGTCAGGCGGTGTTCAGTCGCCAGGGTGCGCAGTTGCTGCACTTCCAGCCCAAGGGCCAGAAACCCTGGCTGTGGTGCGCGGCGAAGTGGCCGCAGGTCGGGGCCATTCGCGGTGGTGTGCCGGTGTGCTGGCCATGGTACGGCCGTCACCCCAGCGAAAACGCCTGGCCGTCCCACGGTTGGGCGCGTTTACTCGACTGGAAACTGATCGACAGCAGCAACGATGACGATGGCGTGCGCCTGCACTGGCAGCTGGAGCTGTGCGACTGGCAGGTAGACCTGCATGCGCACCTGGGGGAACGCATGGATTTGCGCCTGAGTACCGAGCATCAGGACGACATGCCGTGCCAGTTGAGCCAGGCTTTGCATGCTTACTGGCGTATTGGTGATGTCGGTGAGGTAGCGCTGTCTGGGCTCGATGGCGCGCAAGGTTACGACCAGTTGAACCGACAGATTTGCCAGCAGGAAGGCGAGTTGCGCGTCGAAGGCGGCTGCCAGCGGGTGTTCCAGCATGACGGTGAGTTACAGCTTAACGATCACGCCTGGGAGCGGGCGTTGTGCATCGATACGGGCGCCAGCGCTGATACCGTTGTGTGGCATCCGGGTTCGCGGCCGTTGCTGGGGGTGAGTTGGAGCGAGATATCCGAATTCGTTTGTGTAGAGGCGGCGAGTGGCGGCACCGACAGCCTGTGCCTGAAGCCTGGGGAGCGGGCGCATTTGAGTTTGCAGGCGCGGGTGGGGGTTTAGCTCTGGATATTGCGGTGTCTCGGCTGGCCCTATCGCTGGCAAGCCAGCTCCTACAGTGTCCGCGTCGAGCACAAAAACTGCGACCGCCGCTTAACCTGTAGGAGCTGGCTTGCCAGCGATGAGGCCGGACCGGTCAGCCGGGATTTCGGATCAGTTGAACTCGTCGCCCACCGGATACCGGCTGGCATTCAAGCTCTCCTTGATCTTGCGCAAATGCGGCTGGAAATCCACCCCGCGCCTCAAGGTCATGCCAGTGGCGAGCACATCGAGCACGGTCAGCTGGATGATCCGCGAAGTCATCGGCATGTAGATGTCGGTGTCTTCCGGCAGCGGAATGTTCAGGCTCAAGGTGCTGGCCTTGGCCAGGGGCGAGTTCTCTGCAGTCAGGCCCAGTACCGAAGCACCGTTTTCCCGGGCGATGCGCGCCACTTCCACCAGTTCGCGGGTGCGGCCGGTGTAGGAAATGATCACGAACAACTCGCCGGTATGCGCCACCGAGGCAATCATGCGCTGCATCAGCACATCGGCATGGGCGGTCACGGCCAGGTTGAAGCGGAAGAACTTGTGCTGGGCATCCAGCGCTACCGGAGCCGAGGCGCCGAGGCCGAAGAAGTGGATCTGCCGGGCCTGGATCAACAGGTCGACGGCGCGGCTGATCAGGTTCGGGTCCAGCGCCTGCAGGGCACTGTCCAGGGAGGCGATGGCGCTGCCGAAAATCTTCTTGGTATAGGCTTCAGGGTTGTCATCCGCCTCGACCGCACGGCTGACATAGGCCGCGCCACTGGCCAGGCTCTGGGCCAACTGAAGCTTGAGCTCGGGGTAACCGCTGACGCCGAACGAACGGCAGAAACGGTTGACCGTCGGTTCGCTGACGGACGCCGCCTGGGCGAGGGCGGCGATGCTGAAGCGGGTGGCCTGCTGCGGGTTGAGCAGGATCACCTCGGCCACTTTGCGTTCGGCCTTGTTCAGCTCTTCAAGGCGACTCTGGATTTGCTCCAGTAAATTTCGCACGCGGTCCATATAAGTATCCTTTACACCTGCGCCGATAAGCGCGCGGCTAATGCAAAAAGGGCCTTTGGTGAGGCCCGTAACGGTGGCCTATCCTACTGATGGCTCCGACTGACCACCACACGGAATCTGTATTTTGCGAAAATGTTGTGGTTATTACTACATTTTCCCTTGAGTGATGCCTTGAAAAAAGGTATTTGTAGCTTAACTTGATAAAAGAACAAACATCATGCCTTCGATTACGGTTGAACCGTGCACCTTCGCGTTGTTCGGCGCCTTGGGCGATCTGGCCCTGCGCAAGCTGTTTCCTGCCCTTTATCAACTCGATGGCGCAGGCCTCTTGCACGAGGACACGCGTGTCATCGCGCTGGCCCGGGAGCCTGGCAGCGAACAGGAGCACCTGGCGTTCATTACGTCCGAGCTGCGCCGCTACGTCGGTGCCAAGGAGCTGGACGAAGCCGTGCTTGAGCGCTTCCTCGCGCGCCTGAGCTACCTGCACGTCGACTTCCTCAAGTCCGAAGACTACGTGGCCCTGGCTGAAGTGGCCGGCAGCGCGCAACGGGTCATCGCCTATTTCGCCACACCGGCAGCCGTCTACGGGGCGATCTGCGAGAACCTGGCCAAGGTCGGCCTGGCGGAAAACACCCGCGTGGTACTGGAAAAACCCATCGGTTCGGACCTCGAATCCTCGCGCAAGGTCAATGACGCCGTGGCGCAGTTCTTCCCGGAGAACCGCACCTATCGTATCGACCACTACCTGGGCAAAGAGACCGTCCAGAACCTGATCGCCCTGCGTTTTGCCAACAGCCTGTTCGAAACCCAGTGGAACCAGAACTACATCTCCCACGTGGAAATCACCGTGGCCGAGAAGGTTGGTATCGAAGGGCGCTGGGGTTACTTCGACAAGGCCGGCCAGCTGCGGGACATGATCCAGAACCACCTGCTGCAACTGCTCTGCCTGATCGCCATGGACCCGCCGGCCGACCTGTCCGCCGACAGCATCCGCGACGAGAAGGTCAAAGTGCTCAAGGCGCTGGCACCGATCAGCCCGGAAGGCCTGACCACCCAGGTGGTGCGTGGCCAGTACATCGCCGGCTACAGCGAAGGCAAACCGGTGCCCGGATACCTGGAAGAACCCAATTCCAACACCCAGAGCGACACCGAGACGTTCGTCGCCCTGCGTGCCGACATCCGCAACTGGCGCTGGGCCGGCGTGCCGTTTTACCTGCGTACCGGCAAACGCATGCCGCAGAAGCTGTCGCAGATCGTCATCCACTTCAAGGAACCGTCGCACTACATCTTCGCTCCCGAGCAGCGCCTGCAGATCAGCAACAAGCTGATTATCCGCCTGCAACCGGATGAAGGCATTTCCTTGCGGGTGATGACCAAGGAACAAGGCCTGGACAAGGGCATGCAGCTGCGCAGCGGTCCGTTGCAGCTGAATTTTTCCGACACCTGGCGCAGCGCACGGATTCCCGATGCCTACGAGCGGTTGTTGCTGGAAGTGATGCGCGGCAATCAGAACCTGTTTGTCCGTAAAGATGAAATCGAAGCCGCGTGGAAGTGGTGTGACCAGTTGATCGCCGGGTGGAAAAAATCCGGTGATGCGCCCAAGCCGTACGCGGCCGGGTCCTGGGGACCGATGAGCTCCATTGCTCTGATCACGCGGGATGGGAGGTCGTGGTATGGCGATATCTGATTTGAAACTGCCGCAGGGCGTCAGCGCCCATGCGTTCAAGAGCCCGGTGCTGCTGGCTGAAAGCCTGGCGCTGAACGTGGCCAAGCACCTGAGCGATGCCATTGAAGCCCAGGGCACGGCGACCCTGGTGGTCTCCGGTGGCCGCAGCCCGGTGGCGTTTTTCCAGCACCTGGCCAAGCAGGCGCTGGACTGGTCGAACGTGGTGGTCAGCCTCGCCGATGAACGCTGGGTGCCGGTCGAGCACGCCGACAGCAATGCCGGCCTGCTGAAGAAATATCTGTTGCAAGGGCCAGCGGCCAAGGCGCAGTTCCTGAGCCTGTACAGCGCCAGCGCCAACCTTGAACAGGCCGCCGATCACGCCGACCGTTTGCTTTCCGAGCTGCCGGTGATCGACGTGCTGGTGCTGGGCATGGGCGATGACGGCCACACCGCGTCGCTGTTCCCCGGCAGCCCGAACCTGGCCGAAGCCTTGAAGGCTGACGGGACCCGTCGTTGTTACCCGATGCTGGCACCCACCGTGCCGCGTCAGCGCCTGACCATGAGTCGTGCGCTGCTGGCCTCGGCCAAACACAAGATTCTGTCGATTTCCGGTCAGTCCAAGCTGACCACCCTGGATACCGCACTGGCCGGTGACGATGTCGCCGCACTGCCGATTCGCGCGTTTTTGCAACCCACGTTAGAGATTTACTGGTGCCCATGAGCCAAGGAACAGCCGCTATGACAAACCCATCCCCGACCGTTTCCATGGCGGACAAAGTTGCCCTGATCGACAGCCTCTGCGCCAAGGCGCGGATCCTGCCGGTCATTACCATTGCCCGCGAGCAGGACATCCTGCCGCTGGCCGATGCCCTCGCGGCCGGTGGCCTGACCGCCCTGGAAGTGACCCTGCGCTCGCAGTTCGGCCTCAAGGCCATCCAGGTGCTGCGTGAGCAGCGTCCGGAGCTGGTGACCGGTGCCGGCACCGTGCTGGATCGGCACATGCTGGCCGCGGCCGAAGCTGCGGGTTCGCAGTTCATCGTCACGCCAGGCATCACCCGTGACCTGCTCGAAGCCAGCGTCGCCAGCCCGATTCCATTGTTGCCAGGCATCAGCAATGCCTCGGGCATCATGGAAGGCTACGGCCTGGGCTATCGCCGCTTCAAGCTGTTCCCGGCGGAAGTCAGCGGCGGCGTCGCGGCCATCAAGGCCCTGGGCGGCCCGTTCGGCGAAGTGAAATTCTGCCCGACCGGCGGCGTGGGTCCGGCCAACATCAAGAGCTACATGGCATTGAAAAACGTCATGTGCGTGGGCGGTAGCTGGATGCTTGATCCGGAGTGGATCAAGAACGGCGACTGGGCCCGCATTCAGGAATGCACCGCCGAGGCCCTGGCGCTGCTGGACTGATCAGCTTCACCCCAACACTTCGTTGTGTGCTTTACGGCTTTACGGTGCGCTTGGTCGGTGCACCGTTTTTTTTGCCCGCAAAAAAACCTTTGTAGGAGCGAGCTTGCTCGCGAAAAACCTGTGAACAACGCGGGGCATCAGGCAACCCGCGTTATCGTTAACGTCCATCGCGAGCAAGCCCGCTCCCACAGTAATCTCAGCGCAACTCAGTCAACGCCGAAGTCAACACCATCATATCCGCCGCCGTAGTCGTCAGCCCCGGCGTGATACGAATACACGGCCCACACGCCGCCCCGCTGCGCACCACGGTGAACAGGTTGTAGTCCTTGAGCAGGCGCTCGACCATCGGCTGTTGATCGGCATGCGCAGTAAAACGCATCGACGTGATGCCGCAATACAACCGTGGGTCATCCGGCGTCATCACTTCGATGCCCGGCAGCTCCCGTGCCGGCCTCACCCACAGGTTGCGCAAGTAGTTGAGTCGCGCACCCTTGGCGGCGGCACCGCCCATCGCATGATGCTCCTCGATGACCAGCGGCAGGGTGAGCAAGGCCGGAATGTTGGGCGTGCTGTACGGCGTGCGGGCGCGGATGTCGGTCGCCGGGAAATGCATCTCGCCCATGTCCGGGTCGATGTCGGCCAGGCGCTCGGGGGCGATATGGACGAAGCCCAGGGTCAGCGGCGCACCGATCCACTTGTGCAGGTTGTAGGCGGCGAAGTCGATGCCCAGCTCAGCGAGGTCGAACTCGAACTGGCCCAGCGCATGGGCGCCGTCGAGAATCACGTCGATGCCATGTTCTTTGGCGGCGGCGGCAATCGCCTGGACCGGCATCACCAGGCCCGTGCGGTGGGTGACGTGGGTCAGGGCCATCAGCTTGAGTCGCGGATAACGCGCGAAGGCTTCGCGATAAGTGCCCAGCAGGCTGTCGAAACTGGCGGGATGACGGTGTTCGATCTCGACTACTTCAACACCGCGGTGGCGCGCCAGCCAGCGCATGGCGCCCTTGACAGTGTCGTACTCCAGATCGCTGAACAGTACCTGGTCGCCTGGTTGAAGTAGGTTGTAGTTGCGGATCAATGATTGCAAACCGTCCGTCGCGTTGCGGGTGAGGGCGACGCTTTCTGCGGCAACGCCAATCAACCCGGCTACCTGCGCGCTGATCTTCTGGCTCTCGCCCTGTTCGAAACGCTGGCGCACATAGACCGAGTTGCTGCGGTTGATCAGTTCGATGTTGCGCTGATATTCCTCGACCACCGTGCGCGACATACGGCCGAAGTAACCGTTTTCCAGGTTGATCGGGCCGGGTTGCACAGCGTAGCGGTCGGCAAAGGTTTTCCAGAATGCTTCATCACGGGCGCGGCGGGTGTTATCGGGCATGGGGTTACTCGGTTCAATGACGGGGTGCGGGTTTGCCATGTTTGGCGCGCAAGGGTTCGAGCAACTCGGACAAGCCGTTGTGATCGATTTCCTGCATCAGGGCCAGCAGCCCGCCCAATTCGCCGTGGGGAAAACCTTCCCGGGCGAACCAGTTGAGGTAGGGGCCCGGCAGGTCGGCGATGATGCGGCCCTTGTATTTGCCGAAGGGCATTTGCCGGGTAATCAATAGTTCGAGCTTTTCAGGGTTCATCAATCGGCCGTCTTGAATCAATCAGTCTGGAAAATACAGGCATTCTGCATGCAGGCCAAATGACAGATCATGCAAATAAAACGGATACAGATTTTCGGATAAATTCTAAGTAATTGAAAAATAACGAATTACCAATCAATTCCGGGCTGGCATGACCAGTGCAATAGCTATTGCATCTTTCATCAACCCGCGAGGAATTGAAAATGACCGACATGAATAAAGAAGCGATTTCTGTACTCAACGACCTGATCGAAACCTGCAAGGACGGTCAGGAAGGGTTCAAGACTTGCGCTGAAGACATCAAACAACCTGAACTCAAAACCCTGTTCGTGCAACGTTCTGCCGATTGCGCACAAGCTGCCGCTGAACTGCAGAGCCTCGTACGCTCGATGGGTGGCGATCCGGAAACTTCCACCAGTGTCAGCGGTGATCTGCACCGTCGCTGGGTCGACGTGAAGTCGATGTTCACCGGCAAGGACGAAGAGGCTGTATTGAATGAAGCCGAGCGTGGTGAAGACCATGCGAAGAAGGCTTACAAGGAAGCCATCGAAAAAATCAACAAGGACAACCTGGTCAGCATTCGTGATGTGGTTGAGCGTCAGTACCATGGCGTACAGCGCAATCACGATCAGGTGAAAGCCCTGCGTAACCAGGCTCGCGCACGCTCGTAAGCGTTCGTTAGCTGTCAAAAACGCCAGCCAGCCTGGCGTTTTTTTGTGCCCTGTGAATAACACCGCAAAAACCCTTGTAGGAGCTGCCGAAGGCTGCGATCTTTTGGCGGCTTTGAACCCGCTGAAGAGCAAGATCAAAAGATCGCAGCCTTCGGCAGCTCCTACAGAATCCGCGTTTTATGAGAGGTCGTGGGAGAAGCCGTCTATCGTTAAATCGTCCTCTCGAGAGTCCATTTAGTGCCTATCACCCTGCAGGCTTTGTTCGCGCCTGACCTGCGCGCCGTGCAATTCGCGATCAAGACCCTGATCGGCGGGGGCGTGGCGCTGTGGCTCGCGTTGCGCTGGGGCCTGGAGCAACCGGCCTGGGCGTTGATGACGGCCTTCATCGTGGCCCAGCCGTTGTCCGGGATGGTCCTGCAAAAAGGCCTGGCGCGACTGTTGGGGACATTGGTCGGGACGATCATGTCGGTGGTGTTCATGGGCGTCTTTGCCCAGACGCCCTGGCTGTTCCTGCTGGCCCTGGCGTTGTGGCTCGGGCTGTGTACCGCCAGTTCAACACTGCTGCGCAGCGCCTGGTCCTATTCATTTGTGCTGGCCGGTTACACGGTGGCGATCATTGCCTTGCCGGCCATCAACCATCCGTTGACGGTGTTCGATCAGGCCGTGGCGCGTTGCACGGAAATCAGCCTGGGGATTATCTGCGCCACGGTCAGCAGTGCCTTGATTTGGCCGCTGCGGGTGGAACGCCAATTGGCCGACCAGGCCCGGGCCGCCTGGCAAAGCGGGATCAATGCCGCGCGGGCGACCCTGGCTGGCGATGGCCAGGCGCGCAAGGGCCTGCTGGAGATCCTCGGCAGAATCGTCGCGGTGGACGCCCAGCGCGAACACGCCTGGTTCGAAGGCGGCCAGGGACGCCAACGTGCGCGGGCCATCAGCGGTTTGAGCCAGAAGCTGTTGATGCTGTTGCGCATTGCCCGTTCGGTGCGCCGGCAGTGGAAGCAGTTGGAACCGCAGGAGTCCGAGCAGTTGTTGCAGTGGATGAACGAGGTCCAGGAGGCGCTGGGCAGTGCCGATGCCGCGATCCTGCAAGCCTTGCGCCCGCGGTTGCTCGATGCTTCCCATGACCCGCACATCAGTTCTGCGCAGAGTTATTGCCTGGTCCGTTTCACTTTGTTGATGGACACCGCCATGGCGGCGAACGCGGCGTTGAAAGCGGTGGAGGAGGGCCGTGACGCAGTGGTTCCGCCGAGAACCCTGACACCGCACCGCGACCTGTCGTTAGCCCTGGTCTTCGGCGCCCGCAGCGCCCTGGCCTTCCTGGTGGTGTCGTGCTTCTGGCTGGCAACCGCCTGGCCCGCCGCGGCTGGTGCGCTGGTGTTGACCTGTGTGGTCTGCAGCCTGTTTGCCAGCCGCGAGAACGGCGCGCAGATCGGCATGAGTTTCATGCGCGGTATTTTCCTGGCCATTCCGGCGGCGTTTGTCGTCGGGCAGATTTTGCTTCCGCAATGGAGCAGTTTCGCCATGCTCTGCCTGGGCATGGGCGTGCCGCTGTTTTTCGGCGCGCTGGGCATGGCCAAGCCGCAGATCGGCGCCACGGCCACTTCGTTCTGCCTGCATTTCATTGTGCTGGTGGCCCCGCTGAACCAGATGCAGTTCGGCGTCGCGACCTTCTTCAACAGCGCCCAGGCCATGGTGATCGGCGTCGGTGCGGCGGTGCTGGCGTTCCATTTGCTGATCCTGCGCAACCCGACCTGGCATGGCCGACGTTTGCTGGCGGCAACCCTGGACGACCTGGTGCGCCTGACCCGGCGCAACCTGGCCGGTGCCGAAAGCTGGTTCGGCGGGCGCATGGCCGACCGTTTGCTGCAACTGGCGCGGCACTATCCGGAACTGCCGGAACCGGCGCGCAGTCGCTGGGACGACGGCCTGCTCGGCCTGGACATCGGCGACGAATTGCTGCACCTGCGCTTGAGCCTGGCGGTGGCGCAGGTACCGGTCACGGCGCCGCAGCGGCGTTATCTCGACGACCTGGAAAATGTCCTGCGCCAGGGCCCTGCCGGCAGTCGCGCCGAGGCCTTGGCCGAACCCAGTGAAGCGTTGCTGCAAACCCTGTACGCCTTGCCTCCCAGCGATGCGCTGAAGCTGGCCCAGGGCGCGGTGCTGCAATTGCAAAACAGCTGGCGCGCCTGGTGCCGCCAGCAGGAGGAAATTCATGGGCTTGCGTGAGTGGTCGGTGGGCGGCGTGCTGCTCAGTCCATTCCTGATTTACCTGGTGCTGGCACTGCTGGTCACCGGCGCCTTGCGCCTGTTATTGCGCCTGACCCCGGTGAGCCGCTGGATCTGGCATGAAGCATTATTCGATTGCGCCTTGTACGTCTGTGTATTGACCGTGATCACCGTCGTCCTCGGACCTTTATAAGGAGTTGAACATGCGTACCCCCGTACGTGTAGCCGTCACCCTGTGCCTGGTGGCCGTGGCGATTTTTGCCGGCGTCCATCTGTGGCAGTACTACATGCTGACCCCCTGGACCCGCGACGCGCGCATCCGTGCCGATGTGGTGGTGATTTCCCCGGATGTGTCGGGCTGGGTGCGCGAGCTCAAGGTCCACGACAACCAGGAAGTAAAGGCCGGCGACCTGTTGCTGAGCATCGACCGCGATCGTTTCGAGGCAGCGCTGGAGAAGGCCCAGGCGGTGGTGCAGACCCGCCAGCAGCAACTCAATCTACGCGAGCGCGAAGCCAGCCGACGCGCCAGTCTCGGGCCGCAGGCGATCAGTGCCGAGCTGCGGGAAAATGCGCAGATCAACGCCGGCATCGCCCGGGGCGAATTGCGCGAGGCCCAGGCCGAAGCCAAGGCCGCACAAATCAATCTCGACCGCAGCCAGATCCACGCCCCGCGCAACGGCCACATCACCAACCTGCGCCTGGCCCAGGGCAACTATGTGAACGCCGGGCAGTCAGTCATGGCCTTGATCGACGACTCGACCTTTTATGTGCAGGCGTACTTCGAAGAAACCAAGCTGCCGCGGATTCGCGTCGGCGACCCGGTGAAAGTCTGGCTGATGAGCGCCGGGGATGCCTTGCAGGGGACGGTGGAAAGCATCAGCCGGGGGATTACCGACCGCAATACCACGCCGGATGGGCAGTTGCTGGCGGAAGTCGAGCCGACGTTCAACTGGGTGCGGCTGGCGCAACGGATTCCGGTGCGGATCAAGCTGGACAAGTTGCCGGAAGGGCTCAACCTGAGTGCGGGGATGACGGCGAGCGTGCAGGTGCAGGAGCCTTGAAAAATCAAAAGATCGCAGCCTTGTAGGAGCTGTCGAGTGAAACGAGGCTGCGATCTTTTAACGTAATCAACCGATACTGATCGCCGGCAACTCGGTCAAAGTCACCGACTGTTGCTTGCGCGGCGCCAGGATCTCCGCTTCGCCATCCACCACCAGCTCGTCGCGCTGGTTGAAAACGCGCGTGGCGATGCGTACACGAAACTTCGGCAGTTTCTCGAGGATTTCCAGGCGCACGGTCAGGGTGTCGCCAATCTTCACCGGCTTCTGGAAGCTCATCTGCTGGCCGATGTAGATAGTGCCCGGCCCAGGCAGCTCGCAGGCGACCGCGGCACTGATCAGCGCACCGCTGAACATGCCGTGGGCGATACGTTCCTTGAACATGGTGGTCGCGGCGTATTCGGCGTCCAGGTGCACCGGGTTGTGGTCGCCGGACATGGCGGCGAACAGCTGGATGTCGCGCTCTTCAACGGTTTTGCTGAAGCTGGCGGTCTGGCCGATTTCGAGGGCTTCGTAAGGGGTGTTGGTAACCTGGGTCATGTGTCTGGATTCCTGTGACGAATTAAAAAATTCACAAAAAACTATTCGGTTCGGTGTGGTCGCGGATTGCTCAACGCCTGGTTGATCCAGGCCAACACGTCGGTCGTCACTTCATCGCGGTTGATGTCGTTGAACAGTTCGTGCCGTGCCTGCGGGTAAACGGTCAGTTGCAGGCTCTGGCTGCCAGCCTCGCGCAGCGCGTTGGCCAGATCATTCAGACGCTTGCCCTCACTCACCGGATCACATTCGCCGCCGATCACCAGCAGCGGCAGGCCCGGATCGATCTGGGCGAGATTGGACGCTTTGCTGATTTGCTGCAAGCCGCCGAGTAAATCGATCCACAGTTGGTTGGTGCAGCGAAAGCCGCACAGCGGATCGCTGGCGTACAGGTCGACCTCGACCGGGTCACGGCTGAGCCAGTCGAAGCGGGTGCGCGCCGGTTTGAATTTCTTGTTGAACGAGCCGAACGACAGCCATTCGATCAGGGCGCTGCGGCCCTTGGGGCCCTGGCGCAGACGTTCGATACGCGCGATCTGGCGGGCCGCCCGATAAAGGGCCACGGGCTGGAAGTTCGAACCGCTGAGAATGGCCCCGTGCAGGCTGGCGCTGTGATGCAGCAGATAGGCCTGGGCGATGTAGCTGCCCATGCTGTGCCCCAGCAACACAATCGGGGTCCCGGGGTGCTGCTGGCCGAGGTGCTGGTTGAGGCACGCCAGGTCGCCCACCACCTTGGCCCAGCCATCGCTGTCGGCGAAATGGCCGAGCGTCCCGTTTTCGGCAGTTTTGCCATGTCCACGCAGGTCCGGCGCGTAGACGCCGTAGCCCTGTTCGCAGAGTTTTTCCGCCAGGCGCCCGTAGCGACCGCTGTGTTCTGCCATGCCGTGGGCCAGCAGGATCACGGCCCTGGGGCTGCCAGCAGGCAGCCACTGGTTGACGAAGAGGCGGCTGCGGTCACTGGCGGTCAGCCAGAACGTGTCGTGGATCATGGCGATTCCTTTCCATGCATGGGCGCGGGGTGGTTGCATTGTATAGCGCATAACGGCGCTGGCATCAGCCCACGCCACGGCGGGAAGATTCACACGGTCTATGACGCCCTTGCCCATATTTGCCTGATTCGCCATAGCTGCTAGTGTCCGTGAAGCTCCGCGTTCTGTATTTGAGAAATGACAGATCAGCGGCCCCGGATCGGTTCAGGTAAAGAGGACAAGAACAATGCAACCTGATTTCTGGAATGACAAACGCCCGGCCGGCGTCCCCCTGGACATTGATGTCGCTGAATACAAGTCGGTCATCGAGGTGTTCGAGCGTTCCTGCAAGAAGTTCGCAGATCGCCCGGCCTTCACCAACATGGGCGTCACCCTGACCTACGCCGAACTGGAACGCTACAGCGCCGCGTTCGCCGGTTACCTGCAAGCCCATACCGACCTGGTGCCGGGGGATCGCATCGCGGTGCAGATGCCCAACGTCCTGCAATACCCCATCGCCGTGTTCGGCGCCTTGCGCGCCGGGCTGATCGTGGTCAACACCAACCCGCTGTACACCGCGCGGGAGATGCGTCACCAGTTCAAGGATTCCGGCGCCCGGGCACTGGTGTACCTGAACATGTTCGGGCAGAAAGTCCAGGAAGTGCTGCCCGACACCGACATCCAGTACCTGATCGAAGCGAAGATGGGCGACCTGATGCCGGCCGCCAAGGGCTGGCTGGTCAACACGCTGGTGAGCAAGGTGAAGAAAATGGTCCCGGCCTATTCCTTGCCCCAGGCGATTTCCTTCAAGAGTGCGTTGCGCATGGGCCGCGGCCTGGGCATCAAGGGGTTGAAGGCAGGCCTCAACGACATCGCCGTGCTGCAATACACCGGCGGCACCACCGGCCTGGCCAAGGGCGCGATGCTGACCCACGGCAACCTGGTGGCCAACATGCAGCAGGCCCGGGCCTGTCTCGGCCAGTTCGCGGCCGACGGCCGGCCGCTGCTGCGCGAAGGCCAGGAGGTAATGATCGCGCCGCTGCCGCTGTACCACATCTATGCGTTCACGGCCAATTGCATGTGCATGATGGTGACCGGCAATCACAACGTGCTGATCACCAATCCCCGGGACATCGGCGCTTTCATCAAGGAGCTGAAGAACTGGCGGTTCTCGGCATTGCTGGGGCTCAACACGCTGTTCGTCGCGCTGATGGACCACCCGGACTTCAAGACCTTGGACTTCTCCAGCCTCAAGCTCACCAACTCCGGCGGCACCGCGCTGGTCAAGGCCACGGCCGAGCGCTGGGAGCAACTGACCGGTTGCCGCATCACCGAAGGCTACGGCCTGACCGAAACTTCGCCGGTGGCCTGCACCAACCCCTATGGCGACCAGTCGCGCATCGGCACGGTCGGCCTGCCGGTGCCGGGCACCACGCTGAAGGTGATCAACGACGAAGGCGTCGAGCAGCCATTGGGCGAGCGTGGCGAGCTGTGCATCAAGGGCCCGCAGATCATGAAGGGCTACTGGCAGAAACCCGAGGCGACCAACGAAGTGCTGGATAGCGAGGGCTGGTTCAAATCCGGCGACATCGCGGTGATCGACCCGGACGGCTTCGTGCGCATCGTCGATCGCAAGAAGGACATGATCATCGTCTCGGGTTTCAACGTGTACCCGAACGAAATCGAAGACGTGGTCATGGCTCACCCGAAAGTCGCCAACTGCGCGGTGATCGGTGTGCCGGACGAGCGTTCGGGCGAGGCGGTGAAGTTGTTCGTGGTGGCGCGTGAGGCGGGGGTCAGCCTTGAAGAGCTGAAGGCCTACTGCAAGGAAAACTTCACGGCGTACAAGGTGCCCAAGCACATCGTCCTGCGTGAGTCGTTGCCGATGACGCCGGTGGGCAAGATTCTGCGGCGGGAGTTGCGGGATATCGCGTAACAGGTTGTAGAGCGGGGCGCTCTCCAAAGATCGCAGCCTTCGGCAGCTCCTACAGGAATCACATTCCCCTGTAGGAGCTGCCGAAGGCTGCGATCTTTTGTTTTGAGCCCCCGATTTTCGGGGGTTTCAAGGCGATATAGGTTTTTTGCTCTAAAATGACCGCTTGTCATTCTTGAGTCACAATTGTGACTGTAGAGGCCGCTTTTGGCTCTAGGCGACCCTTGGCAAAGCTGCTACTCTCGGCGCGTTTTGTGCTTCTCGGCCTGTATGAAAGCCCAGATTCACCAATAACCAAACACCAATAATAATCGCATCAAATGCGGTGCTGAATTCGCGTTGCTGAGGAGTGGGCTTCCATGATCGAAGACTTTTGGAAGGATAAGTACCCAGCTGGAATTGCTGCCGACATCAATCCAGACGAGTACCCGAATATTCAGGCAGTGTTGAAGCAATCCTGCCAACGCTTCGCCAACAAACCGGCATTCAGCAACCTGGGCAGGACTATCACCTACGGTGAGCTGTACGAATTGTCCGGTGCCTTTGCCGCGTACCTGCAACAGCATACCGATTTGCAGCCGGGCGATCGAATTGCCGTGCAGCTGCCGAACGTGCTGCAGTACCCGGTTGCCGTCTTCGGTGCCATCCGCGCCGGGCTGATCGTGGTCAATACCAACCCGCTGTACACCGCGCGGGAAATGGAACACCAGTTCAATGACTCCGGTGCCAAAGCCCTGGTTTGCCTGGCTAACATGGCGCACCTGGCTGAAACCGTGGTGCCGAAAACCGGGGTCAAGCACGTCATCGTCACGGAAGTGGCGGACCTGTTGCCACCGCTCAAGCGTCTGCTGATCAACAGCGTGATCAAGTACGTGAAGAAGATGGTGCCGGCCTATCACTTGCCAAAAGCGGTGAAGTTCAACGACGTGTTGAGCAAGGGCCATGGCCAACCCGTGACTGAAGCCAACCCGGCCAGCAGCGATGTCGCGGTGCTGCAATACACCGGCGGCACCACTGGCGTGGCCAAGGGCGCTATGCTGACCCACCGCAACCTGGTGGCGAACATGCTGCAGTGCAAGGCACTGATGGGTTCCAACCTCAATGAAGGTTGCGAGATCCTGATCACGCCGCTGCCGCTGTACCATATCTATGCGTTCACCTTTCATTGCATGGCGATGATGCTGATCGGCAACCACAACATCCTGATCAGCAACCCGCGCGACCTGCCGGCGATGGTCAAGGAACTGTCGAAGTGGAAGTTCAGCGGTTTCGTCGGCCTCAACACCCTGTTCGTGGCCCTGTGCAACAACGAAGGCTTCCGCAAGCTGGATTTCTCGGCGTTGAAAGTCACCCTGTCCGGCGGCATGGCCCTGCAACTGGCGGCGGCGGAGCGCTGGAAAGCGGTCACCGGTTGCGCCATCTGCGAAGGTTACGGCATGACCGAAACCAGCCCGGTGGCCACGGTCAACCCGATCCAGAAGATCCAGATCGGTACCATTGGCATTCCGGTGCCGTCGACCCTGTGCAAAATTGTCGACGATGCTGGTGTCGAACAGCCAATGGGCGAAATCGGCGAACTCTGTGTGAAAGGTCCGCAGGTGATGAAGGGTTACTGGCAGCGCCAGGAAGCCACCGATGAAATCCTCGACAGCGAAGGCTGGTTGAAGACCGGTGACATCGCGCTGATCCAGCCTGACGGCTACATGCGCATTGTCGATCGCAAGAAAGACATGATCCTGGTCTCCGGATTCAACGTGTACCCGAACGAACTGGAAGACGTGCTGGCGACCCTGCCGGGCGTTCTGCAATGCGCGGCCATCGGCGTGCCGGACGAGAAGTCGGGGGAGGCGATCAAGATTTTCATCGTCGCCAAACCGGGCGTGACCCTGACCAAGGAACAGGTGATGGAGCACATGCGCGCCAATGTCACCGGCTACAAGGTTCCGCGCTCCGTGGAGTTCCGCGATGCGCTGCCAACCACCAACGTCGGCAAGATCCTGCGTCGTGAGTTGCGCGATGAAGAGTTGAAGAAGATCAAGGCGAAGAACGCCGCGTAAAACAAAAAGCCCCGCAGATGCGGGGCTTTTTGTTGACGATCAAAAGATCGCAGCCTTCGGCAGCTCCTACAGGGCTGCGGTCTTTTCGATTATTGGCGGAACGGCGCGAAATTGACGTTGGTGCCCGCCGGGCGCATGTCCTGCAGGAAGGAATCCTTGTCGGCGCTCAGTTCCAGGCTCAACGCCGCCTTGCGCTTGCCTTCGTTGCGCACCACCAGGCCTTCGAGCTTCTCGCGCAGGAACACGGTCGGCACTTTCAGGTGCAGCAGTTGGTCGGTGTCCGGGGTGTGCATCAGCAGGTGAATCCACTCGTACTGACCAACGGCCAGGCGCGTCACCGGGATATCGAACCACCAGATGTTGCGGTTGCGGTTCAGTTCGGTGAAATGGCAGTTGTTGACGCCAAGCACAGCACCGCCCAGTTCCAGGTTTCTGCGGGCAATGGCCTGCTTTTTATCGATTTTCATAACATTCCTACAAAATTGGATCTTCAGCGCCAGGGCCTGAATACGTTGCGCATTCTCGGGGGTTGGCCGGTAAACATAAAGCCCAACCTGCGCGGATCGATGAAATGTCGCGGTAAAAATAAATGAAACTCCGTGCAAACGCCTCCGGTCAACCTTCTGTAACCACTTTATTCATCAATATTGTTCGGGAGAAACACCATGAGCAGCACAGGCGATAAAGTAAAAGGCATGGCCAACGAAGCAGCCGGCAACGTCAAGCAAGGCGTTGGCAAGGCCACCGGTAATGACAAGATGCGCGCCGAAGGCGTGGTGCAGGAAAAGAAAGGCGAAGCTCAACAAGCGGTGGGCAAAGCCAAGGACGCTGTTAAAAAAGGCGTCGACAAGGCCTGATTCGGCCTTGATTGGTGACAGCGGCGGCCATCCACGGATGGCCGTTTTTATGTCAGCCTGAACTTGAGCAGGGAAATTGTTTCAAAGTCGCCAGGTAATCTACTTTTGATGTAGAAAACAGCCCCTGAGTCGCCATGACTTCAACCCATCCTGATTGCGGCGAATGGAGACGCTAATGATTTTTCCGGACATGAAAGGTCTGCCCATGCACCGTGTGATGATGCGCACGGTCACTGAATTCGTCGACGACGAAATGTCGACCTATGCCTCGGCGCTGGCGTATCAGATGCTGTTTTCGCTGTTCCCCTTCATCCTGTTCCTGATCGCCCTGATCGGTTTCCTGCACCTGCCTGACTTCTTTTCCTGGCTGCGCCTGCAGTCGGAACTGGTGTTGCCGCCCCAGGCGCTGGAGCAGGTCAACCCGGTGATCGACCAGCTCCAGCAATCCAAAGGTGGCCTGCTGTCGGTGGGTATCGTGATAGCCCTGTGGACCGCGTCGGCCGGCGTGCGGCTGATGATGAGCGCGATGAACGCCGCCTACGATGTGGTCGAAGGCCGTCCGGCGTGGAAGCGTTTTCCCTTGTCGATCATCTACACCGTCGGCATCGCCGGCATGCTTTTGATCGCCGCCGCGCTGATGGTGCTCGGCCCACAAGTGATGGGCTGGATCGCTGCGCAAGTCGGTCTCGAGTACTTCATCGTTACCCTCTGGACCATTGCACGCTGGCCGGTGATCGTGATCCTGCTGATGGTCGCCGTGGCGCTAATCTATTACGTCATGCCTGACGTCAAGCAGGAGTTTCGCTTCATCACGCCCGGCTCGGTCCTGGCGGTGGTGGTGTGGATCATCGCGTCGCTGGGCTTCGGTCTGTACGTCAAGGAGTTCGCCAACTACAACGCCATGTATGGCAGTATCGGCGCGATCATTGTGCTGTTGCTGTACTTCTACATCTCCGCCGCGGTGTTGCTGCTGGGCGCGGAGATGAATGCGGTGATCGAGCACATGTCGCGAGAGGGCAAGGACCCTGGCGAAAAGGTCCCCGGCGAGCATGGCCCCGTGCATGAGGAAAAACAGCACGTATCGGGACTGGGCCGCGATCACTCACAACCGAAACCGACCATAGACGAAACCTGACCATGATTCGTGAAATTCTGAAAATGGGCGATGAACGCCTGTTGCGCATTGCCCCGCCAGTGCCGGCCGAGATGTTCGACAGCCCCGAATTGTGGCAACTGATCGACGACATGTTCCAGACCATGGAAAGCGTTGGCGGGGTCGGCCTGGCCGCGCCTCAGATCGGCGTCGACCTGCAACTGGTGATCTTCGGCTTCGAGCACAGCGAACGGTACCCGGACGCCGAAGCGGTGCCGCAGACCATCCTGATCAATCCGCTGATCACGCCGCTGAGCCCGACTTTGGAAGAAGGTTTCGAAGGTTGCCTGTCGGTGCCTGGGCTGCGCGGTGCGGTGGATCGCTATCAACATATCCGCTACGAAGGCTTCGACCCCAAGGGTGAGCCGATCGTGCGCATCGCTTCGGGCTTTCATGCGCGGGTGGTGCAGCATGAGTGCGATCACCTGATCGGTCGATTGTACCCGTCGCGCATCAGCGATTTCAGCAAGTTCGGGTTTACCGAGGTGATGTTCCCGGATCTGGATCCCAACGCAGACGACTGATCCGTTACCGCGCAAGGCCCATGGCAATCATCGGCTTGTTGCGCGCGTATCGACTCAGGCGCTCGACCAGGGCGTAAGGCATCGGCGGATCGAAGACGAAGCAACGACGCTGATAGAACTCCCGCAAGTCCGGATGACAGAACAGCCATACCGGGCTTTCAACCTGGCTGATCGCTGCGGCGATCAATGCGCCCGCGACACCCTGTTCGCGACAGGCCGGGTCGACAAACAGCCCGGTCAGCCAAAACCCGCCGGACACCGGCCGCAAACACAGCGCACCGACGATCCCGTCGCGCCGCGCCACCCACAATTGTGCGTCGCGAACCGCCTTCATCGACGATTGGTGGGCGCGATAAAACTTGTTCATCAATGGCCATAACGGCTCGTCGAGCCGGGTGTACAGGGTATCGGGCATGGTCTGGGACTGTCGGTGTGCAAAGCCTGCGATTATAAAAGAACACGCCGGCGGCGATAGGTGTATACCTGATCTCACATCCCCAGTCAGTGGAGTACGCATCATGTCCAAAGGTATGGATTCAAAGAAGGCAGCGAAGAAAAAACCGCTGAAATCGGCGATCGAAAAGCGCACGGAAAAGAAAGCCAAGAAGGTGGGCGTGTTCGGTCATTGATCTGGTGCTGATGACCGCTCCCATGCAAGATGGGGGCGGTACAGCCAATGACCCGAGGGAGAAAGGCCGGCATGGAGCTCAAGACAAACGCGGCGCTGATCATCATCGACCAACAGAAAGGCATCCTGCAGCCGAAACTCGGTCGCCGGAACAATCCCCACGCCGAAGAACGCATGCTGGAACTGCTGGCCCACTGGCGCCACAGTGCCAGGCCGGTGATCCACGTGCAGCATTTGTCCAGGTCAGAGGATTCAGTGTTCTGGCCCGAGCAATCCGGGGTGGAATTTCAGTCGCGGTTTCAGCCAGCGGCCGGCGAACGACACATTCAAAAACAGGTGCCGGATGCGTTTTGTTCGACGGGGCTGGAGGCGTTTTTGCGTGAGGCGGGGATCGAGCAGTTGGTCATCGTTGGCGTAGCGACGCACAACTCGGTGGAGTCCACGGCGCGCACCGCAGGCAATCTGGGGTTTGACACCTGGGTCGCGGAGGATGCCTGCTTTACCTTCGACAAGGCCGACTTTTTCGGCAATGCCCACAGCGCTGAAGAGGTCCATGCGATGTCGCTGGGCAACTTGCATGGCGAGTACGCCACGGTCGTCAGCACCGCACACATTCTGGATAAAGCTCTGTAGGAGCCGCATCGCAGCTCCTACCGATCAGTCAATCAGGCGCCGTGGCACTTCTTGAACTTCTTGCCGTTGCCGCATGGGCAAGGATCGTTGCGGCCAACGTCTTTCAAGGCGTTGCGCACCGGTTCCTGGTGGGCGTGGCCGCAGTTCGGGCCGTGGACATGGCCATGGTCGTGATCATGCTGGTGATGGTCATGATCGTGATTGCAGTCTGGGCCATGGACATGGGGTTGCTGGGTCATCGGGGTTACTCCGGAATTAGATCGGCGGGGATTATCACGCCATTACGCGTCAGGTGCACGTAGTGGGCGATGAATAAACCGGTTTCCATCTCACCTTCCAGACGATAGGGAACGGCCTGCTCGGGGTTTTTCAGCTGTTTGACCAGGTCCTTGACCTTGGGCCACAGGTTGGTGCGGATCGGCACCTTGTAGAAACGGCTGCTCCTGGGGTTCACGGTGACCCAGTGCTCATGCTCGCCTTCGGCCAGCAGGATGTCGCCCAAGTGGATGCGATACTCCAGGCCACGCACGGTCAACTCGCTGTCATTGCGGTTGTCGATGCGAAAATGCAGGACGAACCGTTGCTCCATCAGCTTGGCCCGCACGACTTCGACCCTGACCAGATGGACCTCGGGGTCCGGCTCGTCGGAGCTGAACCAGGATGCACAACCGCCGAGCCCCAGACAAAGAGCCAGCGTGAGCAGAAAGCGTTCGAGTCTCTGGGTGATCATGGTCGTTGTTCTCCCTTGAACCCTGTAGGAGCTGGCTTGCCAGCGAAGGCGGAGTGGCTGGCACACCGTGTCGTATGCATCGCCAGCAAGCCGGCTCCTACAGACCGCGTCGCCTGCATCGCCAGCAAGCCGGCTCCTGCAGATCGGGTCGATCTCCTGACCTTGTATCAGCTACCGAAATACCCCGAACAGCACTTCTTGAACTTGTGCCCGCTGGCGCAAGGGCAGGCGTCGTTGCGTCCGATGTCCAGTTGCACGGTCGGGTCGATGAAGTACCAGCGCCCCGCATTCTGTACGAAGGACGAGCGTTCACGGTGGCTGTGTTCGCCGCTGCCGTCGTGCCAGCGCGCGGTGAACGTGACGAAGGCATGCTCCGGCTGGCCGCCGAGCACTTCGGAGCTTTCGACTTCAAGGCCCAGCCAGGTGCTCTGGGCGCTCCAGTCGGTGATCGATTGACGGTCGAGTCCGGCCTGCTGGGCGGGCAGGGTGGTCGCCACCAGATAATCGATCAGGCCCAGCACGTAGGCGCTATAACGCGAGCGCATCAGGGCTTCGGCGCAGGGTGCCGGATGTCCGGCATGGTAATGGCCGCAACAGGCGTCGAGCAGGGTGCCGCTGCCGCAGGGGCAAATGGATGTACTCATTGCGTTACCACCAATATTTCCCGAAGTTTTCCGGATTGGCCCAGAACCGCGAGTTGAGCCAGTCGGGTACTTGTTTGTATTCAAGCAGATCATAGGTGAACAGGGTCAGTACCTGCTCGTCACGCTGGAAACGTTCGCTGGCTTGCAGTGCCAGTGAGAAAAAATCCGTTTCCTGCCAGCCGCTCGCCGGCAAGTCGGCCAGTACCGCGATGCGGCTGGCGTTGAGGTTGCGGATGCCGCCAAGCAGGTTCAGGCCATCACGCTTGGGCAAATGTTCGAGGCAATCGACCACCAGCGCCAGGTCAAAGCGCAGCGCCGCCAACTCTGCGGGCAATGGCCCGGGCGCTGCGTGCGCCACGCTGCTGTCCGGATGCGCCAGCTTGAAAGCCTCAAGCGCGGGGAACTCGCTGGCGCCAATCAACAACAGGCGCGCGGGGGCGTAACGGTCGAGCAAAGCGGCCAGCGCCTGCTGCGGCGTGCGCGAAGAAATACCTGCAATCATCGAAGATCCTCAATCAGATTTACCAAGACTAGCCTGCCCGCCAGTTCGATCCTAGAGCGGGTTTGCGGCAAAAGTCACAATCCCCCGCGAACACGAGACAAAACTGCTATGGCCTATTGCTGGCGGAGATTAAAACTCCGGTCTTTACTCCCTGAATCGGTTCTAAGCCGATCCTTCAGGAGAAAACTAGATGAGCATAGTTCGGACAGCATTACCCCTGGTTCTGCTAACCAGTGTGTTGACTGGTTGCGCAGGTTTGCAAAAAACCGACTGGCCGATCTGTGCGGCGGTCGGTGGTGTCGTCGGCGCAGGTCTCGGGGCAATCGAGAGCTCGTCATGGGCCGGCTACGGCGCGCTGATTGCCGGCGGTACGGCGGCAGCCTATTGCTGGGTCCATGGTGATGGTGACGAAGACGGTGATGGTGTACTCGACAGCCGCGACAAGTGCCCGGGCACGCCAAAAGGCGTACGGGTCGATGCCGATGGCTGCCCACCACCAGCACCTGCTCCAGTGGTTGAAGAGGCCGTGGTGGTCAAGGAAGAAACCATCGTCATTCGCGATGTCAACTTCCAGTTCGACTCGGCCAAGCTGACAGCCGCCGATAAAGACAAACTCAACACCATTGCCACTCGCCTGAAACAGGAAGCAGCCAGCGCCCAACTGACCGTGACCGGTCACACCGACAGCGTGGGCAGCGATGCCTACAACCAGAAACTGTCGGACAAACGCGCCCACTCGGTGGTGGAATATCTGATCGAAAGTGGTGTGCCTCGCAGCAGCTTCGTGTCGGTCACCGGGGCCGGTGAAAGCCAGCCGGTTGCCGATAACAAAACCGCTGACGGCCGCGCGATGAACCGTCGCACGGAAATCAAGATCAACCGCTAAACCCCTCGCATCCACGGCTTGTGCAGTCGTGGATGCGGGTCTTTACTCCTGTGTAACCGGCATTGGCCGGTGACACAGGAGCTTTCAAAAATGAGCAATCTCACAAGGACCGTCTTGCCGGTTCTGCTGCTTGGCAGCCTGTTGACCGGTTGCGCTACTCACAGCGATGGCACTGCCCCCCTCAATCAACGTACCTGGCCGATCTGCAGCCTCCTTGGCGGACTCGTCGGCGGAGGTCTGGGCGCTATCGGAAGTAGCGGTTGGGCGGCCGGTGGAGCGGCGCTGGGTGTCTTGACCGGTGGTTTGATCTGTTATGCCCAGGACGGCGACGAAGACGACGATGGCGTATTCGACCGTCGCGATCGCTGCCCCGACACGCCCGCCAATACCCCTGTGGAGCATCATGGTTGCCCGCTGCCGCAATACCCGGCCAGCGTGAAACCTGAACCTGTGCAAGCCGAAGTCATCACCCTGAGCGATGCCGACGATGTGCTGTTTGCCTTCAATAGCGCTGACCTGACCCCCTCCATGCAAAGCAAACTCGATTCGATCATGGGCAAACTGCAGGACGCCAGCGTCGCGAGCATCAAGGTGATTGGTCATACCGACAGCGTCGGATCGGATGAGTACAACCTGCAACTGTCGCAGCAACGTGCAAGCAGCGTCGCCGGCTATCTGCTGAGCCAGGGCGTTGCACCGAACAAGGTCACCAGCGAAGGCAAGGGCGAAAGTGAGCCTGTTGCCGATAACGAAACCGAAGAAGGGCGCGCGAAGAATCGTCGCGTGGAATTGCACGTCAATCGCTGAGCCGCGCAATAGAGCCGTCGGGCGATGATTTTCGTCGTTCCGTCGGCCATTTGCCATCTTCCTCGAGAATTTCCGTTTGCCCTCTGGCTTATCCTGCATGGAAGCCGTTACTGTGCGAGCAAATAATAATTCTCATCGGGGGCGCGTATGAAGGTGATATGGGGGCTGGGGAAGCTGTTGACCCTGGTGTTCTGGCTGGTGGTGCTGGTCAATCAGCTCACGCCGTTCGTCTATCCACTGCACCTGCTGGTCGACCTGGCCGGCTGCCTGCTGGCGGGGCTTCATCTGCTGGAGGCGGTGTTCTGCTTCCGCACGCTCAGGGGCCGCGCCCATCCTTGGCTCGATCGCCTGAAGATCCTCTTTTTCGGCGTTTTCCACCTGCAAACCATCCCGGCTCCCACCGTATCTAAGGCTTCCCATGCGTAAACTCTGTCTGCTCGCTGCCCTCATCAGTCCATTGGCTTGCGCCCAGGTGGTGAGCGTTGAAACCAACTCGTTGATGCGCCTGCCCAACACCGCCAGCACCTTGCGACTGGAACGCCTGGAAGTGGCCGACTACGGCACCTTGCTGATTCCCTCGAACGTGACCGAAGTCACCGTCGGCGAACTGCACCTGGGTCGCGATGCGCGAATCACCATCGTCCCCGGCGAACAGGCGCTGGAGCTCAAGGTCAATCGCGCCGAGTTGTCCGAAGGCAGCCAGATCACCGCGCGGGGTGCACCGGGGACTTACCAGAAGGCCGCCCGTTCCGGGCGCAATCTGGACTTGCAGATCAAGGCCCTGAATGCCCCGCAATTACGGGTGGATGCTCGCGGTGGCGCGGGTGCGCCAGGGTTCGTCGGCCTCGACGGGGCCAACGGTCAGGCACCGGGTTGCGCCTGGGGCCAGGCGGGTCGCGGTGCCGATGGCAGCGATGGCAGTGATGGCCAGGCCGGTGCGCCGGGCGCGGCGGTCAAGCTGGCCGTGCCGCGCGATTACCCGGCAGACAAGATCAAGGTTCAAGTGGCCGGCGGTGCCGGTGGCGTGGCCGGGCCTGGTGGCAAGCCAGGTGCCGGCGGCAAGGCCAAAGGCTGTCTTGTCTACAAGGCCGATGGCGGCAAGAGCGGCAAGCCTGGTGTTGACGGACAGCCAGGAATGGAGGGGGCTGCAGGGTCTGTGACGGTGCAGCGGTTGTAAACCATTTTTTGAATGGTGATTTTCCTGTAGGAGCTGGCTTGCCAGCGATGACGCCAGCACAGCCTACACCTCCGTCGCCTGACTCACCGCCTTCGCTGGCAAGCCAGCTCCTACAGGGGATCACCGCCAGACACAAATCCCGGCAACACC
>NZ_JAXDEQ010000117.1:0-491 GCF_035065025.1 Pseudomonas sp. YuFO8 | reverse complement strand
AAGGCGCATGTAGCGCGGGATCGACAAACGGGCACCCGCTTCGGCGAGACGTGCCGGGTCGAGGCCGTATTGCAGCAGCAGTGGCTGCGGGTCCAAGCCATGGCTGTGGATGGCGTCGGCCAGGGCGTGCACGAAGCCCACCGACAAATCCCCCAGCCGTACGGGCTTCACAGCCAGACATTCAACAGGCGCGCGCCACGGGCTTCGCCATCGGCGTTGATTTGCCCGTTGCTGCTGAGAAAGCTGTGCCCGGCAGTGCCCAGGTCCCAGAATTGCCCGCGCAGGAACACGCTCATGCCGGCGCTGGCCTGGCTGATGGGTTGCTGGCTGATCAACGTGAGGCGACGCCAGGCTTCGCCCTCACTCAGTTCTTCGGGCTTGAGGCTGATTTCGGTCGGGGTCGACACGCTTTTGAAGCCGCGCCAAGGGCGATCCCAGGTATCCCGACCCAGTACCAAGGCCGGCACTGCGATCAACTGTGCGCCTTGTTC
>NZ_JAXDEQ010000116.1:0-493 GCF_035065025.1 Pseudomonas sp. YuFO8 | reverse complement strand
TTGCCGGCGTGGCCCTGGCCCTGGACCTGTGCCGTCATTCCCACCTGAGCGTGCAGTTGTTCGAATCGGCTCCTGCCTTTGGCGAGGTGGGGGCAGGTGTTTCATTCGGCGCTAATGCCGTGCGCGCCATCGCGGGCCTGGGTATTGCCGAACCCTACCGCAAGATTGCCGACCAGACCCAGGACCCTTGGCAGGACATCTGGTTCGAATGGCGTCGGGGTGAAGATGCCGGTTATCTGGGTGCCAGCCTGGCTGAAGGGGTAGGGCAGTCGTCGGTACACCGTGCCGACTTCCTCGACGCGCTGGCCAGCCAGTTGCCCGAAGGCATCGCCCGGTTCGGCAAGCGTGCCGTCAGCGTGGAGCAGGATGGCGACCAGGCTCGCGTACTGTTCACCGACGGCACCGAGCATCGCTGCGACCTGTTGATCGCCGCAGACGGCATCAAGTCTTCCATTCGTGATCATGTGCTCAACGGTCTTGGCCAACCGCTGGT
>NZ_JAXDEQ010000115.1:0-497 GCF_035065025.1 Pseudomonas sp. YuFO8 | reverse complement strand
AAGCTTGGTCTTCACGTTCACGATAACCTTCAATGCCTTTGTCGAGGAAGCTCTCTACCTTGGCGCCGGTCAGGCCGCCGAGTCCTTTGAGGACGATCTGGAAGAAGAGCCCGTGGTCACCCTTTTCGTTAAGCGGGGCGATCTGGCTGTATTCGTCGTTGGAAACCCAGTAACGGTTGATGACGCGCAGTTTCCAGCAGCAGTTGTCGTACTCGAAACCACCGAAGGCTTCCAGGGTACGGTTGCGAGCGTAGTCATACTGCCAGCGGGTGATCAGGTTCCACTGGGGAATGATCGGCCACATCATCGAGAAGTCGTGTTGTTGGATTTTGTAGTAATCCTTCACATAGTTATCTGCGCCCGGTGTGCCGTAGTCGCCACCAAACTGCCATTTGCCGGTCAGTTGGTTGTAGACGACCTGGTCATTACGATAGCGATAACCAACGTTGATGATTTTGTTCGGGTTGTCTTCCGGCTGGTAGTGAAGCATCGCGCTG
>NZ_JAXDEQ010000114.1:0-504 GCF_035065025.1 Pseudomonas sp. YuFO8 | reverse complement strand
CGGCCAGCGCCGAAGATGTCGCTGTTGATGGCCGAAACGGCCGCCGAGATCACCACGATATTGAGAATGGTCGCCGCCGAGCCGATGCCCAAGTTGCTAAATATCTGCACAAACGGGCTGCCTTGGCTGCCGATCTGCGGCCATGGATAGATGGCCATCAGCACAAACAAAGTCAGTACGTAGAACAGCAGGACACGCAGCGGCACCGCGTGGATCGCCTTGGGGATCACGCGTTGCGGGTCCTTGGCTTCGCCCGCGGTGATGCCAATGATTTCGATGCCGCCAAAGGCAAACATCACCACTGCGAACGAGGCGATCAGGCCGCCGACGCCATTAGGCATGAAGCCGCCGTGGGCCCACAGGTTGCTAAGGCCGCTGGCCTGGGTTTCACCGGCAGAATGAATACCGAACAGCATGATGCCGAAACCGCCGAGGATCATCGCCACGATGGCGCCTACCTTGAGCAGCGACAGCCAGAACTCCATTTCGCCAAACACTTTGACG
>NZ_JAXDEQ010000113.1:0-504 GCF_035065025.1 Pseudomonas sp. YuFO8 | reverse complement strand
CCAGGCGACGGAATCGGCGTCCAAGTGGTTGGTCGGTTCGTCGAGCAGCAGCATGTCGGGGGCCGACAGCAGCAGGCGGCACAGGGCCACGCGACGCTTTTCACCACCGGACAGGAATTCGACCTTGGCGTCCCACGCTGGCAGGCGCAGTGCGTCGGCGGCGACTTCCAATTGGCGCTCCAGGTTGTGACCGTCGCCGGCTTGCAGGATGGCTTCGAGCTTGGCCTGTTCGGCGGCCAGTTTGTCGAAGTCGGCATCTTCTTCAGCGTAGGCCGCGTAGACCTCGTCCAGGCGCGCCTGGGCGTTCTTGATCACGCTGACGGCTTCTTCAACCACTTCACGCACGGTCTTGGTCGGGTCCAGGATCGGCTCTTGCGGCAGGTAGCCGATGTTCAGTTCTGGCATCGGGCGGGCTTCGCCTTCGAACTCGGTGTCGACGCCGGCCATGATTTTCAACAGGGTGGATTTACCCGAACCGTTGAGGCCGAGCACGCCGATCTTGGC
>NZ_JAXDEQ010000112.1:0-511 GCF_035065025.1 Pseudomonas sp. YuFO8 | reverse complement strand
GAGTCCGGCTTGCCGGCGAAGGCGTCCTCGAGGGCCTCTTCGCTGGCAAGTCAGCTCCTACAATGTTTTGCGCCGCACGTGAATCGATGGCCGCCGCGGACTTGTAGGAGCCCGGCTTGCCGGCGAAGGCGTCCTCGAGGGCCTCTTCGCTGGCAAGCCAGCTCCTACAATGTTTTGCGCCGCACGTGAATCGGTGGCCGCCGCGGACCTGTAGGAGCCCGGCTTGCCGGCGAAGGCGTCCTCGAGGGCCTCTTCGCTGGCAAGCCAGCTCCTACAATGGGTTGTGCAGCGCGTGAATCGGTGGCCGCCGCGGACCTGTAGGAGCCCGGCTTGCCGGCGAAGGCGTCCTCGAGGGCCTCTTCGCTGGCAAGCCAGCTCCTACAGTGTTTTGCGCCGCACGTGAATCGGTGGCCGCCGTGGACCTGTAGGAGCCCGGCTTGCCGGCGAAGGCGTCCTCGAGGGCCTCTTCGCTGGCAAGCCAGCTCCTACAATGGGTTGTGCAGCGCGTGAG
>NZ_JAXDEQ010000111.1:0-512 GCF_035065025.1 Pseudomonas sp. YuFO8 | reverse complement strand
GATACGGCGCAGCGCCTGGAAGAAATCGTATTCCCAGGGCTCCTGATGCATCGCATCCAGGGTACTCACAGGGTCGGACGACGTCCGGGCTTGGCTTTCCATCGCATGATCTCGCCGCGTTCGGTGGTACGGATCACCGTCTCGGTAAAACTGTTGATCGACACGTAGCGTGCCAGGAAGCGCTCCAGCACCGCACCGAGCAGGAACACGCCGGTGCCGCGAAACGCGTTTTCATCGAATTCCAAGGTGATTTCCAGGCCACGGCCAAACACGATCGGGCCGGGCATCGGCAAACGTCGGGTCACGGCTTTGCTGCTGACCTCGCGCAGGCCTTCGATCTGCAATTGCAGGGCGGCGTCGTTGCTGTCGCCGTACAGGCGCAGCAGTTCGCGCAAGGCCGCCGCGCCTTGGCCCTGTTCGCTCAGGGACAGGTAGTTAAGCGACAACTGGCTGATCAAGCGCCAGGCCTTGGCGTCATGGGCGTGGCTGGCACGCGGGCGGCTCGGGCCTGC
>NZ_JAXDEQ010000110.1:0-518 GCF_035065025.1 Pseudomonas sp. YuFO8 | reverse complement strand
CCTGGAAACTGATCAAGCAATGCAAAAACCAACAGCAAAGCGAGAAACAGCAACACGTAGTTGAGCAAACAGGATCCGACAACAATCACCGGCAACGTGATACGCGGAAAACGCATCTTCTTCATCAAGTTGCCTTGATCGATAAACAAGGTCAGGCAACGATTGATAATTTCGGAAAACAAACTCCACGCCAGCATCCCGGCCATCAAATAAAGTGCATACGCATACTTATTGTCGATTCCGGGCAGTTTCGCCGCCAACACGTTGGACAACACCAGCGCATAGATCGCCACCTGCGCCAGCGGGTTAATGATCATCCACAGCCCACCCAATCGGCTACGGGCAAAACGGGCAACGAACTCATTCCGAATGGATGACCAGACGAAACCCCGGTACTCCCAAAGGCTTCTAAACAACCCCAACATCGCTGACTCCTGAAAAAAGCCAGGCCTATGCCTGACTTATTGCACCACTTAACTGCGGACTCGCCCGTCATGCACCGACGATCAACCCTTAGC
>NZ_JAXDEQ010000109.1:0-526 GCF_035065025.1 Pseudomonas sp. YuFO8 | reverse complement strand
AGCTGACCAAGTCGGCGAATACGCAGTATTCGTTGGTGGAGCGGTTCAACCGCTGATTGATGCTGGCTGATACAGAACCCGGACAGTGAAAGCTTCCGGGTTTTTTGTTGCATCAGTGAAAGCCAAGTTGCCTGACAGGGCCTCTTCGCTGGCAAGCCAGCTCCTACAGTGGTTTGCGGTGTTGATGAATTCGCGTTACGCCTCAAATCATTGTAGGAGCTGGCTTGCCAGCGAAGAGGCCATGACTACCGGCGAGAATCTCACCGAAGAAATTCGGCCACCTGATTCGCCGCAACCGCCAGATCCTGGGCATGCGTAAACCCCGAAACCTTCAACGACTTCACATCATGATTCGTCGCCACCAGCCAAGCGGCACTGGCGGACCAGACTTCGGAACAGGCGCAGAATTCGGCGCTGCTGAGTGAAGAGCTGACCAAGTCGGCGAATACGCAGTATTCGTTGGTGGAGCGGTTCAACCGCTGATTGATGCTGGCTGATACAGAACCCGGACAGTGAAAGCTTCCGG
>NZ_JAXDEQ010000010.1:0-194380 GCF_035065025.1 Pseudomonas sp. YuFO8 | reverse complement strand
CAGTAGATTTGTGTTGGCTGGACTGGCCCCATCGCCAGCAGGCTGGCTCCCACAATGGATCTGCGTGCACAGGACCACTGTGGGAGCCAGCCTGCTGGCGATGAGGCCCTCACAGGCAACACCCATCACAGCTCAAACCACCGCCGCAAAATTCTGCCTGAACTGCTGCGGTGTCACCCCCAGCCTGCGGTTGAACACGCTGCGCATGTGCTGGGCATCGCGGAATCCGCATTGATAGGCCACGGTCTTGAGCGGTGCGTGGGTGCTTTCCAGCAGCACCCGCGCAGCATCCACCCGCGCCCGTTCGACAAACTCGGCCGGGGTGATTTTCGCTTCCTTGGCAAACACCCGGGAAAAGTTGCGCGCGCTCATGTTGGCGGCATTGGCCAGGTCGGCAATGGTCAGGTCGCCCGTCAGGTTCGCCAACACGTAATGCTGAACCATCGCCACGGCGGAGGTCGGCTCAGCATGAGGCGTAAGGAACGGGCTGAACTGTGATTGCCCACCCGAGCGCTGGGTGAACACCACCAATCGTTTTGCCACGCTCAAGGCCACGTCAGGCCCGTGATCGCGCCCCAGCAGATACAGCGACAGATCGATCCCGGCCGTCACCCCGGCCGAGGTAAACAGCTCGCCGTCCTGTACGTAAAGCCGATCGGCTTCGACCTGGGTTGTCGGGCACAACTCAGCCAACGCAGCGGCATCGCCCCAATGGGTGGTCACCGTCCGCCCTTCCAGCAATCCCGCCCGGGCAAGCATGAACGCACCGTTGCAGATCGAGCCAAAACGCTGCGCCCGCGCGCAGGCATCGCGCAGCCAGGCATCGAACGCAGTGCCGAAGGACATGAAGGGCAATTGCGGTCCGCCGGCTACCAGCAGCAGGTCATAGGACTCCAGCGCTTCGCTGAAATGCCGGTGGGCGTTCAGCGCCAAACCGTTGGAACACGCCATCACCCCGCGTTCCACGCCAATGACCTCGAGCCGGTAGTGATCCTCGGGGGCGAGGAATCGGTTGGCTTCGGAAAACACATCCATGGGGCCGGTGACGTCCAGCGCCTGGACGCCGGCGAAGACCACGATGGCGACGGTTTTCTGCATGGTTCAAATACACCTTCAAATTTGAAAGAGATCACACGCCACCCTAGCCAAACCACGCTCAACAAGCGAGGTTGGCGCGATATGCATGCTCATTGGCAAGGATCGCAGCCATGGGTCGATTGTCCCGTTTGCCGGCCGCGAACAGACTTTAACCCTCAGCGCCGCTTCGGCGTCTACCTTGAGGAAAAGCCCATGAGCACCACCATCGCCGGCATCAAGATCCCCGACAGCGCCTTGGCCAAAGCCACCACCGAATACATCCGCGACATCGAGTCCGACCTGCTCTACCACCACTCGCGCCGGGTGTTTCTGTTCGGTGCGCTGAGCGGCGAGCGCAAGCAACTGGCCTACAACCCGGAGCTTTTGTACGTGGGCGCGATGTTCCATGACCTGGGCCTGGTGGAAGGTTATCGCAGCGACAACGAGCGCTTCGAAGTCGACGGCGCCAATGCGGCGGCCGCGTTTCTCAAGCCCTACGGGTTCAGCGATGACGACATCGAGCAGGTCTGGCTGTCGATCGCCCTGCACACCACGCCGGGTGTGCCGCAACACCTGCGGCCAAACGTGGCGCTGGTAACCGCTGGTGTTGAAATGGACGTGCTGGGCATGGACTACGCGGCGTTTTCCACCGTGCAGCGTGAAGCGGTGGTGCATGCGCATCCACGGGGTGAGGGGTTCAAGGAGTGCATCATCTGCGCCTTTGCCGACGGCTTGCGCCATCGTCCGCAGACCACGTTTGGCAATGTGAAGACCGATGTTTTGATGGATCAGGAGCCGGGGTTCAAGCCGATGAACTTCGTTGAGGTCATCCGTAAATCCCCTTGGAATGCATAGCCCCCCTGTAGGAGCCGGCTTGCTGGCGATGGAGTGTCAGTCGAAATCAATGTGACTGATACACCATCGCCAGCAAGCCGGCTCCTACAGAGAGGTACGGGTTGGCCGCAAGATTGTGGTCAACCCGACATCAGGCTCAAGCCGCTTCCGGCTGCGCGCGACGCACGTCCGGTTGCTTCCACGAATCGGCGGCGCTTTCTTCGATGGCTTGCTGGATCGCACGCTTGCGCGCTTCTTCGGCGCGACGGCTGAAGAACCAGACCAGGAAGGTCATCAGCGACACCGCCAGCAGAATCAGGCTGGCCACGGCGTTGATTTCAGGTTTCACACCCAGGCGTACCGCCGAGAACACTTCCATCGGCAAGGTGGTGGAACCCGGGCCCGACACGAAGCTCGCCAACACCAGGTCATCCAGCGACAGGGCAAACGACATCATGCCGCCGGCACCCAGGGATGGCGCGATCATCGGGATGGTGATCAGGAAGAACACCTTCCACGGCCGTGCTCCCAGGTCCATCGCTGCTTCTTCGATGGACAGGTCCAGCTCACGCAAGCGCGCCGACACCACCACCGCCACATACGCCGCACAGAACGTGGTGTGGGCGATCCAGATGGTGACGATGCCACGTTCCTGCGGCCAGCCAATCATCTGCGCCATGGCCACGAACAGCAGCAACAGCGACAGACCGGTGATCACTTCGGGCATCACCAGCGGCGCGGTGACCAGGCCACCGAACAGGGTGCGACCCTTGAAGTGGGTGATCCGGGTCAGCACGAAGGCCGCCAGCGTACCCAGCGCCACCGCCGCAATCGCCGTGTAGCAGGCGATTTCCAGCGAGCGCAGCACCGAGCCCATCAGTTGGGTGTTGTCCATCAGGCCGACGTACCACTTGATCGACCAGCCGCCCCACACCGTCACCAGTTTCGAGGCGTTGAACGAGTAGATCACCAAGATCAGCATCGGCGCGTAGATGAACAGCAATCCCGCTACCAGCATGAAACTCGAGAAACGGAAGCGCTTCATTCCTTGCCCTCCATCTCTTTGGCTTGGCTACGGTTGAACAGGATGATCGGCACGATCAGGATCGCCAGCATCACCACCGCCAGGGCGGACGCCACCGGCCAGTCACGGTTGTTGAAGAACTCTTGCCAGAGCACTTTACCGATCATCAGGGTCTCCGGACCGCCGAGCAGTTCCGGGATCACGAACTCACCCACGACCGGGATGAACACCAGCATGCAGCCGGCGATGATGCCGTTCTTGGACAGCGGAATGGTGATCTTCCAGAAGCTGTTGAAGGTGCTCGAACCGAGGTCGGACGCGGCTTCCAGCAGGCTGTTGTCGTGCTTCACCAGGTTGGCGTACAGCGGCAGGATCATGAACGGCAGATAGGAATACACCACACCGATGTACACGGCGAGGTTGGTGTTGAGGATCTGCAGCGGCTCGTCGATCCAGCCCATGGTCATCAGGAAACCGTTGAGCAGGCCGTTGTTGCTGAGGATGCCCATCCACGCATACACGCGGATCAGGATCGCGGTCCAGGTCGGCATCATGATCAGCAGCACCAGCACCGTTTGCAGCTCTTTGCGGGCACTGGCGATGGCGTAGGCCATCGGGTAGCCGATCAGCAGGCAGAGGATGGTGCTGATCAGCGCCATCTTCAACGAGCCGAGGTAGGCGGCGATGTACAACTCGTCGTCGCCGAGCATCGCGTAGTTGCCCAGGTTCAGCAGCACCTGCAGCTTCTGTTCGGCGTAGCTGTAGATCTCGGTGTACGGCGGAATGGCCACGTCGGCTTCGGCGAAGCTGATCTTCAGGACGATGAAGAACGGCAACATGAAGAACAGGAACAGCCAGATGAAGGGAACCCCGATGACCAGCTGGCGGCCACCGGGAATTATTCGATTGAGGCGGCGTTTGAATTTGCGCATGTTCATGAGCGGAGTACCACGCCGCTATCGTCTTCCCAGTACACGTAGACCTGGTCACCCCAGGTCGGCCGCTGGCCACGGCGCTCGGCGTTGGCGACGAACGACTGGACGATCTTGCCGCTCGGCAGCTCGACGTAGAACACCGAGTGACCGCCCAGGTAGGCGATGTCATGGACCTTGCCGCTGGACCAGTTGTATTCGCAGGTCGGCATGGTCGGGGTGACGAGCAGTTTTTCCGGACGGATCGCGTAGGTCACGGCCTTGTCCTGCACCGAGGTGCTGATGCCGTGGCCGACATAGATCTTCCGGTCGAGGTCCTTGCAGGTGATGATCGCGTGGCCTTCGGCATCGTCGATCACTTCACCGTCGAAGATGTTGACGTTGCCGATGAATTCGCAGACCAGGCGGCTGGTCGGGGTTTCGTAGATGTCGATCGGGCTGCCGATCTGGGCGATCCAGCCCAGGTGCATGATCGCGATGCGCTCGGCCATGGTCATGGCCTCTTCCTGGTCGTGGGTCACCATGACGCAGGTTACGCCGACGCGCTCGATGATCTCCACCAGCTCCAGCTGCATTTGCGAACGCAGTTTTTTATCCAACGCGCCCATGGGTTCGTCGAGCAACAGCAGCTTCGGACGCTTGGCCAGGGAACGGGCCAGGGCCACACGCTGGCGCTGGCCGCCGGACAACTGATGCGGCTTGCGCTTGGCGTACTGGCTCATTTGCACCAGCTTGAGCATGTCGGCCACGCGGGCATCGATTTCCGCAGATGGCAGCTTGTCCTGCTTGAGGCCGAAGGCGATGTTCTGCGCCACGGTCATGTGCGGGAACAGGGCGTAGGACTGGAACATCATGTTGATCGGCCGCTCGTACGGCGGCATGTCCGTGATGTCTACGCCATCGAGGAAAATGCGCCCCTCAGTCGGTCGTTCGAAGCCGGCGAGCATGCGCAGCAAAGTGGATTTGCCCGATCCCGAACCGCCGAGCAAGGCGAAGATCTCGCCTTTCTTGATTTCCAGGGACACATCGTCCACGGCAATCGTCTCGTCGAACTTCTTCGTGACCCGGTCGATTTTGACCAGCACCTGTTTAGGTGACTGGTCGCCCTCGAGGGCTTTCTTATAGGCGCCGGAGGCAACTGCCATTTACGAAACTCCCAGAAAAAAAGAGTGCAGTTCGCTCAAGGTGAGCCAACCTTGGATAGTTTGAGCCTTGAAGCTATTTGCCCGACTTGACCTTGGTCCAGCTGCGGGTCATCAAACGTTGAATGTTTGGCGGCAGTTCGATGGACACGTAGGTCTTGTCGAGGACCGATTGCGGTGGATAAACCGATTCGTCGGTGCGAATCGACTGTTCCATCAGTTTGTCCGACGCCGGGTTAGGGTTGGCGTAGCCAACGTAGTCACTGACCTGGGCGATCACCTCGGGTTTCAACAGATAGTTGATGAACGCGTGGGCTTCCTTGACGTTGGCCGCATCCTTCGGAATCGCCAGCATGTCGAACCACAGCGCGCCGCCTTCCTTGGGAATCGAATAGACGATGTCCACGCCTTTCTTGGCTTCGGCCGCACGGTTGCGGGCCTGGAACATGTCTCCGGAGAAACCGATCGCCACGCAGATATCGCCGTTGGCCAGGTCCGCGATGTATTTGGAGGAGTGGAAGTAGGTCACGTAAGGCCGCACCGCCAGCAACTTGGCTTCAGCCTTCTTGTAGTCTTCGGGGTTGGTGCTGTTGGGATCCAGGCCCAGGTAGTTGAGGACCGTGGGCATCATTTCATCGGCGGAATCGAGGAACGCCACGCCGCAGCTTTGCAGCTTCTTGATGTTCTCCGGCTCGAAGACCGCGGCCCAGGAGTCGATCTTGTCGACGCCCAGCGCAGCCTTGATCTTTTCGGGGTTGTAACCGATGCCATTGGTGCCCCACAGGTACGGCACGGCGTACAGGTTACCCGGATCGTTTTGCTCCAGGCGCTTGAGCAGCACCGGGTCGAGGTTCGAATAATCCGGCAACTGCGACTTGTCGAGCTTCTGGAATGCCCCGGCCTTGATCTGCTTGCCGAGGAAGTGGTTGGACGGCACTACCACGTCGTAACCGGTGCGCCCGGCCAGCAACTTGCCTTCCAGGGTTTCGTTGGAATCGAATACGTCATACACCGGTTTGATTCCGGTGGCTTTCTGGAAGTCGGCCAGGGTGGTCTCGCCGATGTAATCCGACCAGTTATAAATATGCACGGTACCGGCAGCCTGGACACTGGCAGCGAGTGTCAGTCCGGCGCCGATCAACATGGCATTGCGCAACAAAGAAAAAATAGGCAAGTGGAGGTCCTCTAAAATGAGTTGGGCTCAAGTTGCCCCGTGTTACATGACAGCCATGGCTGCCTGGCAACTAAACCGGCGCGCAACTTACCCTCGAAAAACCGTTCCAGCAAAACTTTTATGCAGATACCACGCCCCTTGTGGGAGCGAGCCTGCTCGCGATGGTTGTCAACGATAACGTTGGGTACCTGGTACCCCGCGGCGCTCTCAGGTCCATCGCGAGCAGGCTCGCTCCCACAGGGGGTTACTCCTTATTTACCGGATTTGATCTTGGTCCAGCTGCGGGTCATGATCCGCTGGGTCGCGGCCGGCAAATCGGCAATCGCGTACAGCTTGGCCAATACATCCGCCGGCGGGTAAATGCCCGGGTCGTCAGTGATTTCTTTATCAACCAATGCCGTAGCGGCCGCGTTACCGTTCGGGAAGCGTACGGCGTTGGTGATTTCAGCCATGATTTCCGGCTTCTGCAGGAAGGTCATGAACTTGTAGGCGCCTTCGACGTTTTCGGCATCTTTAGGGATGGCGACCATGTCGTAGAAGCTGCCTGCACCTTCTTTCGGAATGTTGTAGCTGACTTTCACCTTGTCACCGGCTTCAGCCGCGCGGGACTTGGCCTGGTAGATGTCACCCGAGTAACCCACGGCCACGCAGATGTTGCCGTTGGCCAGGTCGGAGATGTACTTGGACGAGTGGAAGTAGCCTACCGAAGGACGGATTTTCAGGAACAGCGCTTCGGCTTCGGCCAGTTGTTTCTTGTCCTGGCTGTCGGTTGGATAGCCCAGGTAGTGCAACGCCACCGGAATCATCTCGGTTGGCGAGTCGAGGAAACTGATACCGCACGACTTCAACTTGGCGGCGTTTTCAGGTTTGAACAGCAGATCCCAGGAGTTGGTCGGTGCATCGGCACCCAATGCAGCCTTGACCTTCTCGGCGTTGAAGCCGATACCGATCGAACCCCACATGTACGGGAAAGCGTGTTCGTTACCCGGGTCGCTGACCGACACGGCCTTGAGCAGGTCAGTGTTCAGGTTCTTCCAGTTAGGCAGCTTGGACTTGTCCAGCTTCTGGTAAACGCCAGCCTTGATCTGCTTGGCCAGGAAGTTGTTCGACGGTACGACGATGTCGTAACCGGACTTGCCTGCCAGCAACTTGGCTTCGAGGGTTTCGTTACTGTCGAAGACGTCGTAGACGACTTTGATACCCGACTCGTCTTCAAACTTTTTAATGGTGTCCGGAGCGATGTAATCGGACCAGTTATACACGTGCAGAACTTTGTCATCCGCCTGAACCGCGCCCGCCATCAAGCCCATCAGGGACATGGCGAGGAGGGTCTTGCCAGCAAGCTTTTTTCCTAATGCCTTCATGCGTAATGCTCCAAATTTTTCTTTTTTGAACCACTTTGTTCAGCGGCCGAACCCGGACAACTGGAACCGCGGCTAGTCTGGCAAGATCCGAGGCGGTCTTTCAAGGAAAGGCCAGCCTTTCTCACGGCTCCGGGCGAAAGTTTCATGCCTTGCGCCCAGAGCCTAGCACTTAGGCCTGCAACGCACTCAGGGTCAGGTCCAGGCACTTGCGCGCCTTGGTCACCAACTCATCGATTTCCGCAGGCGTAATCACCAGCGGTGGCGCGATGATCATGGTGTCGCCCACGGCACGCATGATCAGCCCGTTATCGAAGCAGAACTGCCGGCAGATCATGCCGACGCCCTTGCCTTCATAGCGCTTGCGAGTGGCCTTGTCCTGAACCAGTTCGATCGCCCCCAGCAGACCGACCCCACGAACTTCCCCTACCAGAGGATGATCGTTGAGTTCACGCAAACGTTTCTGCAAATACGGTGCCGTTTCAGCGTGGACGCGCTCGATAATTTTTTCATCGCGCATGATGCGGATGTTTTCCAGCGCCACTGCCGCCGCCACCGGGTGACCGGAATAGGTGAAGCCGTGGTTGAAGTCGCCACCTTCGTTGAGCACGTCCACCACTTCGTCCCGCACGATCAGGCCACCCATGGGGATGTAGCCGGAGGTCAGGCCCTTGGCGATGGTCATCATGTCTGGCTTGAGGTCGTAGAAATCGCTGCCGAACCACTCGCCGGTACGGCCGAAACCGCAGATCACTTCGTCGGCCACGAACAGGATGTCGTACTTGGCGAGAATTTCCTTGATGCGCGGCCAGTAGCTGTCTGGCGGAATGATCACACCGCCAGCGCCCTGGATCGGCTCGGCAATAAAGGCGCCGACATTGTCCACGCCGACTTCGAGGATTTTCTCTTCCAGCTGGTTGGCCGCCCAGATCCCGAACTCTTCAGGGGTCATGTCGCCGCCTTCGGCGAACCAGTACGGCTGGGCGATGTGGACGATGCCCGGAATCGGCAAGTCGCCCTGTTCGTGCATGTAGGTCATGCCACCCAGGCTCGCGCCGGCCACGGTGGAACCGTGATAACCGTTCTTGCGGCTGATGATGACTTTCTTCTTCGGCTGGCCCTTGATCGCCCAGTAGTGACGAACCATGCGCAGCATGGTGTCGTTGCCTTCAGAGCCGGAACCGGTGAAGAACACGTGGTTCATGCCTTCTGGCGCGACATCGGCGATGGCCTTGGCCAGCTCCAGTACCGGCGGGTGGGCGGTCTGGAAGAACAGGTTGTAGTACGGCAGTTCGCGCATCTGCTTGCTGGCGGCATCGGCCAGTTCATCGCGACCGTAACCGATGGCCACGCACCACAGGCCGGCCATGCCGTCGAGGATCTTGTTGCCTTCGCTGTCCCACAGGTAGACGCCCTTGGCATTGGTGATGATCCGCGGGCCTTTCTCCTTCAGCTGCTTGAAGTCGCTGAACGGAGCCAGGTGGTGATCATTGCTCAGGGTTTGCCATTCACGGGTTTGCGGATTGTTGCTGGTCATACCAATCTCCTAAAAAATCCAGGTGAGAGCGCCACCCGACAACGGCGGCGCCCGGCGCATCAGACGGCAAAAAGCAGGAATTCCCGTTCCCACGAACTGATGACGCGCTTGAAGTTTTCATGCTCGGCCCGCTTGACCGCGACGTAGCCAGTGATGAAATTCTTGCCCAGGTAACGCTCGATGGTTGCGCTGTTTTCCATGCGCTCGAGCGCGTCTTCGATGGTCAGTGGCAGTCGCAGGTTGCGGCGCTCATAACCACGGCCCACCACCGGCGCGCTCGGGTTCAGGCCCTCGACCATGCCGATGTAGCCGCACAGCAAGCTCGCGGCAATGGCCAGGTACGGGTTGGCATCGGCGCCCGGCAGGCGGTTTTCCACGCGACGGTTCTGTGGCCCGGCATCCGGCACCCGCAGGCCCACGGTGCGGTTCTCTTCGCCCCACTCCACGTTCACCGGCGCCGAGGTGTCCGGCAGGAAGCGGCGGAACGAGTTGACGTTGGGGGCGAACAGCGGCAACAGCTCGGGAATCAGCTTCTGCAAACCACCGATGTGGTTGAGGAACAGCTGGCTCATGGTCCCGTCTTCATTGGAGAAGATGTTCTTGCCGGTCTCCATGTCGATGATGCTCTGGTGCAGGTGCATGGCGCTGCCAGGCTCGCCGGTCATCGGCTTGGCCATGAAGGTCGCGGCCACGTTGTGCTTGAGCGCGGCTTCGCGCATGGTGCGCTTGAACACCAGGATCTGGTCGGCCAGGGACAGGGCGTCGCCGTGACGGAAGTTGATCTCCATCTGCGCCGTGCCGTCCTCGTGGATCAGCGTGTCGAGGTCCAGTTCCTGCAGTTCGCACCAGTCATAGACGTCCTCGAACAGCGGATCGAACTCGTTCGCCGCCTCGATCGAGAACGACTGGCGACCGATTTCCGGGCGACCGGAACGGCCGACCGGTGGCTGCAACGGATAATCCGGGTCGTCACTGCGCTTGGTCAGGTAGAACTCCATCTCCGGCGCCACGATTGGCTGCCAGCCCCGGTCGGCATAGAGCTTGAGGACCTTCTTGAGCACGTTGCGCGGCGACAGCTCGATCGGGTTGCCCTGCTTGTCGTAGGTGTCGTGGATCACCTGGGCGGTCGGTTCGATGGCCCATGGCACCAGGAACACTGCGTTCTGGTCGGGACGGCAGATCATGTCGATGTCGGCCGGATCGAGCAGCTCGTAATAGATGTCATCTTCGACATAGTCGCCGGTCACGGTCTGCAGCAGAACGCTCTCGGGCAGGCGCATGCCCTTTTCGGCGATGAATTTGTTGGTCGGCGAGATCTTGCCCCGGGTGATCCCGGTCAAGTCGGCGATCATGCATTCGACTTCTGTGATCTTGTGGTCTTTCAACCAATCGGTGAGCTGGTCGAGGTTGTTACTCATAAATGCCTCTAGGCTTTGAGTTTCCTGACTCTTGGGAGTCAGGCAGTAGTTGACGCATCGGCGTCGCGTTGAAATGCAAGTTTGCGCCAGGCTATCGTGCTTGTGTGTACTTCTGCGCATGACAGGCGTGCAGAATCGCGAGCGGTGCCCTGCACGAAGGCCGAGCCGCTATTGTGAATCGGTTCTATATTGAATGGAGTAACCGTAATGGGTGTGCCGTCGAGACCGTCCAGAATATCGGACGGGGTCGGTCGATCCGCCAGGGACGGGAAGATCACCGACAGGTCCGGAGCCGCTGCGGCCACGGCGCTGACGCAGGTGTCGCCACTGCTGTGATAAGCATACAGACCGATCTGCGAAGAGCAGGCGGTGACGCCGATTATCGGCAGGCGAGACATGAAGCACCCCGGTATTATTGCTGTTATGGGTTTGATTCGAGCTTAGCCTTGTTCATTTTTTTACACAACACCCCCGTAAAAAATACAACACGGCCCGCTCAAGCTTGCGGTGGTTAAACGGCCAAGGGCTATAAAAACGCCCCAAAGCGCCCCAAAAAAGCCACACGAGCGCTTTTTTAGGGCAAAAAAGGCCTCGCTTGACTTCGGCAAGCCGTTCGGGTTGACTGGAATCCGAAAAGATCAATGATTGATATTTTTAACAACAAAGGTGTTGCATCATGTCGGTACCCCCGCGTGCCGTTCAGCTTAACGAAGCGAACGCGTTCCTTAAGGAACATCCTGAGGTTCTGTACGTTGACCTTCTGATTGCGGATATGAATGGTGTGGTGCGCGGCAAGCGCATCGAACGCACCAGCCTCCACAAGGTTTACGAGAAAGGCATCAACCTGCCGGCCTCTCTATTTGCTCTGGATATCAACGGCTCCACGGTGGAAAGCACCGGCCTGGGCCTGGACATCGGCGACGCCGATCGAATCTGCTATCCAATCCCCGATACCCTGTGCAACGAGCCATGGCAGAAGCGCCCCACCGCGCAACTGTTGATGACCATGCACGAACTCGAAGGTGATCCTTTCTTCGCCGACCCGCGGGAAGTCCTGCGACAAGTCGTGACCAAGTTCGATGAAATGGGCCTGACCATCTGCGCCGCGTTCGAACTGGAGTTCTACCTGATCGACCAGGAGAACGTGAACGGTCGTCCGCAACCGCCGCGCTCGCCGATCTCCGGCAAACGCCCGCACTCGACACAGGTCTACCTGATCGACGACCTCGACGAATACGTCGACTGCCTCCAGGACATCCTGGAAGGTGCGAAAGAGCAAGGCATCCCGGCCGACGCCATCGTCAAGGAAAGTGCCCCGGCGCAGTTCGAAGTGAACCTGCACCACGTGGCCGACCCGATCAAGGCTTGCGACTACGCCGTACTGCTCAAGCGCCTGATCAAGAACATCGCCTACGACCATGAAATGGACACCACCTTCATGGCCAAGCCTTACCCGGGCCAGGCGGGCAACGGTCTGCACGTGCACATTTCGATTCTCGACAAGGACGGCAAGAATATTTTTGCCAGTGAGGATCCCGAGCAGAACGCCGCGCTGCGTCACGCGATCGGCGGTGTGCTCGAGACCCTACCGGCGCAGATGGCTTTCCTCTGCCCGAACGTCAACTCCTACCGTCGATTCGGCGCGCAGTTCTATGTGCCGAACTCCCCGTGCTGGGGCCTGGACAACCGCACCGTAGCGATTCGCGTACCCACCGGCTCCGCCGATGCCGTGCGTATCGAACACCGTGTGGCCGGCGCCGATGCCAACCCGTACCTGCTGATGGCTTCGGTTCTGGCAGGCGTGCACCACGGCCTGGTCAACAAGATCGAGCCGAACGCACCGGTTGAAGGCAACAGCTACGAGCAGAACGAGCAGAGCCTGCCGAACAACCTGCGCGATGCGTTGCGCGAGCTGGACGACAGCGAGGTCATGGCCAAGTACATCGATCCGAAATACATCGATATCTTCGTGGCCTGCAAGGAGAGTGAGCTGGAGGAGTTTGAACACTCCATCTCCGACCTTGAGTACAACTGGTACCTGCATACCGTTTAAGTGGTTGCAGTAATAAACAAACGCCGCCGGCTGTCATAAGCCGGCGGCGTTTTTTTATGGCCGCCTGCGGCGGATCGCCAGCAGGCTGGCTCCCACAGTTGATCTCCAGTGAACATAAAGTCTGTGTACACCGCAAATCCCTGTGGGAGCCAGCCTGCTGGCGATGGCGTCCTGGCAGACAACACACAACCTGACTCGTACAATGCCCCCTGCCCCGCAGGAGACTCCAATGACGCGCACCGCCACCGCTCGCAAACCCCGCGCCCGCAGCCAGGCCCGGATCGATTCGATACTCGACGCCGCCCGCACGCTGCTGGCCGCCGAGGGCGTGGCCAGTCTGTCGATCTACAGTGTCGCCGAACGCGCGCAGATCCCACCCTCCTCCGTCTACCACTTCTTCGCCAGCGTCCCGTCCCTGCTCGAAGCGCTGACCGCCGACGTCCACGCGGCCTTCCGCGCCTGCCTGCAAGAGCCCATCGACCATGGCGCCTTGAGCGGCTGGCGTGACCTGTCGCGACTGGTGGAGCAACGCATGCTCGAGATCTACAGCGAAGACGCCGCCGCCCGCCAACTCATCCTCGCCCAACACGGCCTGACCGAAGTGACCCAGGCCGACCGTCAGCACGACATCGAACTGGGCGACCTGATGCACAAACTATTCGACCACCACTTCGAGCTGCCGAAGCTGCCGAACGATGTCGATGTGTTTGCCCTGGCCATGGAGCTCGGTGACCGGGTGTATGCGCGCTCGGTGCAGCAGCATGGGCAGATCACGCCGCGCATGGCCGAGGAAGGGATGCGGGTGTTCGATGCATACCTGGGGCTGTATTTGCCGCCTTACCTGCCCAAGCGCGTTGCGCTTTAAAAGATCGCAGCCTGCGGCAGCTCCTACAGAGGAATCCGTTCCCCTGTAGGAGCTGCCGCAGGCTGCGATCTTTTGACTTTAAAAACACCGGCGATCACAACTTGGCGATCGACACCTCGGTGGATTTCACGAACGCGATCACTTCGCTGCCCACCGCCAGCTCCAGCTCTTTCACCGAACGGGTGGTGATTACCGACGTGACGATCCCGGAAGCGGTCTGCACGTCGATTTCCGACAGCACATCGCCCAGAACGATTTCCTTGATCGAGCCTTTGAACTGGTTGCGTACGTTGATGGCCTTGATAGTCATGATATTGATTCCTGTCGTTGATTGAGGCTTGAGTTATTGAGCCCAACGCAACTGCGTAGGCAAGGGTGAAACAGGTTCCGGTTCCGGCGGTTGGCCGGGCAGTGACAGCACGCGGTTGAGCACTTGGGTTTCCAGCGCCGCCAGCCGATGGGAGCCGCGAACCCGAGGGCGCGGCAGTTCCACGTGCAGGTCCAGGCCGACTTCGCCGTCTTCGATCAGGATCACCCGATCGGCAATTGCCACCGCTTCACTGACGTCGTGGGTCACCAGCAACACGGTGAAGCCGTGCTGTTGCCAGAGCCGCTCGATCAGCTGCTGCATCTCGATTCGCGTAAGCGCATCCAGGGCGCCCAAAGGTTCGTCGAGCAGCAGCAAGCGCGGTTGGTGGATCAATGCGCGAGCCAACGCCACCCGTTGCTTCTGCCCACCGGACAGGGCCGCCGGCCACTCGTTGGCGCGATCCGCCAGGCCGACCGCTTCCAGCGCTTCCAGCGCCTTTGGCCGCCAGTTGCCCGTGAGTCCCAGGCCGACGTTGTCGATGATCTTTTTCCACGGCAACAGACGCGCTTCCTGGAACATCAAGCGAGTGTCTTCCCGCGCCTCACTCAGCGGCGCGGAGCCGGCCAGCAATTCACCACCGGTGGGCTTGTCGAGGCCTGCGAGCAAACGCAGCAAAGTGCTTTTGCCACAGCCACTGCGACCGACCACCGCGACGAACTGACCCGCCGGAATGTGCAGGTCGATCTCACGCAGCACCTGCCGCGAGCCGAAGGTTTTTTGCAGCTTGCGCACCGCCAGCGGAATTCCGCGCAGCAGGCGTGGAGGTTGTTGAGCCGTCATGCGGCACCTCCCTTGACGACCTGATAAGCCGGATGCCAGCGCAGCCACACACGTTCAAGTCCACGGGCGGCGAGGTCGGCCAGTTTGCCGAGCACCGCGTAGAGCAGAATCGCCAGCACCACCACGTCGGTCTGCAGGAACTCCCGGGCGTTCATCGCCAGGTAGCCGATGCCGGAACTGGCGGAAATGGTTTCCGCGACGATCAGCGTCAGCCACATGAAACCCAGGGCAAAACGCACACCGACCAGGATCGAGGGCAGCGCCCCCGGCAGGATCACCTGGCGGAACAGGCTGAAGCCGGACAGACCATAGCTGCGCGACATTTCCACCAACGCCGGATCGACGTTGCGGATGCCGTGATAGGTGTTGAGGTAGATCGGGAACAAGGTGCCCAGCGCTACCAGGAAAATCTTCGCCGACTCGTCGATGCCGAACCACAGGATCACCAGTGGAATCAACGCCAGGTGTGGCACGTTGCGGATCATCTGCACCGAGCTGTCGAGCAGGCGTTCGCCCCACTTCGACAGGCCTGTGATAAAACCCAGGGTCAGGCCGATGCCGCCGCCGATGGCGAAACCCAGCGCCGCGCGCCAGCCGCTGATTGCCAGGTGCGTCCAGATTTCGCCGCTGCGCACCAGGTTCACACCGGCTTCGATCACGGCAATGGGCGCCGGCAGAATCCGCGTCGACAACCAGCCCGCCGACACCGACAACTGCCACACCGCCAAGAGCAAGACTGGCAACGCCCAGGGCGCAAGGCTGTGAATGATCTTCTTCATGGCGCGCCTCAGCTCTGGGACGCGGCTTTAGGGAGAATGTCGTTGGCGACCATCTCGCCAAACGGGCTGACGTAGCCGGCGCTTTTCGGTAGCTCCGCACGTTCGATATCCAGGTGTGGGAACAGCAGCTCGGCGACGCGATACGACTCTTCCAGGTGTGGATATCCGGAGAAGATAAAGGTGTCGATGCCTAGGTCCGCGTATTCCTTCACGCGCGCCGCAACGGTCGGGCCGTCACCCACCAGCGCTGTGCCGGCACCGCCGCGCACCAGGCCGACACCGGCCCACAGGTTGGGACTGACTTCCAGGTTGTCGCGATTGCCGCCGTGCAGCGCGGCCATGCGTTGCTGGCCAACGGAATCGAAGCGCGCCAGCGAAGCCTGGGCACGAGCGATGGTGTCGTCGTCCAGGTGCGAGATCAATCGATCAGCCGCTTGCCAGGCCTCGGCGTTGGTTTCACGCACGATCACATGCAGGCGAATACCGAAGCGCACGGTGCGCCCGAGCTTGGCGGCCTTGGTGCGCACCTGGGCGATTTTCTCGGCAACGGCCGCCGGTGGCTCACCCCAGGTCAGGACCATTTCGACCTGCTCGGCTGCGAGGTCTTGCGCCGCTTCCGACGAACCGCCGAAGTACAGTGGCGGACGCGGTTGCTGGATCGGTGGATAGAGCAACTTGGCGCCCTTCACGCTGATGTGCTGACCGTCGTAGTCGACGGTTTCGCCTTCCAGCACCCGACGCCAGATGCGGGTGAATTCCACCGAGGCCTGGTAGCGCTCTTCGTGGCTGAGGAACAGACCGTCGCCGGCTAACTCTTCCGGATCACCCCCGGTGACCAGGTTGAACAGCGCACGACCGCCGGACAGACGATCCAGGGTCGCGGCCTGCCGCGCTGCCACCGTCGGGGAAATGATCCCGGGGCGCAGGGCGACGAGGAATTTCAAACGCTGGGTCACCGGGATCAGCGACGCCGCCACCAGCCACGAGTCTTCGCAGGAACGCCCGGTGGGAATCAGCACCCCGCCGAAGCCCAGTCGATCCGCCGCTTGCGCGACCTGTTGCAGGTAACCGTGATCGACGGCGCGAGCGCCTTCGGCGGTGCCAAGGTAATGGCCGTCGCCGTGGGTAGGCAGGAACCAGAAGATATTGAGGCTCATGGAGTGGTCTCCTTGGGGGTTCGAATTTACTGGGCTTTGGTTACTGAGCTTTGGGCAACGGCCGCCGGTGGCGTCCAGATCACGTCTTTGATACTCAGCGGCTTGGGAATCAGCTTGAGCTGGTAGAAGCTGTCGGCGATTTTCTGCTGGGCGGCGACCACTTCCGGGGTCAGGAACAACGCGCCGTAGCCCTGGCGTTTCACCGAAGTCAGGGTGATGTCCGCCGGCAGGCCGAGCAGTGGCGAAACCTGTTTGGTCACGTCTTCAGGGTTGGCTTTGGACCATTCGCCGACTGCCCGCACTTCTTCCACGAGGGTCTTGATCACCTCAGGATTTTTCTGCGCATAGGGCTTGGTGGCGAGGTAGAACTGGTGGTTGTCGACGATGCCCTGGCCATCGCGCAGGGTGTGCGCTTGCAGCTGCTGTTCGGCGGCGGCCTGGTAAGGGTCCCAGATGACCCAGGCATCGACGCTGCCACGCTCGAACGCGGCGCGGGCATCGGCCGGCGGCAGGAAGACGGTCTGGATATCGGTGTATTTGAGCCCGGCGTCTTCCAAGGCGCGCACCAGCAGGTAGTGCACGTTGGAGCCTTTGTTCAGCACGACTTTCTTGCCCTTGAGGTCCTTCACCGATTTGATCGGCGAGTCCTTCGGCACCAGGATCGCTTCACTGTGCGGCGCTGGCGGTTCGTAGGCGACGTAGAGCAGATCCGCGCCCGCTGCCTGGGCGAACACGGGCGGGGTTTCGCCGGTGACGCCGAAGTCGATGGAGCCGACGTTCAGGCCTTCGAGCAGTTGCGGGCCGCCGGGGAATTCAGTCCATTGCACGTCGACGCCTTGGGCGGCGAGGCGTTTCTCCAGGGTGCCTTTGGCTTTGAGCAGCACCAGGGTGCCGTATTTCTGATAACCGATACGGAGTGTCTCGGCTTGAGCTTGAGTAATGGCGCCGAAGGTGACAGCCGCAGCAAACAGAGCGACCAGACCGCGACGCAAAATGACAGGGCGCATGGCGCTCTCCTTTTTGCAGTGGGGTTTTGGCTGCACCTGCTTGCCCGTTGGCGGGCGAGTAAGGCCAGTACTTCAAATTTCGATGAGGCTTAAATGCTCCAGCGAGCACTCAACAAACGATCATTCAACAGGTTCGGATCAAGCGGCCTGGGCCGTCGTGCCATGGCGCTGAAAAACAACTCCAGCGACTCGTCCAGTCGTTGCTCCAGCTCCGGCGCCAACTGCGCCAGGGCGCTGCCTTCGCCGTAGGCGATCTGGCTGTCGACGGCGAAAATCCCTTGCAGCAGCTCCTGGGCTTTCAATGCCGACAGCACCGGCTTGAGGGCATAATCCACCGCCAGCATGTGGGCAATGCTGCCCCCCGTGGCCATCGGCAGCACCACCTTGTGGCTCAGGGCGCGTTCGGGCAGCAGGTCCAAAACGGTTTTCAGGGCTCCGGAAAACGAAGCCTTGTACACCGGCGTGGCGATCAGCAGGCCATCGGCGTTTTCAATCTGTTGCAGCAGATCGACGACCTTCGGGCTGTCGAAGCGTGCGTGCAGCAAGTCTTCGGCCGGGAAGTCCCGTACCTGATAACTCACCACTTCCACGCCCCGCTCTTGTAACCAACGTCGGGAGCGATCCAGCAGCACCCCGGATCGGGAGCGCTGGCTGGGACTGCCACCCAGTGAGACGACCAGCATTGAGAGACTTCCTTAAACGGTGTTGGCGATTCGCGGCTTGCGATCTCGCTTTGATGCAGTGACCTTAACAGGTGATTTATATATCTATAAATCATATTTATTCATTTGGTTATTCGTTTAAGAGATATGCAAGTCAGTTTCTTCCAGGCAAAAAAACAGGCCGTTAAAACGACCTGAAATCCCTTGCTTTATGGATGCATTTCACTCTTGACACTGCGTTGCCTGACCCGCCGTCTTCGCGAGCAAGCCCGCTCCCACAGGGAGTACGCGGTCACTGTGGGAGCGGGCTTGCTCGCGAAGGCGGCATCTGCCACAGCACAAAGCTCAATGACTCATTTGTTTGGCTGCGGCGTCAGGCGCAGGTACGGTTTCACCGCGCGATAGCCCTTGGGAAAACGCTGGCGGATTTCGTCTTCATCCTTGAGCGACGGCACGATCACCACCTCGTCACCGTCCTGCCAGTTGGCCGGGGTGGCCACCTTGTAGTTGTCGGTGAGTTGCAGCGAGTCGATCACCCGCAGGATTTCATGGAAGTTGCGCCCGGTGCTCGCCGGGTAGGTGATGGTCAGCCGGACCTTCTTGTTCGGGTCGATCACGAATAGCGAACGCACCGTCAGGGTGTCGTTGGCGTTCGGATGGATCAGGTCGTACAGGTCCGAGACCTTGCGGTCGGCGTCGTCGAGAATCGGGAAATTGACCAGGGTGCCCTGGGTTTCGTTGATGTCTTCGATCCACTTGTGGTGCGATTCCACCGGGTCGACGGACAGGGCGATGGCCTTGACCCCACGCTTGGCGAACTCATCTTTCAGCTTGGCGGTAAAGCCCAGCTCGGTGGTGCAAACCGGCGTGAAGTCGGCCGGATGGGAAAACAGCACACCCCAGCTATCGCCCAGCCATTGGTGGAACTGGATAGCACCAGCGCTGGAATTCTGTTCGAAATCGGGGGCGATATCGCCGAGTCTGAGGCCCATGGTGCTGCTCCTTGTGAGTGCTTGATGAGCTCAACTGTGCCTGTATTTTTTATCTATTAAAAAGAATAAATATCAATTTATTTAGCACTAAATAGAATATTAAAGATCTCTTCACTGGACGCGCGAAGCCATCGCGCCGAACATCGGCCCCAAGGTTCGAGAAGGCCTTGAGTTGCTGCAAAAGAGGGGACTTTCCTGGCGGGTTTACGGGGGTGAGCCCGCCTCGAAAACGCAAAAGCCCCGCCCGGCGTGATGCCGGGTGGGGCTTTTTTTTCCTTTGGTTACCCGAGCGCTGTTAAAGCAGCGGGATCGAGTAGCTGACGATCAGGCGGTTCTCGTCCTGGGAGCGAGTATTCGGCAGATCGGTGCGCCAGGTGGCGTTTTTCCACATCACGCCGAGGTTTTTCAACGCACCGGACTGGACCACGTAACCCACGGTCAGGTCGCGCTCCCACTCGGAAGCGCCGCTGGCCGCTTCACGACCGGCAGCGTTGACGGTATCGATGTCATCGCCATGCAGATACACCACACCCGCCGTCAGGCCAGGCACGCCGAGCTTGGCGAAATCATAGGAGTAGCGTGCCTGCCAGGTGCGCTCGCCGGCACGGGCGAACTTCTGGATTTGCGAATCGGTGATGATGTAGGCCGACGATCCGTCGCCCTGGTTCAGCCAAGGGAAGTCGCTGCTGCCGTTGCTGACCTGGTAACCGCCACCGAAGGTGTGACCGGCAACGGTGTACAGGAACAGGCCGCTGTACAGGTTGTTGTCGACCTTGCCTTTACCGCTCGGCGCGTTGTAATTGCCGGTGGTGTAGTACAGCGGATCGTGACCGTTGGCACCGTCATCGGTGCTGTTGAAGTAGCGCAGGTCCGACTTCAATACACCTGGGCCGATTGACCAGTTGTGCACCAGGCCCAGGAAGTGTTGCTTGTAGAACTCTTCGAGGTTGCCGTAGTAGTACTGGGCCGTCAGGTCTTTGGTGAGCTTGTAGTCACCACCGGCGTAGATGAACTTGTTGCTGTCACGACCTGTTGTGGCACGGCTGTTGGCGCCCGAGATCGACAGCTGTTCGTTGTTGCTCGAGTTACGGCCTTTGACCTGCTCGATCTGGCCACCGATCAGGGTCAGGTCCTTGATGTCGCCCGAGGAGAGTTGGCCACCCTGCCAGGTTTGTGGCAGCAGACGGCCGTCGTTGGTCACGATCACTGGCAGTTTTGGCTGCAGGGTGCCTAGTTTCAGCTCGGTCTGGGAGATCTTGGCTTTGGCAGTCAGGCCCAGGCTGGAGAAGTTATCAACGGCTTCGCCGTTGGACTTGCTCGGGAAAACAGTACCGCCGTAGGAGTTGTTGGAAGCACCGTTGGTGCCGCCACCCGAATCCAGCTTCACGCCCAACAGGCCGATCGCATCAATACCGAAGCCAACCGGGCCTTGGGTGTAACCGGAGGTGAAACGCAGATCGAAGCCCTGGCCCCATTCTTCGTTTTTGTTCGGACCGGTACCGTCACGGTAGTCGGTGTTGATGTAGAAGTTGCGTAGCCCCAACGTTGCCTTGCTGTCTTCGATGAAACCGGCGGCGCTTGCCTGCTGCGCCAAAACCCCTACGGCCACAGCCAGGGCCAAGGTGGACTTGTTCATTGTTTCGCTCCTATCGTTTTCTAATTCCTGGTCCTGGGTCGAATGCCCTGGATCCGCAAGCGCCATTGGCGCCAGACCGTCTGGATCGGTCGTTTTTTTGGCCGCGCAGAATACTCCTTCATAATCCTAAAAAGAATTGCAAAATTAATTTTAATCGCATTTAGGAATATGACCCGACAGCGCTGACCCGAGGTTGTCGGCGATAAAACCGATTCCTGTTTTGTTGGGTGTTCGGGGATTTGAAGCTCGATCCGAGGCTTACGGTGCGTGTCGGATGGCCTTACTTTAAGCGGATTAGTAAAAAGCTAAAAAGAATAAAAAATCATCACATGCATTGTTTATGGAATATAAAAATGCACGCGAAAAAAAGCCTCGTCCGGTGACGAGGCTTTTGGCTACGGCTTACTTGAAGGCGTAGGTGTAGTTGAAGATCAGACGGGTCTGGTCTTCATCGAGCGTACTGGTGTTACCACGGTACATACCGTGACGCAGCGTCGTGCCGAACCCTTTAAGCGGACCGGTTTGAATCACGTAATCCACACGCAGGTCGGTCTCGCGCTCGTTCAGGTCATCACCCACGCCATTGGTGGCCTTGATGTCCCGGCCATACAGGTAGGCAGCCGACGCTTTCAAACCTGGCACGCCCAGCGAAGCGAAGTCATAGGAGTATTGACCGTAGGTGGTGTTTTCACCGGCACGGATAAAGCTGGCCACAGTGGCATCGGTGAACGAGTAGAAACTGGCGCCGCCAGCACCTTCGTTGCGACCGTTGCCATCGACAACGTTGCCCTGGTTGAGGAAGACGAAGCCGCCGTCATCGCTGACTCGCTGATGTCCGAGCAGGAATGCACTGCCGCCCAGGGTATAGGTGAACGTGGCGCTCCAGGTCTTGTTATCGACCTCGCCCGGGGTCTTGGCGTAGCCGTTGTTGTTGTTGAACTGGTAGCCGGCCTGGCCGTTCTTGCCGTCGGAGCTACTGTCGAAATAGCGAATGTCGGTCTTGAACGACTGGTTGGCTGCGATCGGGTAAACGTGCACCAGGCCGAGGAAGTTCTGCTTGTAGTAGTCTTCCAGGTTCGCGTAGTAGTACTGCAGCAACAGGTCCTTGGTGACCTTCCAGTCAGCACCGGCGTAGCGGAACTGGTTGCTGTCCTGAGTACCGCCAGCCACGGCCAGGCCAGTGCTGTTGGAAGAGGCGCGACCTGTCGCGTGCTCCAACTGACCCACGTTAAAGGTTACGTTGTCGATTTCCTTGGAGGTGATGGTGCCACCTTCAAAGGTCTGTGGCAGCACGCGGCTGTCGTTCGCGATCAGGATCGGCATGTTCGGCTGCAGGGCGCCACCGAGGTGGGCCTCGGTCTTCGAGACACGTGCCTTGACGTTGCCCGCCAGACGGCTCCACGAGCTCTCTGCAGAACCATCGGAATCGCTTGGGGTAAAGGAGTTGTTGTCCGGGTGATGGCCCTTGCCACCGTCCAGGTGGATACCGACCAGCGCCTGGGCGTCGATACCGAAACCGACAGTACCCGGGGTATAGCCGGACTGGAAGTCGAACTTGAGACCTTCAGCGGCCTCTCGCTGCCGGTTGGCAGGCGTGCTCGCGCCTTCACGCTTATCGGCGTCGAAATAATAGGTACGCGAACTGACGGAAGCCTTGCTGTCTTCGATGAAACCGGCGGCGCCTGCCTGCTGCGCCAAAACCCCTACCGTCACGGCCAGGGCCAAGGTGGACTTGTTCATTGTTAAACTCCTCTCGTCTCTAATTCTTGTATTCCTGGCCGGGGGTCAATTGCCCCTGATCCTAAGATTCGCGATTAGCGCCGCAGCGTGACTCACAAGTCAATCGTAACTATGTGTGTCTACGACCATAGTCTAATCACCGGTTTTTTGGTCCATGCAGGGTCATGAGTTCGTCATAAACCTGAAAAGAACGGATAAATTCTTTTCTCATACCCTTTAGGAATTTAGCTCACCGTCTTGCCTACCTCAGGATAGAGCGGCTGACTCATAAGCTAATTCCTAAAGGGTATTTATTAGGCGTTTTTTAGATCGATTAGGTTTAGTAGCAATTCCGCCACAAACCTATCGAAAAGGCCGACGCCATGACGACCAAGCGCGCACTATCCCGACCATTTGTTACAGTTTGTGTATCGTTGATTTTTTCTTTTTCCGCCCATGCGGCGAACCTCACGGTTGGCTACCAGACCGGTATCGACCCCAGCAAAGTCCCGCAGGCCGATGGCCTTTACGAAAAAACCATTGGCGAGAAAATCGACTGGCGACGTTTCAACAGTGGCCCGGAAGTGGTCACCGCCATCGCCTCCGGTGATGTGCAGATCGGCAACCTCGGCTCCAGCCCACTGGCCGCCGCGGCCTCGCGCAACCTGCCGATCGTCGCCTTCCTCGTTTCCGCGCAGATCAATGCCGCCGAGGCCTTGGTGGTGCGCAACGGCAGTGGCATCGATAAACCGGAAGATCTGATCGGCAAGACCATCGCCACCCCGTTCGTTTCCACGTCCCACTACAGCCTGTTGGGTGCGTTGAAGCACTGGGGCCTGGATGCGTCGAAAGTCAAAGTGGTGAACCTGCAACCGGCGGAAATTGCCGCCGCGTGGAAGCGCGGAGACATCGACGGCGCGTTCGTCTGGTCGCCCGCCCTGGGGGAAATTCGCAAGACTGGCAAGACCTTGACCGATGCCGCGCAGGTCGGCCAATGGGGTGCACCGACCTTCGAAGTGTGGGTCGCGCGCAAGGATTACGCCGAGAAACACCCGGAGGTCATCGCCCGCTTCGCCAAGGTCACCCTGGACTCATTTGCCGACTATGCGGCACACAAGGACAGCTGGACCGCCGATTCGGTGCCGGTGCAGAAAATCGCCAAACTGACCGGTGCCAACGCCGCCGACGTACCGGAGCTGCTGGCCGGTTCCGCGTTCCCGGATGCCAAGGCACAACAGACCGGCGCCTTGCTGGCCGGCGGTACGGCGCAGGCGATTGGCGAGACGGCGAAATTCTTGAAGGAACAGGGGAAGGTTGAGACGGTGCTGGCGGATTATTCGCCGTATGTCAGTGCGAAATTTGTAGCAGAGTGAAGCCGATCTGTAGGAGCCGGCTTGCTGGCGATGGCGGCGTGTCAATCGACATGGATGATGCCTGACACTCCGCTATCGCCAGCAAGCCGGCTCCTACAGAGACCGTATCGTGGTTACAGGGCTTTTTCGAAGATCTTCGAATTGCGCTGATAGTTGTACAGCGACGCCCGCGCCGATGGCAGGCGATCGACGCTGCTCGGCACGAAGCCGCGCTCGCGGAACCAGTGCGCCGTGCGCGTGGTGAGCACGAACAGGGTTTTTAACCCTTGAGCCCGGGCGCGGGTTTCAATGCGCTCGAGCAGTTCATCACCGCGACCGCCATGGCGGTACTCCGGGTTCACCGCCAGGCACGCCAGCTCCCCGGCATCGGAATCGGCGATCTGGTACAGCGCCGCACAGGCGATAATCATGCCCTCACGCTCCACCACGCTGAACTGCTCGATCTCCCGCTCGAGCACTTCGCGCGAGCGGCGTACCAGAATGCCCTGCTCTTCCAGCGGGCTGATCAGGTCCAGCAAGCCGCCGACGTCTTCGATTGCCGCTTCGCGCACCACCTCGAATTGCTCCTGGGCCACCAGCGTGCCGCCACCATCACGGGTGAACAGCTCGGTCAGCAGTGCACCGTCTTCGGCGTAGCTGACGATATGGCTGCGGGCCACGCCGCCACGGCAGGCTTCAGCGGCGGCATCGAGCAGCTCGGCCTGGTAGTTGCTGCCCAGGCGCTGCAGATGCGCCGGCACCTGTTGCGGACGCAGCTCGCGGACCAGCCGGCCGTGTTCATCGATCAGGCCAAGGTCGGCGCCAAACAGCAGCAGCTTGTCCGCGCCCAGGTCAATGGCCGCGCGCGTAGCGACGTCTTCACAGGCGAGGTTGAAAATTTCACCGGTCGGCGAGTAGCCCAGCGGCGACAGGAGCACGATGGAGCGTTCGTCCAGCAGGCGATTGATGCCCTTGCGATCAACCCGACGCACTTCACCGGTGTGGTGATAGTCGACACCTTCCAGCACGCCGATCGGCCGTGCAGTCACCAGGTTGCCGCTGGCCACCCGCAAGCGCGAGCCCTGCATCGGCGACGACGCCATGTCCATGGACAGGCGCGCTTCGATGGCGATGCGCAGTTGACCGACCGCATCGATCACGCACTCCAGGGTCGCGGCATCGGTGATGCGCATGCCGTGGTGGTAATGCGGGGTCAGGCCGCGAGCCTCGAGGCGTGCTTCGATTTGCGGGCGCGAACCGTGCACCAGCACCAGGCGCACGCCGAGGCTGTGCAACAGCACCAGGTCGTGGACGATGTTGCCGAAGTTCGGATGTTCAACGCCGTCGCCGGGCAGCATGACGACAAAGGTGCAATCGCGGTGGGCGTTGATGTAGGGCGAAGCATGACGAAGCCAATTGACGTATTCGGGCATGAACCTGGGCCTGTAATAAATAGCAGCCGAAAAAAGGGCGAAACAGTAAAACGCACAGCGGGCTGATGGTTATCGTCGGAACAGGCTTGGCGACACGCGCGCTCTCCTCATGAATACGGGTTTTGAACCTGACAAATTAATCGAGAACCCCTGTAGGAGCTGCCGAAGGCTGCGATCTTTTGATCTTTGTTTTACAAGCAAGATCAAAAGATCGCAGCCTTCGGCAGCTCCTACAAGGGCTTGCGTTCAACCGACAGACGCCAGTTCTTTGGCCGGCGTCAGGCAGTAATGTTCAATCAACTGACGTAATAGATGCACCGTAGGCTGCAAACGTGACATTTCGAGGAATTCCCCCGGTTGGTGGGCGCAGGCGATATCGCCCGGGCCGAGTACCAGTGTTTCGCAGCCAAGGCGCTGAAGATAAGGCGCTTCGGTGCCGAATGCCACTGCTTCGGCGGCATGGCCGGTGAGCTTTTCGGCAATGCGCACCAGTTCCGCATCCTCAGCCTGTTCGAAAGGCGGCACGGCGGGGAACAGCGGTGCGTAATCGATCTTGACCTGATGGCGTTCGGCAATCGGCTTGAGCTTCTGCAGAATCTCGGCACGCAGGACCTTGGGATCCATCCCCGGCAACGGCCGCAGATCGAATTCCAGCGAACACTGGCCGCAGATACGGTTGGGGTTGTCGCCACCATGGATGCAGCCGAAGTTCATGGTCGGCATCGGCACGCTGAACTGCGGATTACGGAATTCGCGCTGCCACAGCAGGCGCAGGCCGCGCAGTTCGCCGATGGCATCGTGCATGGCCTCGAGCGCGCTGTGACCCAGGCGCGGGTCCGAGGAGTGGCCGCTTTGCCCGAGGATATCGATGCGCTCCATCATGATGCCTTTGTGCATGCGGATCGGCTTGAGCCCGGTCGGCTCGCCGATCACTGCCGCACGCCCCAGCGGGCGCCCCGCCTCGGCCAGCGCCCGGGCGCCGGACATCGAGCTTTCTTCATCGCAGGTGGCCAGGATCAGCAGCGGCTGCTTGAACGGTTGGTCGAGCAGCGGCTTGACGGCTTCGATGGCCAGGGCGAAAAAGCCCTTCATGTCGCAACTGCCCAGGCCGACCCAGCGGCCGTCGACTTCCGTCAGCTTCAGCGGGTCGGTCTGCCACAGCGCGCCATCGAACGGCACCGTATCGCTGTGACCGGCGAGCACCAGCCCGCCGGGCCCGCTGCCAAAACTGGCGAGCAGGTTGAATTTGCCGGGGCTGACCTGCTGGATGTCGCAGGCAAAGCCCAGGTCGCCGAGCCAGGCGGCCAGCAGGTCGATCACCGGACGATTGGATTGATCGAGGCTTGCCTGGGTGCAGCTGACGGATGGTGCAGCGATCAGCGCAGCGAACTGATCTTTCATGGACGGCAAAGGCATCGCTGACTCCAACTCCCGGATTGAAGTCCATCATAGAGCCATCCGGTGACAGGAATAAACCGTCGCGCGGCGTAGGCAGGTCGAGTCCTGTACACTGCACGGCCTTGGCAGCCACCTTTTCCCCCGGCTGCGCTCCCGATCCTGGATTTTCCGGCCATGCAGAAAGAAACCGAAATCAAACTCCGCGTCAGCCGCGAAACCCTCGCCGCCCTGCGCGAGCACCCCTTACTGAAAAAACGCAACAAAAGTGGCTGGGAACGCCGTGAGTTGATGAATCAATACTTCGACACCCCGGAGCGGGACCTGGCCCGGGCCAAAGTCGCCCTGCGCCTGCGCAAGGATGGCGAAGAAGTGATCCAGACCCTCAAGACCCGCGGCCAGAGCGTCGCCGGCCTGTCCGTACGTAACGAGTACGACTGGAACCTGCCGAAAGCCAAGCTCGATCTGAAAAAACTCGACGGTGAATGCTGGCCCGAAGAGCTGGCTGAACTGGACAAGAAAACCCTGAAAGCCATCTTCACCACCGATTTCGTCCGCGAGCGCGCGGAAATCGCCTGGGGCCGTGGCAAGACCAAGGTGGTCATCGAAGCGGCGCTGGACCTGGGCCATGTGGTGGTCGGCAAGCAGAAAGAAGAAATCTGCGAACTGGAACTGGAATTGCGCGAAGGCGAGCCTGCCGCTCTCCTGGAACTGGCCGCCGAACTGGCCGAGAAACTGGCCCTGATGCCATGCGACATCAGCAAGGCCGAACGCGGCTATCGCCTGTACGACGCCCACAGCTACTCGCTGAGCCTGCCGGCACCGCAGATCAGCGCCGAAACGCCACTGGACGACGCCTTCGCCGCGCTCAGCTGGCACTTGCTGGGCAGCAGCCAGCGCCTGGCCGAGCAGTATCGCTTCAATGGTCACTGGCGCCTGTTGCAGGACTGGGTCGAGAGCCTGGCTGAAATGCGCGCGCTGATCAGCAGCCTCGGCCAAGCCGCGCCACGTCAGTCGACCCACGATCTGCGCGTCGCGCTCGACGCCTTGCTGGAAGACTGGCGCCCGCTGGTCCAGGCCGGCCTGGACGACGAAGACGTGCGCAAGGCCGCGCCGGAGCAGTTCCTCGAAGAACTCGAAGACCCTCGCTGGGGCCTGTTCTCCCTGAACACCTCGCGCTGGTTGCTGGCCCGCACCTGGACCGCCGACCGCAACACCCGCGGCAATCGCCAGGGCGCCGCGCAACTGGGCAGCTGGCTGCCACGTTTGCTGGGCGAAGAAGCCACTTCGCTGCAATTGCAGCGTTACCAGCAGCAGCCGGAAGACCTGGCTGAGCAACTGCCGCGCATCGAACGCATCCAGGTGTGGCTGCATCACGCACGCAACGTGCTGGAGATTCCGGAAATGGATCGCCTGTACGGCGAGCTGAACAAGCTGGCGCAACTGGCCAACGAGCCGATCACCGACGAAGTCCTGGATGCGCGCAAGCAGCAGGCGATCGCGGTTTATCAGAATCGTGCCTGGAAGATGCTTCTGCGCCTGTAATACCGCTATCGCCAGCAGGCTGGCTCCCACTGGGGATTTGTGGCGTACACAAAACCAATGTGGGAGCCAGCCTGCTGGCGATGGATTTCAGACCGGCAAACTGGTGGTCGACTTGATCTCCGACAACGCCACGACCGAGTTCACCTCCTGTATCCCCGGCACCAGCGACAGCTTCTCAAAGAAGAACCGCTCATACGCCTCGATGTCCGCCGCAACGATGCGCAGCATGAAATCCACCGCCCCCATCAGCACGTAACACTCCAGCACCTCCGGAAACCCTCGAATCGCCTCGGTGAATTCGGTGAAGTTCGAACGGCCATGGGCGTTGAGCTTTACCTGGGCAAAGATCTGCGTGTTCAGGCCGATTTTCTTGCGGTCGAGCAAGGTGACCTGGCCACGAATGATCCCCTCCTCCTTCATCCGCTGAATCCTTCGCCAGCAAGGCGACTGCGAAAGCCCCACCTGCTCGGCGATCTGCGCGCTCGAGAGCGAAGCATCCTCTTGCAGCAAGGCGAGAATCCTGCGGTCGTAGTTGTCCAGCTCGCTGTGCATAAAAAAACCTTCAACTGATAATTGTGTGAATTGCACTATTCAACAAAGCCGCAATATGCCTAATCATAGATAAGAAATACCCGGCGGCGAATGTAAAAATTTCTCCAACAACTTGGAGACCGAGCATGCCGTACCTGGAAGCCGTAAATACCTCGCCGACCCGCTTTGATGCCTGGAGTGCCAGCAACGCCCATTGCCGCGTTCACTACCAATTGCTGGCCGAAGCCGAGCCAGATCTGCTGTGCCGTGCGCTCAATCTGTTCGCCTTGCAGTTCCTGACACCAGAACAGGTGCAGGTGCAGCGCCAGGAGGACTTGCTGGCGATCGATATCGTCATCGACGGATTGAGCTGGCATCGCGCCCAGGTGATCGCGGAAAAACTTCGAAACCTGATCAGCGTTTGCTCGGTCGAGCTGCAAAGCGTTGATTCGGCGTGGGTTGAAGCGGCCCAGGCAGCCGGCTGAAAAAAACCGATACGGCTTCGTCGGGTAGTGGCCCAACGGCCTGCAGGGTCACGACTATCCTTTGCGCACTGTCGTTCAAAGGAGCCCGCATGTCCGTACAAATCGCCTTTCAGGACCGCTGGCTGGATCTCAATGATGTGCTGCGTGAACTGGTCGCCCAGGGCTTCGTCAGCCAGGACTCGGCCGAACAGGCGCTCAATGCCCGACGCCGTCACGCCGCCCATGGCCAGATGCACCCACTGGAGTTCATCGCCAGCCAACACCTGGACGACCTCAGCCGTCCCGGCAAGCACCTGGACCTTGAAAGCCTGACCCTATGGCTGTCCCAGCAGGCAGGCCAGCCCTACCTGCGGATCGATCCGCTGAAAATCAACGTCGCGGCCGTGACGCCGCTGATGTCCTACGCCTTCGCCCAGCGCCACAAGATCCTCGCGGTGTCGGTCGATCGCGACGCAGTGACGATCGCCAGCGCCCAGCCCTACGTCACCGCCTGGGAAGCCGACCTGACCCACGTGCTGAAGCTACCGATCAAGCGCGTGGTGGCCAACCCGGTGGACATCCAGCGTTTCAGCGTGGAGTTTTTCCGCCTGGCCAAATCGGTCACCGGCGCGAATAGCGGCGATCAGCAGGTCAATACCCTGGGCAACTTCGAACAGTTGCTCAACCTCGGCGCCAGCGATCAGGAGCCCGATGCCAACGACGCGCACATCGTCAATATCGTCGACTGGCTGTTCCAGTACGCCTTCCAGCAACGCGCCAGTGATATCCACATCGAGCCCCGGCGCGAACAGGGCACGGTGCGCTTTCGCATCGACGGGGTGCTGCACAACGTCTACCAATTCCCGCCACAGGTGACCATGGCCATCGTCAGTCGCCTCAAAAGCCTCGGGCGAATGAACGTCGCAGAAAAACGCAAACCCCAGGATGGCCGGGTGAAAACCAAGACCCCGGAGGGCGGCGAAGTCGAGTTGCGACTCTCGACCCTGCCCACGGCCTTTGGCGAAAAAATGGTCATGCGCATCTTCGACCCGGAGGTGCTGCTCAAGGACTTCGATCAGCTGGGTTTTTCCGCCGACGACCTGCGACGCTGGCAGGACATGACCGGCCAGCCCAATGGCATCATCCTGGTCACCGGCCCCACCGGGTCGGGCAAGACCACCACGCTCTACACCACGTTGAAAAAGCTGGCGACGCCGGAGGTCAATCTCTGCACCATCGAAGACCCGATCGAAATGGTCGAGCCGGCGTTCAACCAGATGCAGGTCCAGCACAACATCGACCTGACCTTCGCCGCCGGCGTCCGGGCGCTGATGCGGCAAGACCCGGACATCATCATGATCGGCGAGATCCGCGACCTGGAAACCGCCGAGATGGCCATCCAGGCTGCGCTGACCGGGCACCTGGTGCTGTCGACGCTGCACACCAACGATGCGCCCAGCGCCATCAGCCGCCTGCTGGAACTCGGCGTGCCGCATTACCTGATCAAGGCCACCGTGCTCGGCGTCATGGCCCAGCGCCTGGTGCGCACCTTGTGCCCACACTGCAAGGCCCCGCAAGCCTTGGCTGAAGAGGATTGGCAAACCCTGACCCGCCCCTGGCAAGCCCCGCTGCCTGGCAACGCCCAGCGCGCCATTGGCTGCCTGGAATGCCGCGATACCGGCTATCACGGTCGCGCCGGGGTGTACGAAATCATGCAACTGAGCGACGGCCTCAAGGCGCTGATCAATCCCGACACCGACTTGCTGGCGGTGCGGCGCCAGGCGTTCAAGGAAGGCATGCGCAGCCTGCGACTGTCGGGTGCACAGAAAGTGGCGGCCGGTTTGACGACCATCGAGGAGGTGTTGCGGGTGACGCCGCAGAGCGAGCAGAAGTAGCCCGGCCGGGAGGGAACTCGATTGAGGGACGACAATCCAACACCGCAGTTAATCAGTGGAGTCACCCATCATGCGTCTCAAACTTGCTGTCGCTACCATCGCCCTGTTGTCCCTGCCTGTCGGTTCGGCGATGGCCGATAGCTTTTGGCGTAACGTCATTTCCTCCGGTGCAACCACCGGTTCGACCTACCTGACGTTCAAGGATCACAAGCTGATCGTCGCTGCCCAGGACGATGCCGGCAGCTTTGTCGCCAGTGACGGCGGCATCCGCGGCCCGTACCTGGAAGCGGCGATGCAGAAGGTTCGCGCCGACAACCCGGGGCTGCAGGCTACGGACATGGAACTGGCGAATGCGATTTTGGCGAAGAATGCCGTGGCTTCGGAATAAGCTTAGCCTGAACAAAAATGCCGCTCCCATGAGCGGCATTTTTTATGGCCAACACAAAACCCTCTGTAGGAGCTGGCTTGCCAGCGATGGTGGGTCAGACAAATTGATGTCGACTGACACTCCATCGCTGGCAAGCCAGCTCCTACAGGAGGGGTGTGTGTTTTTCAGCGGTACTCGTCCAGCGGCACACACGCACAAAACAGATTCCGGTCGCCGTAGACATTGTCCACCCGGTTCACCACCGGCCAGTACTTGTGCGCCTTGGTATGAGCATCCGGCGTGACCGCTTGCTCAATGCTGTAAGGCCGCTCCCATACCCCAGTGATGTCCGCCAGCGTATGGGGCGCGCGTTTCAACGGGTTGTCCTCGGCCGGCCAGTTGCCGTTCTGCACCTCGGTGATCTCCGCGCGGATACTCAGCATCGCCCCGATGAAGCGATCCAGCTCCGCCTTCGACTCACTTTCAGTAGGCTCGACCATCAAGGTCCCCGGCACCGGGAACGACATGGTCGGCGCATGGAAGCCATAGTCCATCAGGCGCTTGGCCACGTCTTCTTCGCTGATACCGGTCAGCGCCTTCAGAGGTCGCAGGTCGAGAATGCATTCGTGGGCCACCCGCTCGTTGCGCCCGGTGTAGAGGACTGGAAACGCGCCGGACAGGTGCCGCGCCAGGTAATTGGCCGCCAGGATCGCCACTTCGCTGGCGTCGGCCAATTGCGGCCCCATCATGGCGATGTACATCCAGCTGATCGGCAGAATGCTCGCGCTGCCCCAAGGCGCGGCACTGACGGCGCCGTTCTGCGGCAGCGGCCCTTCGATCGGCACCACCGGGTGGTTGGCCACGAAGGGTGCCAGGTGCGCGCGCACGCCAATCGGCCCCATGCCCGGTCCACCGCCGCCATGGGGGATGCAGAAGGTCTTGTGCAGGTTCATGTGTGACACATCGGCGCCGATGTCCGCCGGGCGGGCGAGGCCAACCTGGGCATTGAGGTTGGCGCCGTCCATGTACACCTGCCCGCCGTGGCTGTGGATAACTTCACAGATTTCGCTGATGCCTTCCTCGTACACGCCATGGGTCGACGGATAAGTCGCCATCAGGCAGGCGAGCTTATCCCCGGCCTGGGCGGCTTTGTCTTTCAGGTCATCGAGATCGACGTTGCCCGCTTCGTCGCACTCGACAATCACCACGCGCATCCCGGCCATTTGCGCCGAGGCCGGGTTGGTGCCATGGGCCGATGAAGGAATCAGGCAGATATCCCGCCCGCCCTCCTGGCGGCTCTCGTGGTACTTGCGGATCGCCAGCAACCCGGCGTACTCGCCTTGGGCCCCGGAGTTGGGCTGCATGCAGATCGCATCGAAACCGGTGATCGCGCAGAGCCAACGCTCCAGTTCTTCGATCATCAATGAGTAACCGACCGCCTGCTCCTTGGGCGCGAACGGATGCAGGTTGGCGAACTGCGGCCAGGTAATCGGGATCATCTCGCTGGTGGCATTGAGCTTCATGGTGCAAGAACCCAGCGGGATCATCGATTGATTGAGCGCCAGGTCCTTGTTTTCCAGTTGCTTGAGGTAGCGCAGCATCTCGGTTTCGCTGTGATGGGCGTTGAACACCGGGTGGCGCAGGTAGGGCGAGGTTCGCCTGAGCGCGTCGGGAATGCCGCCATCCAGGGTTTCAGCGTCCAGTTCGTCGACGTTGAGCCCATGATCGGCCCCCAGGAACACATCGAACAGTTTCGCCACCGTGCTTTCGTCAGAGGTTTCGTCGAGGCTCAAAGCCAACTGCCCACGCCCAAGAATGCGCAGGTTGATTTGCGCGGCCTGAGCGCTTTCGAGGATCGCGGTCTGGGTGCCACCGACTTCCAGGGTCAAGGTGTCGAAGAAGTGTTGGTTGAGGCGGTTGATGCCCTTGCGCTCAAGGCCGGCGGCAAGGATGCAGGTCAGCCGGTGCACGCGCTGGGCAATCCGTTTGAGCCCCTCCGGGCCGTGATAAACCGCATAGAAACTGGCGATATTGGCCAGCAGGACCTGCGCGGTGCAGATGTTCGAGTTGGCCTTTTCACGACGAATATGCTGCTCGCGGGTTTGCAGCGCCATGCGCAGGGCAACGTTGCTGCGGGCGTCTTTCGACACGCCGATGATGCGTCCGGGAATCGCTCGTTTGTACTCGTCACGGCTGGCAAAAAACGCCGCATGAGGGCCGCCGTAGCCCATGGGCACGCCGAAACGCTGGGATGAGCCGAACACCACGTCGGCCCCCAGCTCCCCCGGCGGGGTCAGCAACAGCAGGCTCAACAGATCGGTGGCGACACAGGCCAGCGCCTGCTGGGCATGCAGATGATCGATCAACGGACGCAGGTCACAGATCTCGCCGCGGGTGTCGGGATATTGCAGCAGCGCACCGAACACCTGGTGCTGTTTCAAGTTATCCACAGCGTCGACGATCAGCTCGAAGCCGAAGCCTTCGGCGCGGGTTTGCACCACGGAGATGGTCTGCGGATGGCAATGTTCGTCGACAAAGAACAGATTGCTTTTCGACTTGGCGACCCGCTTGGCCAGCGCCATGGCTTCCGCCGCCGCAGTGGCTTCATCCAGCAGCGAGGCGTTGGCCAGTTCCAGGCCCGTGAGGTCGATGGTCAATTGCTGGAAATTCAGCAGCGCTTCGAGCCGGCCCTGGGCGATTTCCGGTTGATAGGGTGTGTACGCGGTGTACCAGCCGGGATTTTCCAGGACGTTGCGCAGGATGACGGCCGGCGTCAGCGTGCCGTGATAGCCCATGCCGATCAGGCTGGTCCAGACCTGGTTCTGCTCGGCGTAACCGCGCAGCTTGGCCAGCGCGGCTTCTTCGTCGAGGGCCGGCGGCAAATCGAGTGGCCGGTTCAGGCGGATTCCCGGCGGCACCGTCTGCTCGATCAACTCGACCCGGCTGCCGAGGCCCAGGCTGTCGAGCATTGCCTGTTGCTCGGCGGCATCAGGCCCGAGGTGGCGGCGAAGGAAGGCATTGGGGTCGCGTAACTGGCTCAGGGACGGCAACTGGGACATGACGGGCTCTCTCTTGACTGGCGCTCAGCGTCGATGCAACACGGTCAAACCAGCATAGCAGTCCCCTGAAAATCAAAAGATCGCAGCCTTCGGCAGCTCCTACAGGGGACCGCATTTCAATGTAGGAGCTGCCGAAGGCTGCGATTTTTTAGGGTACAAAAAAGCCCCGACAGGTCGGGGCTTTGGGGTAACGCTGAAGGCTTATTCGCCGATGGCGGCCTTGTAAGCCGCTGCATCGAGCAGCTTTTCCAGGTCAGCCGCGTTGCTTGGCTTGATCTTGAAGATCCACGCACCGTACGGGTCGGAGTTGAGCAACTCAGGTTCAGCGCTCAGTGCTTCGTTGACCGCGATCACTTCACCGGCAATCGGGGAGTAGATGTCGGAAGCGGCTTTTACCGATTCAACGACACCGGCCTGGTCTTCAGCGGCAAACACATTGCCTACTTCGGTCAGCTCAACGAACACCACATCACCCAGCGCTTCCTGCGCGTGATCGCTGATGCCCACGGTGACGGTGCCATCGGCTTCCAGGCGAGCCCATTCGTGACTCTCGGCAAAACGCAGGTCGGCAGGGATATCGCTCATGTTCTGTGTCCTCAGGAAAATGATCGGCGGTCAAGGTCCGCCGGAAAAGGTTAGATCAAGGTTTTGCCATGGCGGACGAAGGTCGGCTTGACCACTCGGACCGGGTACCACTTGCCACGGATTTCCACTTCTGCGCGGTCGGCCGTGGCCATTGGCACGCGCGCCAGCGCAATCGACTTGCTAAGCGTAGGAGAGAAACTACCACTGGTGATCTCCCCTTCGCCAACATCGGCGATGCGGACCACTTGATGAGCGCGCAAAACCCCGCGCTCCTCGAGGACCAGACCGACCAGCTTGTGTTGTATGCCGCCGCTGCGCTCGGCTTCCAGCGCCGTGCGGCCGATGAACTGGCGAGCGGCCGGCTCCCAGGCGATGCTCCAGGCCATGTTGGAGGCCAGCGGGGAAACGTCCTGGTGAATGTCCTGACCGTACAGGTTCATGCCCGCCTCGACCCGCAGGGTGTCACGCGCGCCCAGGCCAATGGGGGAAATGCCCGCGCCCACCAGATCGTTGAAGAATCCCGGTGCCTGGTCGGCCGGCAGAATGATTTCCAGGCCGTCTTCACCGGTATAGCCGGTGCGTGCGATGAACCAGTCACCGTCGGGCTTGCCCTCGAAAGGCTTGAGCTGCTGGATCAATGTGCCGCGTGCCTGGTTCACCAACTCGGCAATCTTGTTCCGGGCATGAGGCCCCTGGATGGCCAGCATGGCCATTTCGGAACGCTCGTTAAGCTGCACATCGAGACCGTCGAGATGCGCCTGCATCCACGCCAGGTCCTGATCGCGGGTGGAGGCGTTGACCACCAGGCGGTAACCGCTTTCGAGGCGATAGACGATCATGTCGTCGACGATACCGCCGCGCTCATTGAGCATGGCGCTGTACAACGCGGAACCGGGTTTGTGCAGGCGTTCGACGTCGTTGGTCAGCAAATGCTGAAGCCATGCCTTGGCCTTGGGGCCGTCGACATCGATCACGGTCATGTGGGATACATCAAAAACACCGCAATCGCGGCGCACCTGATGGTGCTCCTCGACCTGGGATCCATAATGCAGAGGCATATCCCAACCGCCAAAATCGACCATCTTCGCGCCCAGGGCGAGATGAAGGTCATACAGAGGCGTACGCTGTCCCATGGGTTTCTCCTTCCGGGCGTGGCGAAGGTGCGGGCGAGTGATGCAGCTTGCGGGCGCCTTGAAATAAGAGGCTTCCAGCCGTTTTCACTACCTTGTCTGTCAGACGGACCGCACCGAATGCCGCGCATTGTAGCCGCATGGTGTAGGACTGGCACCTAGCTGTTTCGATGCGCCGAACGACGTATCAATCCGATGACCGGTAGCAGTCCGACCAAAACCAGGGTCAAGGCCGGCAAAGAGGCCCTCGCCCACTCGCCTTCACTGGTCATTTCGAAGATCCTCACCGCCAGCGTATCCCAGCCAAACGGCCGCATCAGCAGGGTCGCGGGCATTTCCTTGAGCACATCGACGAACACCAGCAACGCCGCGCTCAACGAACCGGGGAGCAGCAACGGCAGATACACTTTGAAAAACAGTCGCGGGCCACTGACGCCCAGGCTACGTGCCGCTTCGGGCAAAGATGGCCGTATTCGCGCCAGACTGCTTTCCAGCGGACCGTAAGCCACGGCGATGAAGCGCACCAGATAGGCCAGCAGCAACGCCAGCAGGCTGCCCAGCAGCAACGGCTTGCCAGCCCCACCGAGCCAGCCGGAGAGTGGGATCACCAACTCGCGATCCAGGTAACTGAACGCCAGCATGATCGACACCGCCAGCACCGAACCGGGCAAGGCGTAGCCAAGGTTGGCCAGGCTGACCCCTGCGCGGATGCCTTGGGTGGGCGCCAGCCGCCGGGCAAACGCCAAGACCAGGGCGACACTGACGGTGATCAACGCCGCCATCGTCCCCAGGTACAAGGTGTGGAGTATCAGCGCGGTGTAGCGCTCATCCAGGTCCAGGCGCCCGCGCTGCCAGAACCAGACCAGCAGCTGCAGCATCGGAATGACGAAGGCACAGGCGAACACCAGCGCGCACCAGGCTGTCGCCAACAGCGCCTTGAGCCCGCGCAGGTGGTACAACGCCTTGACCCGTGGCCGTTCGTTGCTCGCCCGGTTGGCACCGCGGGCGCGCCGCTCGCCGTACAGTACGAGCATCACCACCAGCAGCAACAGGCTGGCCAGTTGCGCGGCGCTGGAGAGGCTGAAAAACCCGTACCAGGTCTTGTAGATGGCGGTGGTGAAGGTGTCGAAGTTAAAGACCGACACGGCGCCGAAATCCGCCAGGGTTTCCATCAGCGCCAAGGCGACGCCAGCGCCGATGGCGGGACGCGCCATGGGCATCGCAACGCGCCAGAACGCCTGCCATGGGGATTGACCGAGCACCCGCGCCGCTTCCATCAAGCCCTTGCCCTGAGCGAGAAACGCGGTGCGGGCCAGCAGGTAAACGTAGGGATAGAAGACCAGCACCAGGACCAGGATCACCCCGCCCGTGGAGCGCACGCGCGGCAATCGCAGGCCAGTGCCGAACCACTCCCGCAGCAGGGTCTGCACGGGGCCGGCAAAATCCAGCAGCCCGACAAAGACGAACGCCAGCACGTAGGCCGGAATCGCAAAGGGCAGCATCAGTGCCCAGTCCAGCCAGCGCCGGCCGGGGAATTCGCAGAGGCTGGTGAGCCAGGCCAGGCTCACCCCCAGCACCGTCACGCCAACGCCGACACCGAGTACCAGGGTCAGGGTGTTGCCCAGCAGGCGCGGCATCTGGGTTTCCCAGAGGTGAGACCAGATCTGCTGGTCGATGGTTTGCCAGGACAACAGCAGGACGCTGAGGGGCAGCAGGACCAGCGCAGCGATGGCGAAGACCAGGGGATACCAGCGGCGTTGGGCGGTGTGGGCCAAGGGATGGTTCTCGCAAAATCCTGAATTGTAGGGAAAACGCAAAAAGATCGCAGCCTCCGGCAGTTCCTACAGGGGACCTGTGTAGGAGCTGCCGAAGGCTGCGATCTTTTGCTTTAAAACCGTGGCGTCAGTTCCAGCCAGCCCGGTCCATCATGCGAATCGCTTCGGCCTGGCGCTTGCCCGCGACTTCCACCGGCAGGGTATCGGCGACGAACTTGCCCCAGGCGGCGACTTCGGCGGAGGGCTGCACGGTCGGGTTGGCCGGGAATTCCTGGTTCACGTCGGCGAAGATCTTCTGCGCCTCAGGCGTGGTCATCCACTCCACCAACGCCTTGGCCGCTTCCGGGTGCGGCGCGTTTTTGATCAGGCCAATGCCCGACAGGTTGACGTGCACGCCGCGATCCGCCTGGTTCGGCCAGAACAGTTTTACCGGCAGGTCCGGCTTCTGCTTGTGCAGGCGGCCGTAGTAGTAGGTGTTGACGATGCCGACGTCGCACTGGCCGGCATTGATGGCCTCGAGCACCGCGACGTCGTCGGAGAATACGTCGGTGGAGAGGTTGTTGACCCAGCCCTTGAGGATCTTCTCGGTTTTCTCGGCGCCGTGCACTTCGATCATGGTGGCGGTCAGGGACTGGTTGTAGACCTTCTTCGCCGTGCGCAGGCACAGGCGACCTTCCCAGTTCTTGTCGGCCAGCGCTTCGTAGGTGGTCAGTTCGCCCGGTTTCACCCGGTCGGTGGAATAGGCGATGGTCCGCGCGCGCAGGCTCAGGCCGGTCCAGGCATGGGAGGCCGCGCGGTATTGCAGCGGAATGTTGGCATCGATGGTTTTCGAGGTGAACGGCTGGAGGATGCCCATCTGCTCGGCTTGCCAGAGGTTGCCGGCATCGACGGTCAGCAGCAGGTCGGCGGGCGTGTTCTCGCCCTCGGCCTTGATCCGCTGCATCAGCGGCGCTTCCTTGTCGGTGATGAACTTCACCTTGACCCCGGTTTTCGCGGTGTAGGCATCGAAGACAGGCTTGATCAGTTCGTCGATGCGCGAGGAGTAGACCACTACCTCGTCAGCGGCCTGGGCGGCGGTGCTGCCGATCAGAGTCAGGGCCAGTGCGGTCAGTAGACGCTTCGGTGCCAACATGGGAGCGGTCTCTCGATTGAAAAAGTGAGGGCAAATGATAAGGACTCACATTTGCCTTCTCAATCGAACAGTTTGCGGAGGAGTTACCAGATGTTGCACAGGCCCGCGAATTTGCTGCGATCCCTGTAGGAGCTGCCGCAGGCTGCGATCTTTTGATTTTGCTTTTAAAAAGAGCAAGATCAAAAAATCGCAGCCTGCGGCAGCTCCTACAGGGGTATAGGGGAGGTGTCAGGCCTTGGCGAGGGCCGGCAGGTCGCCGATCAATCCCAACGCCTCACGCACGAACAGCGCCTTGGCCTCGGGCATCCGGTCGACCATCTTCAACCCGGTATTACGCAACCAGCGCACCGGCAATGGATCAGCCTGGAACAGCCGTTCGAAGCCTTCCATCGCCGCCATCAGCGCCAGGTTATGCGGCATGCGCCGACGCTCATATCGACTCAACACCTTCACATCCGCCAGGCGCTCGCCACGCGTGTTGGCCTGCAACAGGACTTCAGCCAGCACCGCCGCATCGAGGAAACCGAGGTTCACGCCCTGCCCGGCCAATGGATGAATGGTGTGCGCCGCGTCGCCGATCAGGGCCAGGCCCTCGGCCACGTAACGCTTGGCATGGCGCTGACGCAGGGGCACGCACAGACGCGGGTCGGCGCTGAGCACGCTGCCTAGCCGGCCTTCGAAGGCCCGCTCCAGCGCGCGACAGAAACCCTCGTCATCCAGCGCCATCAGCTGTTCGGCTTCGCCAGGAGTGGTCGACCAGACGATCGAGCACCAATCCTGCTGACCGTCGCGCTCCAGCGGCAGGAACGCCAGCGGACCGTTGTCGGTAAACCGCTGCCAGGCGGTCGCTTGATGGGGCTTGGAACTGCGCACGCTGGTGACGATGGCGTGGTGCAGGTAATCCCACTCCCGCGTGGCGACACCGGTCAGGCGCCGCACCGCCGAGTTGGCGCCATCCGCCGCGATCACCAGCGGCGCGCGCAAGGTACGGCCATCGGCCAGGGTCAGCAGCCAGTCGTCGCCGGAGCGGCGCATCTGCTCCAGTCGCGCGTTGGCCAGCATGCCCAGGTCACAGTCGTGCAATCGGTCGAGCAAAGCGTCCTGAACCACACGGTTCTCGACGATATGACCCAGTACCTCCGCGTGCACACTGGTCGCGGAAAAATGGATTTGCCCTGTGCCGCTGCCATCCCAGACCTGCATCTCGCTGTAAGGGCTGCTGCGCCGGCTGGCGATGCCGTCCCAGACACCCAGGCGTTCGAGAATTCGCTGACTGGCAATGGACAATGCACTCACTCGCGGCTCGAACGGCGCTTGCGGGTCATAGGGTTTGACGCTCATCGGGCTGCCATCGAGCAGCAGGACTTCCAGCCCGCTGTCCTGCAACGCCAGCGCCAGGGCGCTGCCGACCATTCCGGCCCCGACAATCAGCAGATCTGCGCGCATTTCCATGCTTTAAGCCTGTCTCGCTTGCGGCTTGAGCCGCACGTAAAGGGTTTTTCCGACACGCGCCACCAGGTTACCGGCGCCGTCATGAATATCGACCTGCAATTGCGGCAGGTACTTCCTGCCATCCGCCGTCTGCCGCCGGATCTCGTCGAGCAGGGTGTCGTCAATGTTGAAACGGGCAAACACCGGGCCTTTGCCCGGCGCGATGAAATCGATGTCGGCGGCCTTGTCCCAGACGATGTAATCGCGACCCAGGTTTTCCATCAACATCAACATGAAGAACGGGTCGACCATCGAATACAGGCTGCCGCCGAACTGCGTGCCGACGTAATTGCGGTTGTACCAGCTCAGGCCCATGGACACCTGGACGTCACGAAAGTCATCGCTGATGTGCCGTACCCGAACCCCGGCCCCAAGGTACGGCGGGTAGAGGTTCATGAACCGGCACATGAGGCGGGCCTTGCCAAACCGGCGGGTCAGCCACTTAAACATCAGGACGGGTACCCAGGCCCATGGCTTGCCGGGCGAACCAGCGCTTGGCCGGCGGCAGCAGGTCCAGGCCGAGCAGGCCCAGGTTGCGACCCAGTGATACCAGGGGCTGGGTGCTGCCGAACAGGCGCGTGACCTGGTCGGAGAATCCGACGGTGAGGTTCTGGTCCAGTCGCTGGCGCTCGCGGTAATCCTGCAAGGTGGCGAAATTGCCCGGCAGTTGTTCGCTGGCGAGCAGTGCATCGGCCAGCGCCTGGGCATCGCGCAGGGACAGGTTGAAGCCCTGGCCGGCAATCGGGTGCAGGCTGTGGGCCGCATTGCCGAGCACCACCAGGTGCGAGCGCACCTGCTCTTCGGCCTCCACCAGCGCCAGCGGATACAAGTGCCGCACACCGACTTGCTTCAACGTGCCGAGGCGATAACCGAATACCCCCTGCAGCTCGCTCAGGAAACTGCGCTCATCGAGGGCGGCCAGGCGTTGCGCATCCATGCCCTGACGCGTCCAGACCAGCGCACAGCGGTTGTCCGGCAACGGCAGCAACGCCATCGGGCCATCGTCGGTGAAGCGCTCGAACGCCATGCCGTCATGGGCTTCGCTCGGGGTGATGTTGGCGATCAGCGCGCTCTGGTTGTACGGGCGCTTCCTGATGCCGATGCCCAGTTGCTCACGCAGGCCGGAACGGCCGCCATCGGCGAGCACCGCGAGATCACAATCGAACGAGGTTTCATCACTCAGGGTCAGGCGGTAGCCGTCGGTGAGCGGCTCCATGCGCGTGACTTCCGCCGGGCAACGCCAGCTGATCACGTCCTTGTCCAGGCCTTGCCACAGACAATGGCCGAGCCAGGCGTTTTCCACCACGTAACCCAGCGCCGGAACGCCCTCTTCCATCGCCGACAGTCGCGCCGTGGAAAAACGCCCGCGGTCAGAGACGTGGATCTGCTTGATCGGCTCGGCGCGGCGGGAGATTTCCTGCCAGGCGCCCAAGCGCTGGTAAATCTGCCGCGCACCGAAGGACAACGCCGTGGAGCGTGCGTCGTAACTGGGTTGATAGGCGTCACCGGGGGCAAACGGTTCGATCAGCACGATCTTCCAGCCACGCGCCTTTGCCCCGGCCTGCAAGGCCAACGCCAGACTGGCACCGACCAGGCCGCCACCGATAATCGCCAGGTTGAATCGACTCATGCCGCTTGTGTCCGTGCTTGCGCCATCAGGGCCTCGATTTCGGCGACCGTTTTCGGCACGCCTTTAGTCAGGATTTCACAGCCGGTTTTGGTGACCACCACGTCGTCCTCGATGCGCACGCCAATGCCGCGCCATTTCTTCGCTACGTTCTGGTTGTCTGCAGCGATATAAATCCCCGGCTCCACGGTCAGCGCCATGCCGACTTCCAGCACGCGCCATTCACCGCCGACCTTGTACTCGCCGACGTCGTGCACATCCATGCCCAGCCAATGGCCGGCGCGGTGCATGTAAAACGCCTTGTAGGCCTCGCTGGCAATCAGTTCGTCGACATCGCCTTGCAGCAAGCCCAACTCGACCAGACCCGCAGTGATCACGCGGACCGTGGCTTCGTGCGCCTGATTCCAGTGCTTGTTCGGGGCAATCTCGGCAAACGCGGCCTCCTGGGCAGCCAGCACCAACTCGTAGATCGCCTTCTGTTCCGCGGAATACTTGCCGTTGACCGGCCAGGTGCGAGTGATGTCGCTGGCGTAGCAGTCAATCTCGCACCCGGCGTCGATCAGCACCAGATCGCCGTCCTTGAGCAGCGCGTCATTCTGCTGGTAGTGCAGGATGCAGCTATTGCGCCCTGCGGCGACGATCGACCCGTAGGCGGGCATCTTGGCCCCGCCCTTGCGAAATTCGTAATCGAGCTCGGCCTCCAGGCTGAACTCATGCAGCCCGACACGGCTGGCCTGCATCGCGCGCACGTGCGCCTGGGCGGAAATCCGTGCGGCTTCGCGCATCACTTTCACTTCTGCCGCCGATTTATACAGGCGCATGTCGTGCAGCAGATGATCCAGGGCAACGTATTCGTTCGGCGGCTGGGCGCCGAGGCTGGCCTTGGAGCGGATCACGTTGATCCAGTCCATCAGGTGCCGGTCGAACTCCGGGTTGCTGCCCATGGCCGAATACACCCGGTCACGGCCTTCGATCAGGCCTGGCAGGATGTCGTCGATATCGGTGATCGGGAAGGCGTCGTCGGCACCGAAGTCGCGAATCGCGCCCTCTTGCCCGGCACGCAGGCCGTCCCACAACTCGCGCTCGGCGTTGCGTTCACGGCAGAACAGGATGTATTCGCCATGCACACGCCCCGGCATCAGGACCAGTACGGCCTGGGGCTCGGGAAAACCGCTGAGGTACTGGAAGTCGCTGTCCTGACGGTAGACGTGCTCTACGTCGCGGTTGCGAATGGCCACCGCGGCGGCAGGCAGGATGGCGATGCTGTTGGGTTCCATCTGCGCCATCAGGGCCTTGCGGCGACGGCTGTATTCCGCTTTCGGGATATGAATCATGGGCAGATGGCTTTCCCTGGCTTTTTGATCAGTGCAGCGACGGCTTGGCGGCAGCCGCCACGTCTTTTTTGGTTTCGGAGAACAGCAGCAACGGCGCGATGCGCACGTACTCCATGACTTCCATATAGTCGCTTTCGCCGTCGTCCGACTCTTCCAGTGCTTCTTGCACCTGGGAAATGGCTGCAAGGTCCTGCAACACTTCGGTGGCCTCCAGGCTCAGGCTGCTGCTGTCGCGGCAGTTCAGGCCGAAACCGCTGAGGAAGCCCTGGCACCATTGGCCCAGTGCCGCGGCACGCTCGGCGAGCGGGGCGTCATCGGTCGGCAGCAACAGGACCACGGTCACGTCGTCGCCGGTGAGCTCGCCCTTGACCATCTCCTGCAGGCCGATCAAGGCGCTGCGAACGTTGTCCTGAGGCTCGTTTTCGAGCAGTTCGGCGGCGTCGATCAGCCAGCCTTCGGCCTCGAAACCGGCGCCGGCGCAGCTACGGCCGAGCAACAGGCCGTGCAGTTCGGCAGGCGAGACGTTATGACCGCTGGAAGTCAGCAGGTTGGCGAAGGCTTGGTACGGGGAATTCTGAATGGTCATGGGCAGCTAGGCGCCAGACGGCGCTATGTCTAGAATGAAGGCCTTGTATCCTACATCGACTACCCCTGTAGGAGCGAGCTTGCTCGCGATGGTCGTCAACGATAACGTTGGTTACCTGACACCCCGCGGCGATCTCTGGTTCATCGCGAGCAAGCTCGCTCCTACAGTCCATCACCCATCAGACAGTGAAGACAATGGAAGACACCGACCTGCAAGCGCTGATGGCCAGACTCGAACTGCTGATTACCCGAGTCGAGCAACTTAAGAGCCAAAACGGACTCTTACTAGCTCAGGAAAAGACCTGGCGCGAGGAACGCGCGCACCTCATTGAAAAAAACGAAATCGCCCGGCGTAAGGTCGAATCGATGATTTCGCGCCTCAAGGCCCTGGAGCAAGACTCATGAGTTCAAGCAATAGCGTCACTGTGCAGATCCTCGACAAAGAATATTCGATCATCTGCCCCCAGGAAGAACGCAGCAACCTGGTGAGCGCCGCCCGCTACCTGGACGGCAAGATGCGCGAAATCCGCAGCAGCGGCAAAGTCATCGGCGCCGATCGCATCGCCGTGATGGCCGCGTTGAACATCACCCACGACCTGCTGCACAAGGAAGAGCGACCGGACATCCAGGCCAGCGGTTCGACTCGCGAACAGGTGCGCGACCTGCTCGATCGAGTCGATCTGGTGCTCGCCACTGATCCGGATGTCACCAAAGGCTGATTCGTGTCACCGCTTGCGGTATACTCTGATCACTCCCTGGGGTGCTTGCCAGTTGGCGATGTCCCTGAGCCGATTTGCTATACCCTGGAGGTTGCACGTTGGGCTGGTGTGCATGTCCGCTAGACGGAAAGCCTGAAAGCCTACTGCATCTTCCACCTTGAACTTTCGGGTTCAAGGGCTAAGTCGACAGCGGTACATCCGGGGAGCCTGATTCCAGTCCGATGCCGGTTTAAATACCGGCATCGGCGTTTTTATAGATACGATATCTGTAATTGCATTACCGAAGCCCCGAATCCATGACCGAACCTGCGCTGCTCCCTCGCCCGCAACTTCGACGCATGTTGCGCAAGGCCCGCCGCGCACTGACGCCCTGTCAGCAACGCCAGGCGGCCCGCGGGCTGTACAAGCAATTGGCCCAGCAACCGCTGTTTCGCCGCGCCAGGCACATCTCCCTTTATCTGCCCACTGACGGTGAAATCGATCCGCGCCTGCTGCTGCGTGCGGCTCAACGTCGGGGCAAGGCCACCTATCTACCGGTGCTCAGCGCCTGGCCGCGCACCAAGATGGTGTTCCAGCGCATCCGCCCCGGCGAAAAACTCAGGCTCAATCGCTTCCGTATCCTGGAACCCAGGCACAACCTCGCCCGGCAACGTAAAGTCTGGGCGCTGGATCTGGTGCTGCTGCCATTGGTGGGGTTTGACGATGTCGGCGGGCGCCTGGGCATGGGCGGCGGCTTCTATGATCGCAGCCTGGCCTACCTGGCGCGCCGCAATGACTGGCGCAAGCCGACGTTGCTGGGGCTGGCCCACGAATGTCAGAAGGTCGAGCGACTGGCTCAGGCGAGCTGGGATGTGCCGTTGCAAGGAACGGTGACGGACAAGGCCTGGTATTACGCAGGCTAGACGCCACCGGATTCAGCGGCGTCGAAAAGCGCGGATCAGCGTTTGAAGGCTGTCGACTGTTGCTGCAATGACGAGATTTCGACCGGTGCATCGTTCTTGTTGACCCACAGGCTTTGGGCATAGCCAGTGGTCACGACGCCGAGGCCGAACAAAATAACCAAAATCCATAGTAAATCCGGTTTGCGTTTCATCGATTGCCCCCCAAAGGCATATCAACACGATGACAGCAGCGGTTTCCGTTTGTTGGCCGTGCAGCAGCGTCAAGCTTGAAAGGCCGGCATTTTGCGACAACGTGAACCGGCACGCAAATGCTGGCGTCAACCGACTGTCGGTTTGTCATAAAATTGCCCAACAACCTCTCCACCCGCTACGCAAGGAGCCAGAACCATGGCCTATTGGCTGATGAAATCCGAGCCCGACGAGCTCTCGATCAAAGACTTGGAAAAGCTCGGCAAAGCGCGCTGGGACGGGGTTCGCAACTATCAGGCGCGTAACTTTTTGCGGGCAATGGCGGTGGGGGACGCGTTCTTTTTCTATCACTCGAGCTGCCCGGAGCCGGGGATTGCTGGCATCGGCAAGATTGTCGAAGCCGCGTATCCCGACCCGACGGCGCTCGAGCCTGAGAGCCACTACTACGATCCAAAGGCAACGGCAGAAAAAAACGCCTGGAGCGCGATTGATGTCGCGCATGTCGAGACGTTTTCCCGGGTGTTGAAACTCGATTATCTGAAGCAGCAGACGGCGCTGGCCGAGATGCCGCTGGTGCAGAAGGGCTCGCGGCTGTCGGTGATGCCGGTGACAGAGGAGCAGTGGGCGGCGGTGATTGCGCTCAAGCCGTAATATTTGCAGCGACTCTGCGAATGCCTTCGCTGGCAAGCCAGCTCCTACAGGGTTCTGTGGTGAATGCAGGATTGTGATTCACCACAAACCTTGCAGGAGCTGGCTTGCCAGCGAAGAGGCCGGTAAAGGCGCTGCAAAACTTATTGGATGATCAGGTTGTTGAACAACAAATCCTCAACCACCGGCTTGCCCGTTTCATCATTCATGATCTGCTGGGTTTGCTTCAAGGCTTCCTGACGCAGCTTTTCCTTGGCCTCGACATTGTTCATCGTCTCGCTGGACTGCTGGGCAAACAACGCCACCAGTTGATTGCGAATCAGCGGCTCGTTGGCCTTCACCGCCTTGGTGGCCTCGTCCCCCGTCACACGCAAGGCCACATCGGCCTTGTAGACCTTGAGCTTGGGCGTGCCATCCAACCCGTAGTTGCCCACGAACGGCGGGCTCAAGGTGACGTAATTGACCTTCGGCGCCACCTCTTCCTTTTCCTCGGCCACCGCTGCCACAGGTAGGGACAGGGCCAGCAACAACATGATCCACGCTTTCACAATTCGCTCCTTATCCGGTTTGCGGCCCAGCATAACCACCCGCCACGCCAACACAAGCTTATGGCTGACTATCAGGCCCGGGCATGCTCGTTGACCCGTCGACTCACACACCTACACTTATCGGCCATCACTCCAAAAGGAATAGCCCTGATGAAAGCCGTGCTGTGCAAAGCCTTCGGTCCTGCCGAATCGCTGGTGCTGGAAGACGTCGCCAGTCCTGTCGCGAAGAAGAACGAAATCCTGCTGGAGGTACACGCCGCCGGGGTGAACTTCCCCGACACGCTGATCATCGAGGGCAAGTACCAGTTCAAGCCGCCCTTCCCTTTTTCCCCGGGCGGTGAAGCCGCAGGCATCGTCAGCGAAGTGGGCGAAAAGGTCAGCCACCTGAAAGTCGGCGACCGGGTCATGGCCCTGACCGGCTGGGGCAGTTTTGCCGAACAGGTCGCAGTGCCCGGCTACAACGTATTGCCGATCCCGCCCTCCATGGACTTCAACACCGCCGCCGCCTTCAGCATGACCTACGGCACCTCGATGCACGCCCTCAAGCAACGCGGCAACCTGCAACCCGGCGAAACCCTGCTGGTACTGGGCGCCTCCGGCGGTGTCGGCCTGGCGGCAGTGGAAATCGGCAAGGCCATGGGCGCCCGGGTGATCGCCGCGGCCAGCAGCGCGGAAAAACTCGCCGTGGCCAAGGCTGCGGGCGCCGATGAACTGATCAACTACAGCGAAACCAGCCTCAAGGACGAAATCAAGCGCCTGACCGACGGCCAGGGCGCCGACGTGATCTACGACCCGGTGGGTGGCGACCTGTTCGACCAGGCCATCCGCGCCATCGCCTGGAACGGCCGACTGCTGGTGGTCGGTTTCGCCAGCGGCCGCATTCCCGAACTGCCGGTGAACCTGGCACTGCTCAAGGGTGCAGCGGTATTGGGCGTATTCTGGGGCTCGTTTGCCCAGCGCCAGCCCCAGGACAACGCCGCGAACTTCCAGCAATTGTTTGGCTGGTTTGCAGAGGGCAAGTTGAAGCCGCTGGTGTCGCAGGTGTATCCGTTGAGCAATGCGGCGCAGGCCATCAATGATCTTGGCCAGCGCAAGGCGGTCGGGAAGGTGGTGGTGCAGGTTCGCTGAATCAGCGCATGATAAAAAAGGCCAGAACAACTGACATGGTTCTTCTGGTCCTTTCGTTTATATGCCTAGAGCAATTTGCGAATGTCCTCCGGCAAAAACCTCGCGTACCTGGAAACAGGTCTGTTCATGCATTGCCTGACAATCACCGGCACCTTCCTGTTCAGCTGGGCTATCAGCGCAAGACGTCGCTCATTGCTCAGCGTTGTCGTAGAAAACGCGTTCGACAGGTAAGCACGGGTATAGTGAAACGCGGCGACATCCCCCCAGGCATGATCCGGGGTACGAACAGTTCTTTCGTTGAGATCCCGACATTTCAATTCCTTAAGCCATTTGTTGAGGTCAATTGGCAGCGCTGAATCGTATCTGAAGATCATCGGTGCTATCACTTCCTGCTCCGCTGGTTTGTCACCCTCGACCGTCCACGGCTTGAATCGCCATTGCTCAATCGCCACTCTGGTCGCCTCAGCGAGATCGGGATGGTCGCTTTGCAAAATGCTCACCTTGCTGACCGATCCATCGGCATTGACCATAAATCTGACCCGAACATCACCAATGATCCCGGCCCGTTGAAGTGCCGGCGGGTAAATCGGCTTCGGGTTATTGTCCGGTATCAGGAAAACCTCCCCGGCCAGGATTTCGCCAGACATCACCAGCATGAGCATCAACACAAACCACCGCATAAACCTTCCCCCTCACACCTGAAATGCCATGTCTGGCAGTAGGACTAAGGGTAGAGATGCAGGGTTTTAAGCTGAAGGTCATGGTGTCTGGTAGTAACGCAGGACATTTCCCAAAAACCTGCCCTATTCCTGGCAAATCAGGCTTATCGAAACGCCAAGAGTAATTATTCCTACACCGCCCTTCATTTACACCTGAGCGACATGTTCATAAATGAACGCTTGAATTCCAACATTTCCGCTGTTTTGCCGATGCGAACCGATGCTATTTTCGATAACGAAACTGTAACATTCGCATCCGCAGTCAAAACAAGAAATTTGGAGCTCTTGAATGTTTGCTTTCTTTCGTCCTGCCACGCATCAGGCTCCCCTGCCTGAAGAAAAAATAGACAGCACCTACCGACGCCTGCGCTGGCAGATCTTCGCCGGTATCTTTATCGGTTACGCCGGTTACTACCTGCTGCGTAAAAACTTCTCCCTGGCCATGCCTTATCTGATCGAAGAGGGCTACACCCGTGGAGAACTGGGGGTGGCGTTGTCGGCGATTGCCATCGCCTACGGCTTGTCCAAGTTCCTGATGGGCATCGTTTCCGACCGTTCCAACCCGCGTTACTTTCTGCCGTTCGGCCTGGTGGTCTCGGCGGCGGTGATGTTCACGTTCGGTTTTGCCCATTGGGCGACGTCCAGCGTGACCATCATGTTCGTCCTGCTGTTCATCAATGGCTGGGCGCAGGGCATGGGCTGGCCGCCGAGCGGGCGGACCATGGTGCACTGGTGGTCGCAGAAGGAACGCGGTGGCGTGGTGTCCCTGTGGAACGTGGCGCACAACGTCGGTGGCGGTCTGATCGGCCCGCTGTTCCTGATCGGCATGGGCCTGTTCAACGACTGGCACGCGGCGTTTTATGTGCCGGCGGCGGTGGCCATGGCCGTGGCGGTGTTTGCCTTCATCACCATGCGCGACACCCCGCAATCGGTCGGCCTGCCACCGATCGAGAAGTACAAGAACGATTACCCGGAAGGCTACGACGCCAGCCACGAAGAAGAATTCAGCGCCAAGGAAATCTTCGTCAAATACGTGCTGCGCAACAAAATGCTCTGGTACATCGCCTTGGCCAACGTCTTCGTCTACCTGCTGCGCTACGGCGTGCTGGACTGGGCGCCGACCTATCTCAAGGAAGCCAAGGGTTTCACCGTGGACAAGACGTCCTGGGCGTACTTCTTCTACGAGTGGGCCGGTATTCCGGGCACGCTGCTGTGCGGCTGGATGTCGGACAAGATCTTCCGTGGCAACCGTGGCCTGACCGGCATGATGTTCATGGCATTGGTGACCGTGGCGACGCTGGTGTACTGGCTCAACCCGGCGGGTAACCCGACGGTTGACATGATTGCGCTGGTGTCCATCGGCTTCCTGATCTACGGGCCGGTGATGTTGATCGGTTTGCAGGCGCTGGAACTGGCGCCGAAGAAAGCCGCCGGCACGGCTGCGGGCTTCACCGGTCTGTTCGGGTATCTAGGGGGATCGGTCGCGGCCAGTGCAGCGATGGGCTACACCGTGGACCATTTCGGCTGGGACGGCGGTTTCGTCTTGCTGATCGGTGCCTGCCTGCTGGCGATGGCCTTCCTTGCGCCGACGTTGTGGCACAAGCAGGTCGCCAGTCAGAGCCGCGAAGCACTCGCTTGATCGTCCTTTGACTTGCAGCGCTTGAGCCGCGCCTCCAGATTCCGGTCTGGCATGGCGTGGCTACGCAGGGCGTGGGCGGTCTGCTCGACATAATCGCGAGTGGTGCCGTAACGCCCGCAAGCGTTTTCGAACACGTGGCTCAGCACGTGATCCGGCAGGTTGCCAGCGTAGCTGGGCAGATGCCGCTCCAGAACGAATCCCAACGCCTGAACCTGGTTGCCGTCTTCTAGTCGGCAGTTGAGCCAGTGCGGGCGATAGGACGGGAATGGCATTTCTCTTTTCCACAGCGCATACAGCGAAGCGTCCAGTTGCTCCTCCGGCAAGCGGTAGGCGAACCCGCTGCAGGAGCCGCCGCGATCCAGGCCAAACACCAGGCCGGGCATTTCCGGCGTGCCGCGATGTTCGTGGGACCACAGGTACAAACCACGATGGTAGCCATGCACGCGACCGCGAACCCGCTCCACCGCCGTGCACTCCGGTCGCCAGATCAGTGAGCCGTAGGCGAACAGCCACACCGGGCCGCCCTTGTGGCGAGCCATGGTCGACTGCATCGAGCTGAGCAATTGTTCGTGCGTGAGCTGCGGCCCCAGATCGAGCCGCGGAGGGTAAGCCAGGTTCAAGATCGAAGGTTCAATGGCGCTCATGGCGAATAGCGTTCAGCTCCCCGCGAGTTAAGAGTTACTTAATAGAACGCACCGCTGTAACAATAAGGCACATATGTTTTTCAAAGCAATTCAAGTGCCATGGCAATGTTGTTAATTAATTACCTGAACACAATATAACCTACCGGCATTTATGTGATTTTATAAATACCGATAAGCTATATATGGGGTTATAACCTGTAGGAGCGAGCTTGCTCGCGATGGACTCAAGAGCGCCGCGGGCATCCTGACTGCCCGCGTAATCGTTAACGACCATCGCGAGCAAGCTCGCTCCTACAGTGTGGTGGGACAGAATCAGGATCGAGGGGCGTATGCGAACACGTCGGCGCGCATCTGGTGAGCGTCCATTCCTGCCTCGACCAGCGCGTCCAGGGTGCCGTAGACCATGGCAGGCGAGCCACTGGCATAGACATGCAGGGCCTTGAGGTCGGGGAAGTCTTCGCAGACCGCTTCATGCAACATGCCGCAGCGCCCCTGCCAGCCGCATTGGTCGCTGACGACTTTATGCAGGAACAGGTTGGGCAGTTTCAGCCACTCATCCCAATGTTCGATTTCGTAAAAGTCTTCAGGACGACGCACTCCCCAGTACAAGTGCACCGGGTGCTTGAAGCCTTCGGCGCGGCAATGTTCGATCAAGCCATGAACCTGGCCCATCCCGGTGCCCGCCGCAATCAGCACCAGCGGACCGTCCGGCAACTCGGCCAGGTGCGCATCACCGAACGGCATGTCGATACGCACCATCGTGTTGCGTTGCAGTTGCTCGATCAGGCTGAGCGCACTGGGTTCGCGCGCCAGCACGTGGATTTCCAGATCTCGCCCGCCAGAGGGCGCCGAGGCCAGGGAGAAGGAGGACTTGTCGCCGTTGTCACGATGGATCATCAGGTACTGGCCCGCGTGATAACGCGGTGGCTTGCCGGCAGGAGCCCGCAGCCGCACCCGCCAGGTATCGCCACCAACCTCGGTGCAACTGGTGACCTGACACGACAGACTGCGCACCGGCAATTCTCCCAGCGCGAGCACGCCATCCCACAGCACGATGCAGTCTTCCAGCGGCTCTGCAATGCAAGTGTAGAACTCGCCATGGTCGCGCACGAGACCTGCCTGCTCGACGCGGCCTTCCACCAGCAGCGCGGCGCACACGTGGCAGTTACCGTTGCGACAGCTTTGCGGGCATTCATAGCCCAGGCGGCGTGCGCCATCGAGAATCCGCTCGCCGGGCAAGATATCCAGTACTGCGCCGGAGGGCTGCAAGGTTACACGCATCAATCTATTCCTAACTGATTCCAGATGGCATCGATCCGTTGGGTCACGGCGTCGTCCTTGACGATTACACGGCCCCACTCACGCGTGGTTTCACCCGGCCATTTATGCGTGGCATCGAGCCCCATCTTCGAACCCAGGCCGGAAACCGGCGAGGCGAAGTCCAGGTAGTCGATCGGTGTGTTCTCGATCATCACCGTGTCGCGCTTGGGGTCCATGCGCGTGGTGATGGCCCAGATCACGTCGTTCCAGTCCCGCGCGTTGATATCGTCGTCAGTGACGATAACGAACTTGGTGTACATGAACTGTCGCAAAAACGACCAGACACCGAGCATTACCCGCTTGGCATGCCCCGGGTACGACTTCTTCATGGTCACGACGGCCATGCGGTACGAACAGCCCTCGGGTGGCAGGTAGAAGTCGGTGATTTCCGGGAACTGCTTCTGCAGGATCGGCACAAACACTTCGTTCAGCGCCACACCCAGGATCGCCGGCTCATCCGGTGGACGACCAGTGTAGGTGCTGTGGTAAATCGGCTTGATCCGGTGAGTAATGCGCTCGACGGTAAACACCGGGAAGCTGTCGACTTCGTTGTAGTAGCCGGTGTGGTCGCCGTACGGCCCTTCATCGGCCATCTCGCCCGGGTGAATCACCCCTTCAAGGATGATTTCGGCGGTGGCCGGCACTTGCAGGTCGTTGCCGCGGCACTTGACCAGTTCGGTCCGGTTGCCGCGCAGCAGGCCGGCAAAGGCGTATTCGGAAAGACTGTCTGGCACCGGGGTCACGGCACCGAGGATGGTCGCCGGGTCAGCCCCCAGCGCCACGGCCACCGGGAACGGCTGGCCAGGGTGTTTCTCGCACCATTCACGATAATCCAGCGCGCCGCCACGGTGACTCAGCCAGCGCATGATGACCTTGTTGCGGCCAATCACTTGCTGACGGTAGATACCGAGGTTCTGCCGGTCCTTGTTCGGCCCCTTGGTGACCGTCAGGCCCCAGGTGATCAGCGGGGCAACGTCGCCTGGCCAGCAGGTCTGCACGGGCAAGGTCGACAGGTCGACGTCGTCGCCTTCGACCACCACTTCCTGGCAGATCGCGTCTTTGACGACCTTGGGCGCCATCGAGATGATCTTGCGGAAGATCGGCAGCTTGGACCAGGCGTCTTTCAGCCCCTTCGGCGGCTCGGGTTCCTTGAGGAACGCCAGCAACTTGCCGATTTCACGCAGCTCGCTGACCGCTTCGGCGCCCATGCCCAACGCTACGCGCTCGGGGGTACCGAACAGGTTGCCGAGCACGGGAATGTCAAAACCGGTAGGTTTTTCGAATAGCAGGGCCGGGCCCTTGGCGCGCAAGGTGCGATCGCACACCTCGGTCATTTCGAGCACTGGGGACACCGGAACCTGGATGCGCTTGAGTTCGCCGCGCTTTTCCAGGCCGCTGATAAAGTCGCGCAAGTCGCGATACTGCATGCGTGAGCCTCGTATTGGCCGTGGCGTTCGGGGTGGGCAGTTTAGCGCCGAACCCCTCTATTCAGAACCACGAACTGGCGATTCATCAAAAATCAGATAGCAAAAAGCCGGGTTTCCCCGGCTTCTTGGCCCGTTCGACTTACTTGCGTTTCATCGACAGGAAGAACTCATCGTTGGTCTTGGTCGTTTTCAGCTTGTCGACCAGGAACTCGATGGCAGCGACTTCATCCATCGGATGCAGCAGCTTGCGCAGGATCCACATGCGCTGCAACTCGTCGTCGGCCGTCAGCAACTCTTCGCGGCGAGTACCGGAACGGTTGATGTTGATGGCCGGGAATACGCGCTTTTCAGCGATGCGACGGTCCAGAGGCAGTTCCATGTTGCCGGTGCCTTTGAATTCCTCGTAGATCACTTCGTCCATCTTCGAGCCGGTTTCAACCAGCGCGGTGGCGATGATGGTCAGCGAGCCGCCTTCTTCGATGTTCCGCGCAGCGCCGAAGAAACGTTTCGGTTTCTCCAGGGCGTGGGCATCGACACCACCGGTCAGTACTTTGCCGGAGCTCGGGATCACGGTGTTGTAGGCACGGGCCAGACGGGTGATGGAGTCGAGCAGGATCACCACGTCCTTCTTGTGTTCGACCAGGCGCTTGGCCTTCTCGATCACCATTTCGGCAACCTGCACGTGGCGGGTTGGCGGCTCATCGAACGTCGAGGCAACCACTTCGCCGCGCACGGTGCGCTGCATTTCGGTTACTTCTTCCGGACGTTCGTCGATCAGCAGCACGATCAGATGAACTTCAGGATTGTTACGGGCGATGTTCGCGGCGATGTTCTGCAGCATGATCGTCTTACCGGCTTTCGGCGGTGCAACGATCAGACCGCGCTGGCCTTTACCGATCGGGGCGCACAGGTCGATGACTCGACCGGTCAAGTCTTCGGTGGAACCGTTACCGGCTTCCATCTTCATGCGCACGGTCGGGAACAGCGGGGTCAGGTTCTCGAAGAGAATCTTGTTTTTCGCGTTTTCCGGACGGTCGAAGTTGATCGTGTCGACCTTGAGCAGCGCGAAATAACGCTCGCCTTCCTTCGGAGGGCGGATCTTGCCAACGATGGTGTCACCGGTGCGCAAGTTGAAGCGACGGATCTGGCTCGGCGAGACGTAGATATCGTCAGGGCCGGCAAGATAGGAGGCGTCTGCAGAGCGGAGGAAGCCGAAGCCGTCCTGGAGAATCTCCAGCACGCCATCACCGGAGATTTCCTCGCCGCTTTTCGCGTGCTTTTTCAGCAGGGAGAAAATCACGTCCTGCTTGCGCGAACGGGCCATATTTTCTATGCCCATCTGTTCGGCCAATTCGAGCAGTTCGGTAATCGGCTTTTGCTTGAGTTCAGTCAGATTCATATAGGAATGACGTAATCATTTATGGAGGGGGGAAATTAAGCTTTTGGCTTAATGAGGCCGCGCCGCGGAGAAGGCGACAGGATCGCGTACTTATTCGAAAAGGAGAGCGTCGGCGACGGCTAGCAGGGGGCACTGGAGAAACCAGCGCGGGGCCGAATGTAACACCTGAGTTTCGGAGCGTCTAGCCCTTCACAACGAAAAAAGCCCCGCTATTTGCGGGGCCTTTTTCTGACAGGCTGCTACGACGCTTAAATGTTGGCGTCGAGGAAAGCTGCCAGCTGCGACTTCGACAGTGCGCCGACCTTGGTCGCTTCAACGTTGCCGTTCTTGAACAGCATCAGCGTCGGGATACCACGCACGCCGTGCTTGGCGGGGGTTTCCTGGTTTTCGTCAATGTTCAGTTTGGCAACGGTCAGCTTGCCTTTGTAGGTCTCGGCAATTTCGTCCAGGACAGGAGCGATCATTTTGCAAGGGCCGCACCATTCAGCCCAGTAGTCGACCAGTACAGCGCCTTCAGCCTTGAGTACGTCGGCCTCGAAGCTAGCGTCGCTAACGTGTTTGATAAGATCGCTGCTCATGGAATTCTCCAGGGTTGTAAGCAAAAAAACGTGGCCCATCATAGCCGCCCTTCCCCCGTTCAGGAAGGTGCAGATGATTGAGTCTCGCTATGGTGTTACATGAGTTTGGGTATAGCTCAGGTCACGCGGTGGCGGGAGCGACGAAGGCGATTCCGGTACGCAGGGCCGCGTTGCGCACATGTTCGTGCATGGCCTTTTGCGCGGCCCCCGAGGCCCGGCGCGCCAGCGCGCGAAGGATTTTGCGGTGTTCCTGCCAGGTTTCCATGGCCCGTTCGGCCCGGATGAACGGTAGCTTCTGGCTCTCCAGGAAGATGTCGGCGCTGGCCGTCAGGATGCTCAGCATCGCCTGATTGCCGCTGGCCAACAGGATTCGACGGTGGAATTCGAAGTCCAGCCGCGCCGCCGCTTCAAAGTCGCCGGACTTCAGTTCGTTGCGCATGGCAGCGACGTTGTCTTCCAGCGCATCGAGCTCATCGGTACTCAAGGTCACGGCCGCAAGCCCCGCCGCGAATCCCTCCAGCGCATACCGCAACTGGAAGATATCCAAGGGCGAAGCCTGTGCCGCGAACGGCCAACCGGGCGCTGCCTCGCCTCGGGGCAACTCCACCGGCGACTGCACGAACACCCCTTTACCCGGCTGGATGCTGATCACACCCAGGGCACTGAGCGATGACAGCGCCTCGCGCAACGACGCCCGGCTGACCCCCAATTGCACGGCTAGGTCCCGCTGCGAGGGCAAGGCATCCCCCGGCACGAACCCCTGTTCGGTGATCAGTTTGCGGATGGCTTGCAGCGCCACTTCAGGTACGGCGCGGGAGATCGAATTCATGGTTTTCCACTAGAACCAGGCCAATGTGCGATCAGTTGTAAAGCTATTCGCCGCGCCCGGCAAGTCGTGCCCCATGGGGGTTCGGTAACGTTAACGGCTGCGCCATCGGGGTGCGAAACGCCACCGGACTGTTCAGACCAGTAAGACCGTGCAACGCCAACAAAACCGCGGCCTGGCGTCCGGGAAACGCCATGTTGGCATGGCCCGTGCTCTGTCGATCCGCAGAAATCACTTCTCGAAGATCCGGAGACTTGCCATGACCCAGCGTTACAGCGCCCTCCTCGCTGCCTTGTTCGCCAGCCTCGTGCTGAGCCAGGCACCCGCCCATGCCGACGCCCTGGAAGATGTGGTCCAGCGCGGCGTCCTCAAGGTCGCCGTGCCCCAGGATTTCCCGCCCTTTGGCTCGGTCGGCCCGGACATGAAACCGCGCGGCCTCGACATCGACACCGCCAAACTGCTGGCCGAACAGCTCAAGGTCAAACTCGAACTGACCCCGGTCAACAGCACCAACCGCATCCCGTTCCTGACCACCGGCAAGGTCGACCTGGTGATCTCCAGCCTGGGTAAAAACCCGGAGCGGGAAAAAGTCATCGATTTCTCCCGCGCCTACGCCCCCTTTTACCTCGCCGTGTTCGGGCCGCCAGACGCCGACATCAAAAGCCTGGACGACCTCAAGGGCAAGACCATCAGCGTCACCCGTGGCGCCATCGAAGACATCGAGCTGACCAAGGTCGCCCCCGAAGGCGTGACCATCAAGCGCTTCGAAGACAACAACTCGACCATCGCTGCCTATCTGGCGGGGCAAGTGGACCTGATCGCCAGCGGCAACGTGGTGATGGTCGCCATCAGCGAGAAGAGCCCGAAACGCGTGCCGGCGCTGAAAGTGAAGCTCAAGGACTCGCCGGTCTACGTCGGCGTGAACAAGAACGAGCCGGCGTTGCTGGACAAGGTCAACCAGATCCTCGTCACCGCCAAGAGCGACGGCGCGCTGGAGAAAAACGCCCTGACCTGGTTGAAAGAACCGCTGCCGGCCGACCTCTGATCCGGCGCGCAGGAGACTCATGATGGCTTATCAGTTCGATTTCTTGCCGGTGGTGCACAACACCGATTTGCTGTTGCGCGGTGCGCTGTTCACCCTTGAGCTGACGGCCATCGGCGCGGTGCTGGGGGTGGGCCTGGGCATCGTCGGGGCGCTGGTGCGGGCGTGGAATATCCGCCCCTTCGCCGGGATTTTCGCGGTCTACGTCGAGTTGATCCGCAATACACCGTTCCTGGTGCAATTGTTTTTCATCTTCTTCGGCCTGCCGTCGCTGGGTGTGCAGATTTCCGAATGGCAGGCCGCCGTGCTGGCGATGGTGATCAACCTGGGAGCCTACTCGACCGAGATCATCCGTGCCGGCATCCAGGCGATCCCGCGCGGCCAACTGGAGGCTGCGGCGGCACTGGCCATGACGCGCTTCGAGGCGTTCCGCCACGTGGTGCTGCTGCCGGCACTGGGCAAGGTCTGGCCGGCCCTGAGCAGCCAGATCATCATCGTCATGCTCGGCTCGGCGGTCTGCTCGCAGATCGCCACCGAAGAGCTGAGCTTCGCCGCCAACTTCATCCAGTCGCGCAACTTCCGCGCCTTTGAAACCTATGCCCTGACCACGCTGCTCTATCTGTGCATGGCCTTGTTGATCCGCCAGCTGCTGAACTGGATCGGCCAGCGATTCATCGCGAGGAGCACTCGATGAGCGATTTCACCTTCTGGGACATCGTGCGCAACCTGCTCATGGGCCTGCAATGGACGCTGGCGCTGTCGCTGGTGGCGTTCCTTGGCGGCGGGCTGATCGGCTTGCTGGTCATGGTGCTGCGCATCTCGAACAAGCCCCTGCCACGCAGAGTTGCCCGCACCTACATCGAACTGTTCCAGGGCACGCCGCTGTTGATGCAGCTGTTCCTGGTGTTCTTCGGCGTCGCGCTGGCCGGGGTAGAGATATCGCCCTGGGCCGCGGCGGCCATCGCCTTGACGTTGTTCACCAGCGCCTACCTGGCGGAGATCTGGCGGGGTTGCGTCGAGTCGATCCCCAACGGCCAGTGGGAAGCCTCGTCGAGCCTGGCGCTGAACCCGCTGGAGCAACTGCGCTACGTGATCCTGCCGCAAGCGTTGCGCATTGCCGTGGCGCCGACCGTGGGTTTCTCGGTGCAAGTGGTCAAGGGCACCGCCGTGACCTCGATCATCGGCTTCACCGAACTGACCAAGACCGGCGGCATGTTGGCCAATGCCACCTTCGAGCCCTTCATGGTCTACGGCCTGGTCGCCCTCGGCTACTTCCTGCTCTGCTACCCCTTGTCCCTCAGTGCGCGCTACCTGGAAAGGAGACTGCATGCCTCTGCTTAGAATTTCCGCCCTGCATAAATACTACGGCGACCACCATGTGCTCAAAGGCATCGACCTGAGTGTCGAACAAGGCCAGGTGGTGGCAATCATCGGCCGCAGCGGGTCGGGCAAGTCGACCCTGCTGCGCACCCTCAACGGCCTGGAATCGATCAACGATGGCGTCATCGAAGTCGACGGCGAATACCTCGACGCCGCCCGCGCGGACTTGCGCAGTCTGCGGCAGAAAGTCGGGATGGTGTTCCAGCAGTTCAACCTGTTCCCGCACCTGACGGTTGGCGAAAACGTGATGCTGGCGCCGCAGGTGGTGCAGAAAGTACCGAAAGCCAAGGCGGCCGAACTGGCCCGGGAGATGCTGGAACGCGTAGGCCTGGGGGAGAAATTCGATGCCTTCCCGGATCGGTTGTCCGGCGGGCAGCAACAGCGCGTGGCGATTGCCCGCGCGCTGGCGATGTCGCCCAAGGTGTTGCTGTGCGACGAAATCACCTCGGCGCTGGACCCGGAGCTGGTCAACGAAGTGCTGAGCGTGGTTCGGCAGCTGGCCAGGGAAGGCATGACCTTGATCATGGTGACCCATGAGATGCGTTTTGCCCGGGAGGTGGGGGACAAGTTGGTGTTCATGCATCAGGGGCTGGTGCATGAGGTGGGTGATCCGAAAGAGTTGTTTGCCAATCCGCAGACTGTGGAGCTGGCGAATTTCATTGGCACGGTGGAAGCGGCAGTCTGATGGAAATTTAGTGCCTGTGAGACCGCATTCGCGAGCAAGCCCGCTCCCACAGGGTTCTCTGCCGGAGCACAATGGTGTGTTCGACGCAAAAACCTGTGGGAGCGGGCTTGCCCGCGAAGAGGCCATTTGCATCGCCGCGACGCCTACGCGTTGGCGCCAGCCTTTGATCGTGGCACGATGTCGAGGTTATCGACCGAGACCCTGACCATGCCGCAATCCCAAGCCAAGAATCTGTCCCTGATCGCCGCTATCGACCTGGGCTCCAACAGCTTTCACATGGTCGTGGCCAAGGCCCAGAACGGTGAAATCCGTATTCTCGAACGTCTCGGGGAGAAGGTTCAGCTGGCCGCCGGTATCGATGAAGAGCGCAAGCTCAGCGAAGAATCCATGCAGCGCGGGCTCGATTGCCTCAAGCGCTTCGCCCAACTGATCAACGGTATGCCCACCGGCGCCGTGCGGATCGTCGGCACCAACGCCCTGCGTGAAGCCCGCAACCGCAACGAATTCATCCACCGCGCCGAAGAAATCCTCGGTCACCCGGTGGAAGTCATCTCCGGCCGTGAAGAAGCGCGCCTGATTTATCTGGGCGTGTCCCACACCCTCGCCGACACCCCGGGCAAACGCCTGGTGGCCGACATCGGCGGCGGCAGTACCGAATTCATCATCGGGCAGAGATTCGAGCCATTGTTGCGTGAAAGCCTGCAGATGGGTTGCGTCAGCTACACCCAGCGCTATTTCAAGGACGGCAAGATCACCCCGGCCCGTTACGCCCAGGCGTACACCGCGGCGCGGCTGGAGATCATGAGCATCGAGCACGCCCTGCACCGCCTGACCTGGGATGAAGCCATCGGCTCCTCGGGCACCATCCGCGCCATCGGCCTGGCGCTGAAGGCCGGTGGCCACGGCAGCGGCGAGGTCAACGCCCAGGGCCTGGCCTGGCTCAAGCGCAAGCTGATCAAGCTGGGCGACGTCGACAAGATCGACTTCGAAGGCATCAAGCCGGACCGCCGGGCGATTTTCCCGGCAGGCCTGGCCATTCTCGAAGCCATCTTCGATTCCCTGGAATTGCAGCGCATGGACCACTGTGAAGGCGCACTACGAGAAGGCGTGCTCTATGACCTGCTGGGTCGCCATCATCACGAAGACGTGCGTGAACGCACCCTGACCTCGCTGATGGAGCGTTACCACGTCGACCTGGAACAGGCGGTGCGCGTCGAGCGCAAGGCCCTGCATGCCTTCGACCAGGTGGCCAGGGACTGGGACCTGGAAGACGGCGTCTGGCGCGAACTGCTCGGCTGGGCGGCCAAGGTGCATGAAGTGGGCCTGGACATCGCTCACTACCAGTATCACAAGCACGGCGCCTACCTGATCGAACACTCGGACCTCGCTGGCTTCTCCCGCGAAGACCAACTGATGCTCGCGCTGCTGGTACGCGGTCACCGCCGCAACATCCCCAAGGACAAGTTTGCCGAGTTCGGCAACGACGGCACCAAGCTGATTCGCCTGTGCGTGCTGCTGCGCTTCGCGATCCTGTTCCATCACATCCGCGGCACTCAGCAGATGCCCCAGGTGGAATTGAATGCCAATGGCAACAGCCTGGAAGTGGTGTTCCCGGAAAACTGGCTGGATGAGAACCAACTGACCCAGGCGGATTTCGAAATTGAAGCGCAGTGGCTGACGCGGGTGGATATCGTCCTTACAGCGCGCTGAAACCCCTGTAGGAGCGAGCTTGCTCGCGATGGACGTGAACGATAATGCGTGCGGCCTGAATAAACGCGCTGCCCTCAGGTTTTTCGCGAGCAAACTCGCTCCTACAGGGACGGCGGTCATAACAAAAATGGCGATCCCTTGGGATCGCCATTTTTTTTAGCGTACCGCCAGAATCGGGCTACCCAACCGCTCCAGCAACGTAGCCTGGGCACTGCGCGGGTTCTGGTTGCCGGTCGGCGTATTGCGGATGTAACGGCCGTCCGACTGCAGGCTCCAGCTGTGGGTGTTATCGGTCAGATACAACTCCAGCTCTTTCTTGACCCGCATGATCAGCTTCTTGCCTTCCACCGGGAAGCAAGTCTCGACGCGCTTGTCGAGGTTGCGCTCCATCCAGTCGGCACTGGACAGGAACATCTGTTCATCGCCGCCATTGAGGAAGTAGAAGACCCGGGTGTGCTCCAGGAAGCGCCCGATGATCGAACGCACGTGGATGTTGTGCGAGACCCCGGCGATGCCCGGCCGCAGGCAGCACATGCCACGCACCACCAGATCGATGCGCACGCCCGACTGGCTGGCCTTGTACAACGCGCGAATGATCTTCGGATCGGTCAGCGAGTTGAACTTGGCGATGATGTGCGCCGGCTTGCCCTCGAGGGCGAACTGGGTTTCCCGGGCAATCATGTCGAGCATGCCCTTTTTCAGGGTGAACGGCGCGTGCAGCAGCTTCTTCATGCGCAACGTCTTGCCCATGCCGATCAACTGGCTGAACAGTTTGCCGACGTCTTCGCACAGGGCGTCGTCGGAGGTCAGCAGGCTGTAGTCGGTGTACAGGCGGGCGTTGCCGGCGTGGTAGTTACCCGTGCCCAAGTGCGCGTAACGCACGATCTCGCCCGCTTCGCGGCGTAGGATCAGCATCATCTTGGCGTGGGTCTTGAAGCCGACCACACCATAGATCACCACCGCACCGGCCGCTTGCAGACGGCTGGCCAGTTGCAGGTTGGACTCCTCGTCGAAGCGCGCGCGCAATTCGATCACCGCGGTGACCTCCTTGCCGTTTCGCGCCGCGTCCACTAACGCATCGACGATTTCCGAGTTGGCGCCGGAGCGGTACAGGGTCTGGCGCACCGCCAGCACGTGCGGGTCCTTGGCGGCCTGGCGCAGCAGGTCGACCACCGGGGTGAACGACTCGAACGGGTGCAGCAGCAGGATGTCCTGCTTGCTGATCACGCTGAAAATGTTCTCGCTGTTTTGCAGCAGTTTCGGGATCTGCGGGGTGAACGGCAGGTACTGCAGCTCGCGCTGGCTGTCCAGGCCGGTGATGCTGAACAGACGCGTCAGGTTCACCGGACCGTTGACCTGATACAGCTCGGTCTCGCTCAGGTTGAACTGCTTGAGCAGGTAGTCGGACAGGTGTTTCGGGCAGGTATCGGCCACCTCCAGTCGCACCGCGTCGCCGTAACGACGGGAGAACAACTCGCCGCGCAGGGCGCGCGCAAGGTCTTCGACGTCTTCGGAGTCCAGCGCCAGGTCGGCGTTTCGGGTCAGGCGGAACTGGTAGCAGCCCTTGACCTTCATGCCCTGGAACAGGTCATCGGCGTGGGCGTGGATCATCGACGACAGGAACACATAGTTGTCGCCGGCGCCGCCGACTTCTTCCGGCACCTTGATGATGCGCGGCAGCAGGCGCGGGGCCGGGATGATCGCGAGGCCAGAGTCGCGACCGAAGGCGTCGATGCCTTCGAGCTCGACGATGAAGTTCAGGCTCTTGTTCACCAGCAACGGGAACGGGTGCGTCGGGTCGAGGCCGATCGGGGTGATGATCGGGGCGATTTCGTCGCGGAAATAACGGCGCACCCAGGTCTTGAGCTTGGTCGTCCAGTTGCGGCGACGGATGAAGCGGACCTGATGCTTTTCCAGTTCCGGCAGCAGAATGTCGTTGAGGATCGCGTACTGGCGGTCAACGTGACCGTGCACCAGTTCACTGATGCGGGCCAGGGCCTGGTGCGGTTGCAGGCCGTCGGCGCCGGCCTGCTCACGGGCGAAGGTGATCTGCTTCTTCAGGCCGGCGACGCGAATCTCGAAGAACTCGTCCAGGTTGCTGGAGAAGATCAGCAGGAACTTCAGCCGCTCCAGCAACGGGTAGGACTCGTCCAGTGCCTGTTCCAGCACGCGGATGTTGAACTGCAGTTGCGACAGCTCACGGTGGATGTACAGGCTGCTGTCATCCAGGCCGGGAATGGCAATCGCTGGCGCTGCCACTGCGGGCTCGACGACCGCCGCGGGCGGAGCGGGCTCCACCTCCGGCGGGGTTTCGTCGACCTGCTCCACCACTGGTTGAGCGTCTTTTACGGCAACTTCAGTGAGTACTTCGGTATTCATCGAATGTTCCTGGGAGGGCTATTTTTGCTCTCGTAACAATTGAGCGGCACGAACGGCAAAATACGTGAGGATGCCATCAGCGCCTGCGCGTTTAAAAGCGGTCAGGGATTCGAGGATAACCCCTTCGCTCAACCAGCCATTCTGGATCGCCGCCATGTGCATGGCGTATTCGCCGCTGACTTGATACACAAAGGTCGGCACTTTGAATTCTTCTTTGACCCGGCAGAGGATGTCCAGATACGGCATGCCTGGCTTGACCATGACCATGTCTGCGCCTTCTGACAAGTCGGCCGCCACTTCGTGCAGGGCTTCGTTGCTGTTGGCCGGGTCCATCTGATAGGAGGCCTTGTTGGCCTTGCCCAGGTTCAGCGCCGAACCGACCGCGTCGCGGAACGGGCCGTAATAGGCGCTGGCGTACTTCGCCGAATAGGCCATGATCCGCACGTTGACGTGACCGGCCACTTCGAGGGCCTCGCGGATCGCCTGGATGCGACCGTCCATCATGTCCGACGGCGCCACCACCTGGGCACCGGCTTCGGCATGGGACAGGGCTTGGCGGACCAGTGCGTCGACGGTGATGTCGTTCTGCACGTAGCCTTCTTCGTCGAGAATACCGTCCTGACCGTGGGCGGTGAACGGGTCCAGGGCGACGTCGGTGATCACGCCCAGATCAGGGAACTGCGCACGCAGGGCGCGGGTGGCGCGTTGGGCGATGCCTTCCGGGTTCCAGGCTTCGGCGGCGTCCAGCGACTTGAGCTCTGCCGGGGTCACCGGGAACAGCGCCAATGCGGGAATGCCCAGCTCGACCCACTTGGCCGCTTCTTCCAGCAACAGATCGATGGTCAGGCGCTCGACGCCCGGCATCGAAGCCACCGCTTCACGACGGTTCTCACCGTCCAGCACAAATACCGGCAGGATCAGGTCGTCGACGGACAGCACGTTTTCACGGACCAGACGACGCGAAAAATCGTCACGACGGTTGCGGCGCAGGCGGGTGGCGGGAAACAAACGGTTGACGGGGGTAAAGCTCACGGCAGACTCCTGAGCCCGCAGGCGTGCGAGCGTGACAGTTATAAGCGGCCATTATGACGAACGTATTACAGTTGTGTGCGCCCTATGTCATGTAGCCGTATTCCATTGTCCTTGTAGGAAATGTTCACGTCGAGACACATTTGGACACTTTCCTGAATGTGTACGAAGGGTTAGGCTGCGCGTTCATTTCGCCAGCACCCAGACAATGCTCCAACAATTTCTGCATGACTTCGGCTACTTTGCCCTGTTTCTCGGCACGTTCTTCGAAGGCGAAACCATCCTGGTGCTCGCGGGCTTCCTCGCGTTCCGTGGTTACATGGACATCAACCTGGTGGTGGTCGTGGCGTTCTGCGGCAGCTATGCCGGCGACCAGCTGTGGTACTTCCTGGGACGCAAGCACGGGCGCAAGCTGCTGGCACGCAAACCGCGCTGGCAGATGATGGGTGACCGGGCGCTGGAACATATTCGCAAACACCCGGACATCTGGGTCCTGAGCTTCCGCTTCGTCTACGGCTTGCGCACCGTGATGCCGGTGGCCATCGGCCTGTCGGGCTATCCACCGGGCCGCTATCTGCTGCTCAACGGCATTGGCGCGGCGATCTGGGCCACCGCGCTGGCGGCGGCGGCCTATCACTTTGGCGCTGTACTGGAAGGGATGCTCGGCAGTATCAAGAAATACGAGCTGTGGGTGCTCGGCGCCCTGCTCATCCTGGGCCTGGGCCTGTGGCTGCGCCGGCGCTTCAAGAATGCGCGCCTGGCCCGGCAGATCTATGCCGACGAGCAAGCCCTGAAGGCCGAAAAGCACACTACCGGCGGCCCTAAGACGCCAGTCGAGTAAAGCGGTTTCTGCAGCAATAAAGCCCGATACCGCTGATCAGGCTGTAACTGAGCAGGCCGACCCAGCCCACCGCGCTGGCCGGCCACAGTCCCGCCAGCGGCGCCAGCCAGACCAGCGGCACATTCGATGCCAGGCGCAGCAATTCCAGCTTCAGCGCCCACGGGCGATTCTCCAGGGCCACGCCCAAAACGAACAGGCCCAGCGCCACCGCCCCCCAGCCCAACACCAACGCGGCCGTCGACAGACTGGGTTCCAGGTTCATCAAATAGCTGCCCAGGGCGATGTAGACGCAGAACTGCAACAGCACATAGAGCTGCTGGCGCCCATCCAGCGGCACCTCGAATTTGCGGAACTGGCTCAGGTCCGGCTTGTTCATCGGGTACCTGGCTGCCACGTCCGCCGGCCGCCAGCCGGTGCGCATGAACCAGATCCGCAGCTTGTCCCAGGTGCTTTCGGCACGCCGCGCATCCGCCCACAACTGCGCGTAGAACTGCACGTTGGCCCACACCGGATTCCAGCTCGCCAGGGGCGTGGTCACGCCGAAAATCACCGGCTCGTTGTCGTCTTCTTCCTGGAACGAGCCGAATAGACGGTCCCAAATAATGAACACGCCGCCGTAGTTGCGATCCATGTAGAGAGCGTTCTGTGCATGGTGGGCCCGATGATTGGATGGCGTGACGAAAAACCACTCGAACCATCCCAGCTTGGGAATGTGCCGGGTGTGCACCCAGAACTGGTACAGCAGGTTCAGCGCGGCGACGCTGACGAACACCAGCAAGGGCACGCCGGCGACGGCCATGGGCAGGTAGAAGATCCAGCTCAGCAGAAACCCGGTGCTGGTCTGGCGCAGGGCGGTGGAGAGGTTGTAGTCCTCGCTCTGGTGATGCACCGAATGCGCAGCCCAGAGGATGTTGCGCTCGTGGCCCATGCGGTGCAGCCAGTAATAGCAGAAGTCATAAAAGACAAAGGCAAAAATCCATACCCAGACACTGTCGGCCGAGAGCTCGAACAGCGCCAGGTGCTTGAGGGCAAACGCGTAGGTCAGCAGCCCTACGCCTTTGGTCAGCAGGCCGGTGGTGGTCGAGAGCACGCCGGTGCTGATGCTGTTGATCGCGTCCGCCAGTCGATAGTTGCTGACCCCGCGCCAACGGTCGGCCAGCAGCTCGACGGCGATCAGCACGAAGAAAAACGGCACCGCATACAGAATGAAGTCCATGACGCGCCCTGAACGGAATCTTGAGGACAGATCCTATGTGTAACCTCGAATTATCCCTATGGCAACGAGTGACAAATTAGTGGACATTTAACGCCATGAATCTGGAGAAAAGCCCATGAGCAAAAAAGTTGCAGTGATCCTTTCCGGCTGTGGCGTGTACGACGGCGCCGAAATCTACGAAAGCGTGGTGACCCTGCTGCGCCTGGACCAGCGTGGCGCGCAGGTGCAGTGTTTTGCGCCGAACATCGCGCAGCTGCATGTGATCAATCACCTGACCGGCGAAGAAATGCCCGAGTCGCGCAATGTGCTGGTGGAATCGGCGCGCATTGCCCGGGGCGAGATCAAGGACATCCGTGAAGCGGACGCCGAAGACTTCGATGCGCTGATCATTCCCGGCGGTTTCGGCTCCGCCAAGAACCTCTCCAATTTCGCCATCGAAGGAACCGGCTGCACTGTTCAACCGGACGTGCTGGCCTTGACCGAAGCCTTTGCCGAGGCCGGCAAGCCGGTCGGCCTGATCTGCATCTCGCCTGCCCTGGCGGCGAAAATCTATGGGCCGGGCGTAACCTGCACCATCGGCAACGACGCCGAAACGGCAGCGGCCCTGAACAAGATGGGCGCCACCCACAAGGACTGTGCCGTGAGCGATATCGTCGAAGACAAGGCGCGCAAACTGGTGACGACGCCGGCGTACATGCTGGCGCAATCGATCAGTGAAGCGGCTTCGGGCATCAATAAACTGGTCGACCGCGTACTCGAACTGACCCACGAAAACGACGCCTGACACCGCCCCCTGTAGGAGCTGGCTTGCCAGCGAAGGCGTCATAGCATTCGACGCAGATGTTGAATGTTCGATCGCTTTCGCTGGCAAGCCAGCTCCTACAGGGGACCGCGTGAACCTTAAGACTGGCGCGACAGCCGCGTCAGGATCCGGTCCAGCGCATTGGCAAACGCCTGCTTCTCCCGCTCGCCAAAAGGCGCTGGTCCGCCGCTCATCTGCCCCTGCTCACGCAAGTCGGTGAACAGATTACGTACGGCCAAGCGATCGCCCATGTTCTGCGCGTCGAATTCCTTGCCCCGCGGGTCCAGCGCAGCGACGCCCTTCTTTACGAGCCGGTCGGCCAGCGGCACGTCACTGCATATCACCAGCTCACCGGGGACCGCGTGCTCCACCAGGTAATCATCCGCCGCATCCGGTCCGCTGGGCACCACGATCAGCTTGACCAGGGCCAGGCCCGGCTTGATCTGCGGCTGCCCCGCCACCAGCACCACCTCAAACCGGCGCTTGAGAGCGAACTTGACCACCAGATCCTTGGCTGCCCGAGGGCAGGCGTCGGCATCGATCCATACGCGCATGTTTTTTTCCTCTTGAAAGCAAAAGATCGCAGCCTTCGGCAGCTCCTACAGGGATTAACGTACACCTGTAGGAGCTGCCGCAGGCTGCGATCTTTTAAGGATCCTCGGTTAAGAAACTGTCACCCGCCGCTTCTCGGCCATGCGACTACGGCTGTACAGCACGATGATCGCAAGCAAAGCCACAGCCTGAGCGCTCAACGAATACGCATCCGCATGAATCCCCAGCCAATCGAACTCAAAAAACGGCACCGGTCGCGTGCCGAAGATCCCGGCTTCCTGCAGCGCCTTCACGCCATGCCCGGCGAACACCACCGACAAAGCACAGAGCAGACCGGCGTTGATGCTGAAAAACAGCGTCAGCGGCAGTTTCGCCGAGCCGCGCAGGATCACCCAGGCCAGGCCGACCAACAGCACCAGCGCCGTCGCACCACCGGCCAGCACCGCGTCATGGCCAGCGGGGCCTGCCTGCAGCCACAGGGTCTCGTAGAACAGGATCACTTCGAACAGCTCGCGATACACCGAGAAGAACGCCAGGATCGCAAAACCGAAACGCCCGCCTCCGCCCACCAGGCTGCTCTTGATGTAATCCTGCCAGGCTGCGGCATGACGACGGTCGTGCATCCACACACCGAGCCACAACACCATGACGCTGGCAAACAGCGCCGTCGCACCTTCCAGCAGTTCGCGTTGCGAGCCGCTGACATCGATCACATAAGCCGCAAGCGCCCAGGTACCCAGGCCGGCCAACAGCGCCAGGCCCCAACCGACGTTCACACTGCGTACCGCCGACTGTTGGCCGGTGTTACGCAGGAAAGCGAGGATCGCCGCCAGCACCAGGATGGCTTCCAGGCCTTCGCGCAGCAGGATCAGCAAGCCGGAGATATAGCTCAACGACCAGCTCAAGCCATCGCTGCCCAACAATTCGGCGGACGCCTTCAACTTGGCCTTGGCCGCTTCCAGGCGCTGTTCCACCTGCTCCACCGGCAGGCCGTCCTGCAACGACTGACGGTAAGCCATCAATGACTTTTCCGTGTCTTTGCGCACGTTGGCATCGACGTTGTCCAGGGAGCTTTCGACCAGCTCGAAGCCTTCCAGATACGCCGCTACCGACAGGTCATAGGCTTGGTCGTGATCGCCGTCACGGTAGGCCGCCACGCTCTTGTCCAGGGTGACGGCGGTGTAGTCGAGCAACTGCGCCGGGCCACGCTTGGCCTGTGGCGGTTGCGCCCGTTGCGCGCGGAAGGTTGCGGCGGCCTGCGGACCGTCGGCGGCATGCACTTCGGCCGGGGTCTGGCGGGCCAGCTCGGCAATGTCATAGATCTTGTCGCCGCTGGCGGTCGCCGGATCGGCGCTGAAGCTGGCGATGTAAGTAGCCAGGTCCCAACGCTGGCGATCATCCAGCTGATCGCCGAATGCCGGCATGTCGGTGCCTTCGACCCCCAGGCCCACTGTGTTGTAGATCGCGTAGAGGCTCAGGTGATCGAGGCGCGCGTTATCACGTAAGTTGGCCGGCGGCGGGGTCAGGCCGACACCCGCCGGTCCATCGCCAGCGCCCGTGTCGCCGTGACACACCGAGCAATGCTGGGCGTACAGTGGCGCGCCGCGAGTCGGGTCCGGGGTAATGATCGGCGCCTGGCTGACTTCATAGGCCACGGCCAGCTTCGCCCCGAGTTGGCGAGCCTGGCGGGCGACGTCGGCGCCATCCTGGCGGGCGCTTATCGCCGCGCGCAGCTTGGTGATGCCCTGTTCCAGCCCGGCCTTTTCCGGTTTGGCCGGCATCGCGGCAATCAAGCCTTGCACCGCCTGGACGAACTCCAGTTGCTCGCGGTATTCGGATTCGCTGGCGACCTTGCCGGCCTGCACCGCTTGCGGATAATCCGCGCCGATGTAGTCGAGCAGGTGCAGCGCTTGCGGTGCGCCCTCTACCGTGTCGGCCAGCAGATTAAAACTGCACAGGGCCAACACCGGCGCTATCAGCCAGGCCAGGAAACGGGACGGGGCAATCATGAACGAATCTCAATTGGAAATACGAAGTAACATATTGTTCACTCCCAATCAGTTTCACTCAAGCTTTGTTGTGGGGCGCGTTACTGGACTTAAACGAAAAAGGCGACCTGATAGGTCGCCTTTCCTGTGCCGGAGGGCTTAAACCGCGGCTTTACGCAGAGTCGCCATGAACGCCGCCGCGCCAATGAACAGCCCGGCGAAGGTACGGTTCATGCGCTTTTGCTGTTTGGGTGTGCGCAACATACGCAGCACTTTGGAAGCCAGCCCGGTGTACCCTGCCATGACGATCAGGTCCACACAGATCATGGTGGCACCGATGATCACGTACTGGATCAGCAGCGGCGCTTGCGGATCAATGAACTGCGGCAACACCGCCAGCATGAACACCAACGCCTTGGGGTTGCTGATGTTCACCAGAAAACCGCGGAACACCAGGGCCATCGGCTTGCCAATCGGCCGGATCGCCGCGTCATCGCTCATGTCGCTGGGCAGCGCGCGCCATTGTTTGATCGCGAGATAAACCAGGTACGCCACGCCGAACCATTTGATCGCAAAGAACGCAGTGGCCGACGCCGTGAGAATCGCGCCCACACCAGCACCGACAATCGCGATCTGCACCGCCAGCCCCAATTGCAGGCCCAGGGCGTTCCAGTAACCGCGCCAGAAACCGTACTGCAGACCGCTGGACATGGACGCAATGGCGCCGGCACCGGGGGACAGGCTGATCACCCAGCAGGCGGCAAAAAACGCCAGCCATGTTTGAAGCTCCATTGCACACCTCGACTCGGATTTGTGACAGATGAATAAGCTAATGCGGCTTCGGGTGGATGACCATCGATTTTTTGTAGTACATGGCAATGGCCGACCAGCGTTTTATGCCTTTAGGGCCCCTTCGCGAGCAAGCTCGCTCCTACAGTTGACCGCGTGCATCTGTGGGAGCGAGCTTATTTTTCAAACCCGCTGGAAGGGAATACATCCGTGCCACGCCAGCGTCGAACCGAACGCTGGAAGAACAGGCTGTTGGGCACTTGCACCATGGCGCTGCCAGTACCCAGCTCTTCAGCCTCGATCAACGTGGTGTACAGCAGATTGATCGCTATCACCCGCCCTTTGACGCCAGGCTTGTCGGTGGTGTCCACCAACTCGACCACATCACCGAGGCGGAACGGGCCAACCGTGAAAATCAGGATCGCGCACAACAGATTGGAGAGCACGCTCCACATGGCGAAAAACGCCACGGCGGCCACCGCGACGAAACCCGACAGCGCCGTCCACAGCACCGTGGCCGACACCCCGAGGCGCTCCAGCACGAAGATCAGCGCACTGCCCATGATCAGCCAGCGCAGACCGCCGCGCAGCGGCATCAGCAATTGCGGCGGAAACGGGTAGCGTTCCCCGAGACGGGTCAGGCACTTGGCAACGAAACGCTGGGCGATGTAACCCGCCAGCAGGATCAGCAGGATTTGCACACCGAGCCAGATCGGTTCGATCCACATTGCCGGCAGCGGCAGCTTGAACGCCTCCATCAGGACAGCGCCTCCAGCTCCGCCTGCATGCTTTCCAGCAGTTCCAGGGCTTCCATCCAGGCTTCTTCCAGCTCTGCTTCACGCACCTTCAGCTTGGCCTGCTCGGCCAGCAGGTCGCGCAGTTCATTCTTGCGCAAGGGTTCGTAGATGTCGCTGTCGCCCAGGCTGGCATCGATTTTCGCCAGTTTCTCGTGCAGCTTGCCCAACTCGGCTTCGAGCTTGTCGGCTTCGCGCTTGTGCGGCGCCAGTTGCTGGCGCAACGCCGCGGCGGCCTGACGCTGGGCCTTCTTGTCGGTCTTGTCTGGATTGACCGGGGTGTTGCTGACCGGCGCATTGCGCTGACGGTACTCCACCAGCCAACGGGTGTAGTCCTCCAGGTCGCCGTCGAACTCTTCGACCTTGCCGTCCGCCACCAGGTAAAAATTGTCGGTGGTGCTTTTGAGCAAATGACGATCGTGGGACACCACCAGTACCGCACCGCTGAATTCCTGCAGGGCCATGGTCAGCGCCAGGCGCATTTCCAGGTCCAGGTGGTTGGTCGGTTCGTCGAGCAGCAACAGGTTCGGCCGGTCCCAGGCAATCAAGGCCAGCGCCAGGCGCGCCTTTTCACCACCGGAGAAATTCAGCACCGGCTCGTCGATCCGTGCACCTCGGAAGTCAAAACCGCCGAGGAAATCGCGCAGGGTCTGTTCGCGCTCGGTCGGCGCCAGGCGCTGCAAGTGCAGCAGCGGGCTGGCCTTGGAGTCCAGGGAATCGAGCTGATGCTGGGCGAAGTAACCGACCACGGTGTTCTCGCCACGGGTCAGGCGGCCGGACAGCGGCGACAGCTCACCGGCCAGGTTCTTGATCAGGGTCGATTTACCGGCGCCGTTCGGGCCGAGCAGGCCGATCCGCGCACCGGGGGTCAGTTGCAGCTTGACCTTCTCCAGCACGGCCTTGTCGCCGTAACCCAGGCGGGCATCGGACAGGTCGATCAGCGGGCTGGAAATCTTCTGCGATTCACGGAAGACGAAGTCGAATGGCGAGTCGACGTGGGCCGCAGTCAGCTCTTCCATCCGCTCCAGCGCCTTGATCCGGCTCTGGGCCTGGCGGGCCTTGGTGGCCTGGGCCTTGAAGCGGGCGATATAGCTTTCCATGTGCGCACGTTGCGCCTGCTGCTTCTCGTAGGCCTGCTGTTGCTGGGCCAGGCGTTCGGCACGGGCGCGCTCGAAGGCGCTGTAGCCACCGCGGTAAAGGGTGATCTTGCGCTGATCGACGTGAGCCACGTGATCGACCACGGCATCGAGGAAGTCCCGGTCGTGGGAAATCAGCATCAAGGTGCCTGGATAGCTTTTGAGCCACTCCTCGAGCCAGATGATGGCGTCGAGGTCCAGGTGGTTGGTCGGTTCGTCGAGCAACAGCAGGTCCGAAGGACACATCAAGGCCTGCGCCAGGTTCAGGCGCATCCGCCAGCCACCGGAGAAATCGCCGACCTGGCGATCCATCTGCTCATTGGTGAAGCCCAGGCCTGCCAGCAGCTTGCGAGCGCGGGCATCGGCGGTGTAACCGTCGGCACTGTCCAGCTCGGAGTGGTAGCGGGCCTGTGCGGCACCGTCATGGGCCGCTTCGGCTGCCGCCAGGTCCCGTTGCACCTGGCGCAGGCGCAAGTCGCCATCGAGCACGTAGTCGACCGCCAGGCGCTCGAGCGTGTCGACCTCCTGGCGCATGTGGGCGATACGCCAGTCGGCCGGCAGGAAGCAATCACCCGAGTCCGGGTGCAGTTCACCCCGAAGCAAGGCGAACAGGCTCGATTTGCCGGCGCCGTTGGCACCGATGAGGCCGGCTTTCTGGCCGGCGTGCAGGGTCAGCTCGGCGTCTTCTAGCAGACGTTGCGGGCCACGCTGTAAAGTCAGGTTCTGAAGTCGAATCATAATGGCGGCGGAGTCTACCAGCTTCGCTCGCAACTGGCGCGAGTAGCACTATGTCCTCTGACCTGTGGAGCTTTTCCCTGACCCTTTATGCCCGCCCTGGTGTTGAACAGGCGTGCCTGCAATTGCAGTCGGCCGGGGTCAGTGTGTGTCTGCTGCTGTGCGGGGCATGGCTGGGACAGCGGGGTATCGCCTGCAATGAACAACGCCTGCAGCAACTTCGCGGTGTGGCGCAAGCCTGGGACGCTGATGTCGTGCAGCCGTTGCGGGCACTGCGCATGCAATGGAAAGTTGCCGCCACGCAGGATGCCGAACTGCACTCGCTACGCGAACAGGTCAAGACACTTGAGTTGGAGGCCGAGCGAATTCTGTTATTGCGCCTGGAGCGATCGGCCGAAGGCTGGCCGCAAGCTGCCGCGACCGACCTGGCGGTCTGGCTGGAAGGTGTGACGGCAGAGGCCGCCCACCTCGACCGCGACGCGCTGCATCAGCTGCGCGTCGCGGTAACCGGCACTTAAGAAGCGCTGGTTGGGGTGGAGCTGTTGCTCGACGGTGCCACTGGCGTTGGCGCAGTGGAGGCAGTCGAGGCCGTTGCTGTCGGCGCAGGAGCAGCCGAAGCGGTTGGTGCTGGCGCTGGAGTCGCTGGCTTGGCAGCAGGCGCCGGAGTCGGCTTGGCGACAGGCGCCGGAGTCGGCTTGGCGACAGGGGCCGGCTTGGTAGCAGCGGCCGGTTTTTTCACAGCAGGTTTTGCAGCTGGTTTGGCTGCTGGTTTTGCCGCGGCAGGCTTGGCTGCCGGTTTCGCTGCGGCAGGTTTTGCGGCAGCGGTTTTAGCAGCCGGTTTGGCGGCAGGTTTGGCGGCTGCTTTTGCCGCCGGTTTGGCTGCTGGTTTTGCAGCTGACTTGGCAGCGGTTTTAGCCGCGACAGGTTTTGCGGCCGGCTTGGCAGCAGGTTTTGCAGCGGCAGTTCTGGCAGCTGGTTTGGCGGCTGCGGTTTTCGCCGCGGCAGGTTTCGCAGCAGCAGTTTTGGCGGCCGGTTTGGCAGCTGGTTTCGCAGCAGCGGTTTTCGCCGCGGTTGTCCGGGCAGCAGGTTTGGCAGCTGCAGTTCTAGCCGCCGGTTTTGCAGCGCTGGCCGCGACAGGTTTTTTCGCCGCAGTTGTTGCAGCAGGTTTGGCTGCGGCTTTCACCGGTGCCTTGGCGGCAGGTTTGGCGGCAGGCTTGGCCGGTGCTTTTGCGGCAACCGGTTTGGCAGCGGCTTTCTTCGCAGGGGCCGCAGCAGGCTTGGCCGAACGCAGGGACAACGCCTTGCCGACAGCCTCTTGTACGCGACCAACACCCTGGGCCAGTTTCAGGCTTTCCTGGGCATCGCGCTTGAGTTGCAGAATGTAGCCGCGAGTTTCCGATTGACGATCCTTGAGTGCATCAAGCAGGTCCTCGAGCTGTTTCACCGCGTCCTTCGCTTTGGTCTGCGCCTTGGCCTTTCCAGCCGCCGCTGCGTCCTGCAATTTGGTACGGGATTTGTGCAATTTCTCTTGCGCTTTTCCGCGCTGCTTTTCCAGTTTGGCGAGCAGTTTTTCAGCATCGGCCAAAGCTTCGGAACAAGCGTTTTCGAGATGCTCGAGCAAGCTGCCCGAGAGTTGTTGGAGCAGGTGCAACGGAGTACTTACAGGCTTCTTGGTGGCCGACATGGTTTACCTCCTGGCTGGCGTGAGTGCGGCTCATACTAGACCTCTGCTGCTACCGCCGCTAGGGCATCTTGACAGTATCCAAAGCGCTGCGTTGCAACGAATTGAAAATGTTCTGTGCCGACGCAAAAGCAGTTCACCGTTAAACGCATTCACGCTGGCATAATCGCCCGCAACTCAGGCCGGAGAGTGCCCATGTCGCGCTACCTTTTTTTATCGCTGTGCGTGATAGTTTCCGTGGCCAACGCCGCTGAAAAAAACCAGGAAAAAGAGGCTCACGATCTCGCTTACAGCCTGGGCGCAAGTCTCGGCGAACGCTTGCGCCAGGAGGTGCCCGAATTGCAGATCCAGGCACTGGTCGACGGATTGCAGCAGGCCTATCAAGGCAAGCCACTGGCGTTGAAGGACGAGCAGATCGAACGGATTCTGGCCGAGCACCAAGCCCTGGCTGCGACGCAATCGCCTACGCCGGAAAGTGAATTGGCTTTGGAAAAAGAGCAGCGTTTTCTCAGCGAAGAAAGAGCCAGGCCCGGGGTTCGTCAACTGGCCGATGGCATCCTGCTGACAGAGCTGGCACCCGGGACAGGTGACAAGGCCGGGCCGAATGGCAAGGTGCAGGTTTTGTATGTCGGTCGCCTGCCTGACGGCACAGTGTTCGACCAGAACAGCCAGCCGCAATGGTTCAGTCTCGACAGTGTGATCAGCGGCTGGCGCAGCGCCCTGCAAGACATGCCGGTCGGTGCGAAATGGCGCCTGGTGATTCCATCGGCGCAAGCCTATGGCGCCGACGGTGCCGGTGACTTGATCGCGCCGTACACGCCCCTGGTATTCGAAGTCGAGTTACGCGGCGCAGCCGGCTGAAAAGCAGAAACGAAAACGGTGCGCATCGCGCACCGTTTCACTGACATTGCAGGAGCTCGGTTCAGGCCTGAACCGGAGCCTCTTCCTTGTGAGCGGTATGCAGCACTTCGATCAGGCAGTCTTCCAGCTCAAAACGCTCATGCAACAGCCCACCCAGTTCCTTGAACTTCTCCGCGACGCATTTGCCGGCATCACACAAATCATTGAAAGCGAGCAGTTTCTCGGTGATGACGTCGATGCGCGGGTAGATCGTCTCGGCGAGTTCCAGGCCACGCTTGTCATTGAAGGCCTTGGCCTCCCCCGTCAGCTGTTCGTAGATCTCGAAGTGGCCGGCGGATACGTAGTCGACCAGCACCCCACAGAATTCCTGCAAAGGTTTTCGGTTTTCGCCTAACGCCTCAGGCTTCTCGCCGAGCGTGTCATAGGCCCGAACCAGTTCGTGACGTTCCTGCAACCAACGATCGATCAGCAGATGTACTCCACCCCAACGTTCCTGAGCATTCTGACAACTTTCGAGCATGGCGGTCTCTCTTCCCTTGTGGGTCATGCTGCTCTACACCTGTCGCACACTTGAGAATCAAGATTCGACCAGGCAGAGCGTCATCGAGCAACATAAATCCAATGACACGTGCGGGCCAGATTATGCCCGCACGACGGTGGCTTCAAGGTACGCAGACGATAAAGTTCATACAAGTGTTTAATCGCCGGCAAGTACCCGCTGCGCCGACTCGCCGCCGAGCGGTCGTCGGCTGACGCTCAAGACCAGGCGTATCAGCTGATAAATACTCAGGATCATCACCGCAACGAAGAACAGCAGGCTCCATTCCGGGATACTCAAATCGAACAGCGTCCAGGCGATCCGCGGGCAGTCGACGGCACCCTGGAACAGCCTATGCACGGCATTCAGCCACGGTGCGCTGGTGAATACTTCGACCAGGTCAGGTGAGCAGGCGGAAAGTTGATGCACCGGATCGGTTTGCAGCAACACCTGGCGCCAGGCCGTGAAGGTCCCCAACAGGCTGCAGGACAGCCCGAGCAGCCAGTACACGAAGGATCCCAGGCGACCGGGACCGTGCACCGCAGCCATCAGGCAAAAACCGCTCAACAGCGCCAGGCAAGCCCGCTGCACCAGACACAGACCACAGGGGCTGAGGCCTACCGCATATTCCAGGTAATAGGAAACGCCCAGGGCCAGGGCGCCTGCGATAAACACAGTAAAAAACAGGGAGCGTGGGCAGGCCAACGACATGGCGTTTCCGTAACGATCAAGAGTCCGGCCGCTACGGTAGTGGAAAGCGCGCAACCCTTACAAGGCGGGCAGATGCAGACATTTCAGCAATTGCGTAGGGAAATCCCGACAGACATCAGAGGATCAGATGAAGTGGTCTGTAGGACTTTGCTGAATGCGGACTGCGAAGGGAGAATTCCGACAGGATCCGCGGTTCGGATCGCCCACTCGAGCGATCCTTCACGCAGCGATCAACCGTGCGCCAACACCGGCAGCGGTGCCGCCAGCAAGCGCTCATCAAGCAAGCCCAGGCCTTCCTGGAACAGCTGGTTGCTGCGCTCGGTATCGCCCATCTGCGCCAGCAGGCGTGCCAGTTCGGCACAGGCTTCCGGGTTGCGCTGGACTCGCAGACTGCTTTCCAGATAGTCCCGGGCCTTGCCCCACAGACTGCTTTGCAGGCACAGGCGACCCAGTGTCAGCAACAGGCCTGGATCGGTCGGATGATCTTTCAGCCAGCCCTCGGCGAGGTGCAGCTGGCGAGCCGGGTCACTGCCGCGCACCAAGCCATAGAGGCGCGCCAGATGGCTGTCGTAGTTGCGTTTCAATGCCGTGCGCAAGACCTCTTCGGCCTCGACCTGGGCCCCCAGTTGCCGCAGCTGCTCGGCATAGGCGAGGACCAATTGCGGCTCCTGGCGCTGAGCAGAGGTCAGCTGCTGCCAGGCGCGATCAAGCGCTTGCAGACCGAGAGCCCCTTCCTCTTCCCGATGCGCTGCCAGGGACAGGTTCTCACCCCAGGCCCGACGCTCCAGTTCCGCCAGTTCAGGTGCGGGCAGGACTTTGTCCTTGCGCAGCTCAGGCAGCAGGCGAATCACCGCCGACCAGTCGCCTCGCTGCTGATGCAGGCGCTGCAACTGACGCAGGACCTGTGCGTTATGCGGATGGCGCTCGTGCATCGCCTCCAGGGTCGCCAGGGCGCCTTCGGTATCACCGCGATCGGTCTGCAATTGCGCGTGGTTCAAGGCAATCGCCAACTCGGCCTGGGGCTGTCGCTCCAGCGCACGCTCCAGCAGGTTGTCACTTTCTTCGTAACGACCCTGCTCGTTCGCGGCGCGGGCAGCCCCAAGGTAGTAAAGCAGCGGCTGGCGCTCGGCCTCTGCGGCCCGATGCAAATGACGCTGCGCGCTGGCCCAGCGACCTTCGGCCAGGTCCAGTTGTCCGTGCTCGATCGCCACCTGGACCCGGCGACTGCGATTGCGCCGTGACCACGGATTGACCACGCCACCGGAGGTCGTCACCAGCTCGACCAAGGCCTTGATGCCCCAGACGACCAGCCAGAGAACGGCAACCACGGCCAGGGTCGCCCACAGGCTCGATTCGTAGCGAAAGCTCTTGTAGGCGATCAGGACGTAACCGGAATGCTCGGCGATGGCCAGGCCCAGGGCGGCCGCCGCCGCAATGGCCAGGAACACGATCACATAGAGGCGTTTCATGGGGTGGCCTCCTGCGCGGTATTGGCCGCAGGTTTGGCCATCGGCTTGATCGAGTCTTCGGCGTTGACGTTACGCCGTTCCAGGTAACCCTGGACCGCACTCAGGGTCCCGGTCAGGTCCGGGGTGACCACGGAGACCGGTTGCTTGCTCAGTTCGGCCACCTGCTCGAGCATCACTTTGCTCTGGGGATTGTCCGGGTTGAAGTTGCCCTTGAGCACATCCCGCGCCTCTGCCAGTGCCTGGGCATACACCGCTGCCTGACCGTTAAGCGCGGCCCATTGCGCCTGCTCCAGCGCCAGGCTCAGGGCAAGACGGACCTGGCTCAGGCTCTGCCCGGCCAGCAATGGGCGGACATTCTTGTCGGCGTTGAAATCGATACGGATGTAGCGCGAGATCTGATCCCACCATTGCGCCCAGCGACTGGCGCCGTCGCCATCGGCGGTCAGCCCCAGCAGGGATTCGCCACGGTCCTTGTACTCGGGCGCAAGCTCGGTGAGGCTGATCACCTGGTCGCGCAATGCCCCCAGGCGCAGGAACAGACCGGTGCGATCCGGCTGCTCGGTGCTGCGCAAGGCCACCAGGGTCTTGGCCACTTGCTCGCGGGCGGCGAAGGAACCGGGGTCGTTCTGCTCACGGAGAATTTCATCGGCACCCTGCACCAGGGCCTGGGCGCTGCTGATGTCCTGCAACGCCGAAAGGCGCAGGCTGGCCAGGCGCAGCAAGTGCTCGGCCTCCGCCAGGCGCCAGTCCTTGCGGCTGGCGCCGAGGACGGTTTCCAGGCGTTGATTCAAGCGTTGCTGGTCGCCCTGCAACTGAGTCACCAGGCGGCTGCGTTCTTCCAGCACATCGGCATTGGGCAGTTGTTCCAGGCGCGCACTCAGGCGCTGCTCGTTCAGCTTCAGGCTCTGCGCCTGATCGTTCAAAGCCTGCACCTGACTCAGTTGCTGCTGGGTATTGGCTTGCAAGTGCCGCACTTGCCAGACTCCCCAGCCACCCACTGCGACACCGACGGCGCCTACCAGCAGCGCGACGATTGCCAGCCCGTTTCCTCGGCGCTGCTGCTCGACAGGGGGTGGTTGCAGTTCATCAAGAGGTGCATCAGCCGGTGCATCGAGCACTGGCCGCGAGTCATCTTTAGGCAAGGCTGTTTCGCTCACGTATCCATCCTTTGCATTTAGAGAACGGGCACGGGATGCTCCCGTAACGCCGTCAGCAAAGCCGCGGCACTGGCGCCACGACAATCCACAACTGTCAGGGCCCCGGCGGCACGTGCCAGCTCGGCGACCCTGGGGCTTGGTACAAACAACGGCAACCGCGCCAACTGCGGCCAGGCATCGCCAGCCAATTGATGCAGGTGCTCAAAACCCTGTCCACTGCTGACCACCAGCGCATTCAGGCGTTCCGCCTCGATCCGCTGCCCGAGGGCTGCGGCCGGGTATTGCGGCAGCTCGCGGCGGTACAACTCCAGATACTCGACACTAGCACCTCGCTCGCGCAAACGCTCAGCCAGCAGTTCGCGTCCACCCTCCCCGCGCAGGATCAGCACCCGCGGATCAGGCCGGGCGACAGCCTCGCGCAGCGCTGCAAGTTCAAGCAAGGCCTCGCTGTCATCGCCTTGCGCCGGGAAGCTCACGTCCAACCCGCGAGCCTCAAGGATCTGCGCCGTCGCAGCGCCGACACTGAACCACTTCACGCGCGTTGCTTGCGGGCCAAACCGGTCGAGCAGTTCGACACCGATGCGCGCCGCCGGCTTGCTGACCACGATCACGGCGCAGTAGCGATCCAGTTCGCGGAACGCTTTACCCATTGTCCCAGAGACCGGGATCGGCACTATGTCCAAAAGCGGCAAGCTGCTGCTGAAAATCCCCTGTTCGGCCAACAGGCTGCCTAGCGCCGCCGACTCATCCGCCGGACGCGTCAGCAGCAGGCGCCAGCCTGTCACTCGTGACCTGCCTCGCCATACACCGCCTTGAGGATATCCGCAGCGCCCTGGCTCAAGAGGTCTTCGGCCACCCGCACACCCAAGGCTTCGGCATCGCCACGCGGCGCACGCGCCTGGGCACTGAGCAGCAGACTGCCAGCGGGATCCCCCACCAGCCCACGCAGCCAGACTTCCTCGCCCTCGAGCACGGCGTAACAGGCGATCGGCACCTGGCAGCCGCCATTGAGGTGCTTGTTAAGGGCGCGTTCGGCGCTCACGCGGATCGCGGTGTCCTGGTGATGCAGCGGCGCCAGCAGGGCGTGAATTTCGCTGTCCGCGGTGCGGCACTCGATGCCCACCGCGCCCTGGCCACCGGCCGGCAGACTGTCGTCGACGCTGATGGCCGAGGTGATGCGATCTTCAAAGCCCAACCGGATCAAGCCTGCGGACGCCAGGATGATGGCGTCGTATTCGCCAGCGTCGAGCTTGGCCAGGCGGGTGTTGACGTTGCCGCGCAGGAAACGGATTTCCAGGTCTGGACGTCGGCTCAGCAGCTGGGCCTGGCGGCGCAGGCTGGAGGTACCGACGATGCTGCCCGCAGGCAACGCCTCGAGGCTGGCGTAGGTGTTGGACACGAATGCATCGCGGGGGTCTTCGCGCTCGCAGATACAGAACAGACCGAGGCCTTCAGGGAAGTCCATCGGCACGTCTTTCATCGAGTGCACGGCGATGTCGGCTTCGTTTTCCAGCAGCGCGGTTTCCAGTTCCTTGACGAACAGGCCCTTGCCGCCGATTTTCGACAGCGGCGAGTCGAGCAGCTTGTCGCCGCGACTGACCATGGGTACGAGGGTCACGAGCAGACCCGGATGGGCCTGCTCCAGACGGGCTTTGACGTATTCGGCCTGCCACAGGGCAAGAGCGCTTTTGCGGGTGGCGATGCGGATCTGGCGAGAGGACATGGATCAATCCGTACTGAATAGATACGACGGATAATAACAGCTCAGCCAAATCCACTTTGACTTGTATCAGAAACTACTCGGCCTCCCTGGCCCCGGATATCCGGCAATCGGGTGTGCAGTCCGCCTGCGATCAGCGAATCAAAGCTGTTGCATCATTTTCCGCACGCCGGCCACGTGGCGTCGGCTGACGATCAAGGCATCGCCATTGAGGCCCTTGAGGAACAGCTGAAAATGCCCCAGCGGTGTTCGTTGCAAGCGCTCGATGCGCTCGCGAGCGACCAGTGCGTTGCGGTGGATGCGCACGAAACGGTCACCGAATTCATCTTCAAGGGCTTTGAGGGGCTCATCGAGCAGCACCTCGCCGCTTTCGTGGCGCAAGGTCACGTACTTGTGGTCGGCGATAAAATAGACCACCTGATCCAGCGGGATCAGCTCAATGCCCTTTCGGGTACGGGCACTGATGTGGCTGCGCGGGCCACTGCCACTCTCGGCAGCGGGACGAGTCAGGGCGGCGAGCTGGCCACGGTTGGGCCGTTCGGCTTTTTTCAACGAGTCATGTAACTGTTCAGTTCTCACAGGTTTCACCAGATAGCCTACGGCGCTGGCCTGTAAGGCTTCCACGGCAAATTCATCGGGGCCTGTGCAAAACACCACGGCAGGCGGGGTTTCGCGTTCGCACAATCGCGCGGCCACTTGCAGGCCATCGAGGCCTGGCATGCGGATATCGAGCAGCACGATATCCGGTTTGTGGCTGTCGATCAGTGCCAACGCTTCTTCGCCGTTCGTGGCGCTGGGCTCCAGGACACTGTATCCCTCGAGTTCACCAACCATTCGGCTCAGGCGCTCGCGGGCTAGGGGGTCGTCATCAACGATCAGGACATTCATATTGCGCTGGATTCCTGCGTGAGTCTCGCACAAGGATAGCGTAGACAGGTGAAGTGACGTCCGTCACCGCGATCCACGCTAAGACTAGCGCGAGCGTGAAAAAGTGCCGCTGGTCGGGCAGCTAATTTTTCATCTGCCGGGCGATTAGCGGCCCAGGCCCGCTTTGGCGACACATCGCCACAGGGTTTGCTGATACGCAATATGAACACCCCTCTTCTTATAGTCCTTTTGCGCACCGAGAAGTGCGCTCATCCTCCTGTCCAACTGTAGACGGTTGCCGGAACGATATTGCTCAATTGAAAAATATCGTTGTACTAATAGTGAAAACTGTAGGAGCGAGCCTGCTCGCGATGAACCTGAGAGCGACGGTTTATTCAGAAAGCACGCGTTATCGTTAACGTCCATCGCGAGCAGGCTCGCTCCCACACGAGAAAACCAATCGACCAGTGTCAACGACAGGATTGGCAACCCTGTTATTATCCGCGGCAGCTTTCAACGCCATTTTTCTTCAGCCGATACGAGCGAATTCATGAGCACTGACAAGACCAATCAGTCCTGGGGCGGCCGCTTCAGTGAACCCGTCGACGCCTTCGTCGCCCGCTTCACCGCCTCCGTCACCTTCGACCAGCGCCTGTATCGCCACGACATCATGGGCTCGATCGCCCACGCTACCATGCTGGCCAAGGTCGGCGTGCTGACCGATGCCGAGCGCGACAGCATCATTGATGGCCTGAAGACCATCCAGGGTGAAATCGAGGCTGGCCAGTTCGATTGGCGCGTCGACCTCGAAGACGTGCACATGAACATCGAGGCGCGCCTGACCGACCGCATCGGCGTGACCGGTAAAAAGCTGCACACTGGCCGTAGCCGCAACGACCAGGTCGCCACCGACATTCGCCTGTGGCTGCGTGACGAAATCGACCTGATCCTCGGCGAAATCACCCGCCTGCAAAAAGGCTTGCTGGAGCAGGCTGAGCGCGAAGCGGGCGCCATCATGCCCGGCTTCACCCACCTGCAAACTGCGCAGCCGGTGACCTTCGGGCACCACATGCTGGCCTGGTTCGAAATGCTCAGCCGCGACTACGAGCGCCTGGTCGACTGCCGCAAGCGCACCAACCGCATGCCACTGGGCAGCGCCGCGCTGGCCGGCACCACCTACCCGATCGACCGCGAATACACCGCCCAGTTGCTGGGCTTCGATGCGGTGGGTGGCAACTCACTGGACAACGTGTCCGATCGCGACTTCGCCATCGAGTTCTGCTCGGCCGCCAGCATCGCGATGATGCACTTGTCGCGCTTCTCCGAAGAGCTGGTGCTGTGGACCAGCGCGCAGTTCCAGTTCATCGATCTGCCGGACCGTTTCTGCACCGGCAGCTCGATCATGCCGCAAAAGAAAAACCCGGACGTGCCGGAGCTGGTGCGTGGCAAGAGCGGCCGTGTGTTCGGCGCGCTGATGGGCCTGCTGACCTTGATGAAAGGCCAGCCCCTGGCCTACAACAAGGACAATCAGGAAGACAAGGAACCGCTGTTCGACGCCGCCGATACCCTGCGCGATTCGCTGCGCGCCTTCGCCGACATGATCCCGGCGATCAAGCCCAAGCACGCGATGATGCGCGAAGCTGCCCTGCGCGGCTTCTCCACCGCCACCGACCTGGCCGACTACCTGGTACGTCGCGGCCTGCCCTTCCGCGACTGCCATGAAATCGTCGGCCATGCCGTGAAATACGGCGTGGAAAGCGGCAAGGACCTGGCGGAAATGAGCCTGGAAGAACTGCGCAAGTTCAGCGACCAGATCGATCAGGACGTGTTTGCCGTGCTGACCCTGGAAGGTTCGGTCAATGCCCGCAACCACATCGGCGGCACTGCGCCGGCGCAGGTCAAGGCAGCTGTGGTTCGTGGCCAGGCTTTGATCGCCAGCCGCTAAACCGCCAAAAGCTTCGCCAGCAGGCTGGCTCCCACATTTAACCGAGTTCTTTCAGAAAGAATGTGATCGAATGTGGGAGCCAGCCTGCTGGCGATGCGATCTTAAGAGCGCTGAAAACCTACCTTTTGGACGCGACCATCGCCATGAACGCTGGCATCGCCGCTTCCTTGTCCGCCGCAATCCGCTGCACGTTCGGATTGTCTCCCAAGCGTTCCAGCAGCGCCTTGGCAGCCGGCAGCTCAGCCAGCAGATCGATACCAAAAAGCTTCTTGGCAACCCCACAAGCCAACGGCACGCTGTACAGGAAATACAGATCCGCCACGCTCAGAGTTTCACCGGCCACGTAGGGACTGAATTTTCCGTGCCGGCCTAGCGCCGCAATACCCTGCAACAGTTCAGTCTTGGTTTTTTCCCTGATTGCATCCGGCACGCTCGCGCCGAAAAAAGCCTCGGGGTAACAGGCCCTTCCCGGCAGCTCGATATACAACTCGATCTCCTTGGCCAGCGCCAACACCTGCGCCCGCTCGAACGGATCGCTCGGCAGCAGGGGCGTGCCTTTCTGGCTCTGTTCGATGTACTCGAGAATCACGCTGGTTTCATTGATGAAACCTTGCTCCGTGCGCAGCACCGGGACTTTGCCGCGCGGGCTGATGGCCAGCGCTTCCGGGCTGGTGCCCGCGTAAAACGGCACTTCTTCGAATGGCAGTCCTTTCTCCAGCAGCGCCAGCTTGACCATGTTGTAGTAGTTGCTGACGGAAAAACCATAAAGCTTGAGCATCACAGAGCCTCCAGGCCGTGCGGGGTGGGCAGTGCCTGTTTATAGAACGCCCGAGGCTTTCTTGCCAGCAGCATCACGCTGCTGAATGCGGGTAAACTGGCGACCTTTCCCTGAGGAGCCTGCCATGAGCGAGCCAATCGATATCGATAACGACGAAGAAGAATTTGCCGAAACCACGCTGATCGAAGCCATCGAGAACCAGATCGAAAGCGATAACCCGCCAGCGGCCAAGGCAACGTTCAACAAGCTGACCCTGGTGGGTTACGAGCGTGACGAAATCCTCAACCTGATGGCCCACGTGCTGGCGGTGGAAATCGACGCAATCCTCGAAGAAGACCGCGCGTTCAATACCGAATGGTACGAAGCCGCGCTGCGGGCGCTGCCAGAGTTGCCGCCGGAAAAGAAATAACGCGTCGCCGTGACTGGACATACCGCACGAGTGGGATCACCTTAGGGGCGCTGTCGCCAAATTCCTAGAAAGTCTGGAGTCCTTATGTCGCTTACCCCTGAGTTGGTTGCCGAACTGGAAGTCCTCGCACTCTTCAACCTGGACAGTTCCCAGGAAGGTTTGAAAATTCATCAGACCGCTGCCCCGAAACACGTTGCCGCCGCCAAACGCCTGTTTGAGAAAGAACTGATCGACCAGCCCGATGGCGGTTATCTGACCAGCCTGGGCCGTGACGCCGCGCAAAATGTGCAAACCGTACTGACTATTCTGAGCGTTCAGGAAACAGCCTGAAATCCATCGCATGCCCACGGAAACCCCTGCCACGGGATTTCCGCGGGCGCATTCAGCTGCCTGGCGTCGCCCTGCGATAGAAATCTGACGCCAGAAATACAAAATCAGCTTAAAAGTCCCGGGGCCGAGGCGCTAAACTGCCCCTCATCCCGAGAGCCTCCACGTCCGAGCCCTGCGAGCCGGTTTGAGCTGACATGACCCGCACCCATGAAATCCGCCCCGATCTGGACGAGGGAATCGACCGCAAGGTTCTCAGTCAGCTGCGCGCACGCTTCCTCAAGCTCAACGAGGGGCGCATGGCGCGTGCCATGGAAGGGTTGTCGACGCGCCAGCAAGGGGTGTTGAACCTCCTTCCGCTGTTCTTCCACGTCAATCATCCGCTACTACCGGGTTACGTCTCGGGCAGCACGCCCGCCGGGCTGTCGAATTTCGAGCCGGATGCCAGCGTCCTCGCCGAAGCCCAGCGCCTGACCCGTTCCTTTTCCTATAAGCCGCGCCACGGCAGCAATCCACCCCGACCGATTCATGGCCTGTTCCTGATGGGCAGCCTCGGTACCCTGGCCCAGGCTGAGCAGAGCGATATGGACGTGTGGGTCTGCCACAGTCCGGATCTGAGCGAAAACGAACTCACCGAGTTGCGCAGGAAATGCCAACTGCTGGAAACCTGGGCTGCCAGCCAGGGCGCCGAGGCGCACTTCTTCCTGATCGACCCCGTCCGTTTCGTACGCGGTGAGCGCGACAGCCAGCTGAGCTCCGAAGACTGCGGTACCACCCAGCATTACCTGCTGCTGGACGAGTTTTATCGCACCGCGATCTGGCTGGCGGGACGCACGCCGATCTGGTGGCTGGTGCCGGTGTATGAGGAAGCCAACTATGACCGGTACACCCACACGCTGACGTCCAAGCGCTTCATTCGCGCCGATGAAACACTGGACCTGGGCCATCTGGCCTACATCCCGCCCGGGGAATTCATCGGGGCCGGGCTCTGGCAGTTGTTCAAGGGCATCGAGTCGCCGTACAAATCGGTGCTCAAACTCCTGCTGACCGAGGTGTACGCCAGCGAACACCCCAGGGTCCAATGCCTGAGCCTGCGCTTCAAGCAGGCGGTGTTCGCCAACCGGCTCGACCTCGACGAGCTGGACCCCTATGTCGTGGTCTATCGGCGCATCGCCGAATACCTCATCGCCCGCAATGAACCGGAACGCCTGGAGCTGGTGCGCCGGGCGCTGTACCTGAAGGTCAATCGCAAGCTCACCGGCAACGGCGGGCGCACCCAGGGCTGGCAACGCTCGCTGCTGGAGCGCCTGGCCCACGAATGGCAATGGGACCATCGCCAGTTGGCCCTGCTCGACAGCCGCAGCCAGTGGAAAGTCCGGCAGGTCAGCTCGGAGCGCCGGGCGCTGGTCAACGAACTGAATTTCAGCTATCGCTTCCTGACCCGGTTCGCCCGCCAGGAACACACCATCAGCCTGATCAACAAGCGCGACCTCAGCGTGCTGGGCCGACGCCTGTACGCGGCGTTCGAGCGCAAGGCGGACAAGATCGAGTTCATCAACCCGGGCATCGCCCCGGATCTGGCCGAAGACACCCTGACGCTGGTGTACGCGCCCAGCAGGAAAGAACCGAAACAAAGCCAGTGGGGCTTATACAACGGTAGCCTGACCGTGCTCGAGTGGGAACATTTCGCTCCGATCAAACGCAGTCGCCATCTGCTCGAGCTGCTCGCCTGGTGCCACCGCAACGGTGTGATCGACAGCAGCACCCGCCTGGCCTTGCACCCGGGCAGCAGCGACCTGAGCGAATTCGAGCTGTTCAATTTGCTGGGCAGCCTGCAACAGAGCATTCCCCTGCCTCTGCCGACTGTCGCCGAAGAACCCCTGCTGCGCGCCAGCGTGCCCAGCGAGGTGCTGATCCTGGTCAACGTCGGCATCGATCCGCTCAAGCACCATCGCGAACTGAACATCCTGATGACCACCGAGCGCACCGACTCCTTGAGCTACGCAGGTGTCAGGGAAAACCTGGTGCTGACCCTGGACCAGCTCACGCTCAACAGCTGGAACGAAGTGCTGGTCAGCCGTTATGACGGCCCCCATGCCCTGCTCGATTGCCTGCGCGACTATCTCAACAGCCTGCCCGGCGGGCCGCAGCAGCCCAGGGTGAGGGTCCGTTGTTTCTGCCACAACCGCGCGCAATTCATCGCCCAGCGCATCGAAGACATCCTCGACATCGCGCAGAACCTGCTGCTGAGCAAACTCAATCACCGCTACCTGATCCAGGTCCAGCAGCATTACCACGTGCTGGAGCTGATACCCGGCCAGGTCAAGCACATCGCGCTGGCCACCCTGCCGGCCCTGCTCGATTACCTCGGTGAAGAACGGGCGAGTTACAGCCCGCTGCACCTGGACCCGATGGCGTTGGACGACCAAGACCTGGCGCTACTCCTGCCCATGGGGCGGCCGGACTGCATCCAGGTGTTCTACCGGGTCAACGAAGCGCAGGCCGACCTGTACGTGCTCGATGAATTCAACGCCTTGTGGCAACAGCGCCTGCCGTGGCATGACGAACAAAGCCTGCTGGTGCCCCTGCAGCGTTTCCTGCAATCGATCCAGTACCGGCGCGACGCAGCGCTGCCGATGGACGGGGCACAGCCTGCGAACCTGGACACCCTCTATTACCAACTGCTGCCTTCAGGTGCAGGCAAGGCGCGACGGATCGAAGCCCGATCGGCACCGCAAACCCCGGCCGATAAACCCTTCTATGACGTACAGGCGATCGTCGGCAAAGCCGCACCGGGCAAGGTGCAGGTCACGTTGTATTGCAATCAGCGGGAGTTTTCCGAGCTGGAACATGGCGACCAGCTGTTCAGCGTGGTCGCTCGGGAAATCTTTGAACAACGCCGCGAGACCGAACGCTACCGCTGTTACATCACCGATCTGGACCTTTCGGGCGTGCTCGGTGATGGTCAGGGGTCAAGCCATCTGTATCTGCGCTACAAGGCCGACCTGGAGCGCGCATTGAACGAGGCGCTCGGGCAGGTCTGAGAGGAGGTCACTCGGGGAAGGCGCCGCCGTTGGCTGGCTGCGATTCGACTTCAAGCAGGGTCAGTTTCAAGGTCTTGCCACCCGGCGCCGGCCAGTCGATGTGTTGGCCGACCTTGAGCCCCAGCAGCGCACTGCCGACCGGTGCCAGAATGGAAATCTTGCCCTCGTCGGCGTTGGCATCCTTGGGGTACACCAGCGTCAGGTGATAGTCCTTGCCACTGCCTTCTTCGCGGCAGTGCACACGGGAATTCATGGTCACGACATCGGCGGGCACTTCATCGTGGCCGACCAGTGTATCGGCGCGATCCAGTTCGGTTTGCAGCGCGATAACGCCCGGCAGCGTTTCGTCCAGGCTGTCGATCAGGCGCTCCAGACGTTGTACGTCCAGACGGGTAAGGGTGATGGAAGGTGCGGTCATGATCAGGGCAGACTCCTTTCTTCTGCACGAAAAAAGCAAAACCCCGCCAGAAAAAGGCGGGGTTTTCACAAGCCTCGATGGGTTGAGGCGTACCCGGACACTATCACAGCTCAAAAAATATACAAGCCGCCACCGGCGTACGGCGATGCGCCCCTACCGGGGACCGGCGCCGGTCTTGCGCTGGGAGGCTTGGGTGCAGATGACCCGCCGACGTTCGTCATCCGCCGAGCGCCATTCGCGGATGTCTTCGACATGGCGGAAACACCCGAGACAGACCTTCTGCTCATCCAGCCGGCACACGCCGCTGCACGGCGAAGGGACGGCCGGGCTGACGTTGCTGTACAGCGGCTTGGGTGGCCGCACGGGGACTGGCTGGGTCACGGCGTTACAGGCCTTCGAAATCGAGTTCGATGCCGGCCTGCTGCTCGACGATGCGCTCGAGCATTTCACCCAGCTGCTCTTCGCTCTTGTCGCACATCCAGCGCTCGCTTTCTTCGTCGTAGTCGAAGTGAAAGCCCCCGGACACGGCTGCCAGCCACAGCTGACGCAGCGGTTCCTGGCGACTGAAGATCAGCTGGCTGCCGTTTTCAAACTTGACGGTCAGCACACCGGCCGAGCTCTCCAGATCGATATCCAGGTCACTCTCGTCAAAGATATCCTCCAGCGTCTGCTGGGTGGCATCGACCAGATCGTGGAAACGGGCTTCGGACAAACTCATTACGGCAACCTCAAAAAGTGTCTGATCAGGCTCAAGCGCCGCAAGATACGGACGAGCCCCGCTGATTGCAAAGGATAACGATCATGGGCCCATATAGGTACATCAAACGCTGTACCTGTGGGAGCGGGCTTGCTCGCGAAGAGGCCGGCACATTCAACATCTTCGTTGCCTGAACCACCGCTTTCGCGAGCAAGCCCGCTCCCACAGGGTTCGATGTGTATGCGGCAAGGCCCGCCGGACGGGAGCCCCGTCGCATAGGCAAGCTGCCGGGTGGCCGGTATACTCTGGCGCAATTAATGCATTTTCAAGGATTTCGCCATGAAGCGCTTGATCTCTTCCCTTGCTGCGCTCCTCGCGGTTGCCTGCCTGGTGTCGGCCTGCGGTCAAAAAGGCCCGCTGTACCTGCCCGATGAGGACCAGGACCCGGCAGAGCAGGCTCAGTCCTCGCAAAAGCAGCCGTCCAAATCGCACAAGCACGACGTCTACCAATAATAAGGGAACATCATGGACGCTTTTAACTACCGTGACGGTGAACTGTTCGCGGAAGGTGTTGCCCTGTCTGCTATCGCCGATCGCTTTGGTACACCGACCTACGTTTACTCGCGCGCGCACATCGAAGCCCAATACCTGGCGTATGCCGATGCCCTGGCCGGCATGCCTCACCTGGTCTGCTTTGCGGTCAAGGCCAACTCCAACCTGGGTGTACTGAATGTCCTGGCGCGTCTTGGCGCCGGTTTCGACATCGTCTCCCGTGGCGAACTGGAACGCGTACTGGCCGCCGGTGGCAGCGCCGACAAGATCGTGTTCTCCGGCGTCGGCAAGACCCGTGACGACATGCGTCGTGCCCTGGAAGTCGGCGTGCACTGCTTCAACGTCGAATCCACCGACGAGCTTGAACGCCTGCAAGTGGTGGCCGCCGAGCTGGGTGTTCGTGCGCCGATCTCGCTGCGCGTGAACCCGGACGTCGATGCCGGTACTCACCCGTACATCTCCACCGGTCTCAAAGAGAACAAGTTCGGCATCGCCATCGCCGACGCCGAAGACGTGTATGTGCGTGCCGCGCAGCTGCCGAACCTGGAAGTGGTCGGCGTCGATTGCCATATCGGCTCGCAACTGACCACCCTGCCGCCGTTCATCGATGCCCTCGATCGCCTGCTGGGCCTGGTCGACCGCCTCGGCGATTGCGGCATCTACCTGCGCCACATCGACCTCGGTGGTGGCCTGGGCGTACGTTATCGCGACGAAGAACCGCCATTGGCTGGCGACTACATCAAGGCCGTGCGCGAGCGTCTCGACGGTCGCGACCTGGCCCTGGTGTTCGAGCCGGGCCGCTTCATCGTCGCCAATGCCGGCGTGCTGCTGACCCAGGTCGAGTATCTCAAGCACACCGAGCACAAGGATTTCGCCATCGTCGACGCGGCCATGAACGACCTGATCCGCCCGGCGCTGTACCAGGCCTGGATGGACGTCACCGCCGTGCGCCCGCGCAACAGCGCAGCGCGCGCCTACGACATCGTCGGCCCGATCTGCGAGACCGGCGACTTCCTGGCCAAGGATCGTGAGCTGGCCCTGGAAGAAGGTGATCTGCTGGCTGTGCATTCGGCCGGAGCCTATGGGTTTGTCATGAGCTCCAACTACAACACCCGCGGCCGCGCCGCCGAAGTGTTGGTGGACGGAGACCAGGCATTTGAAGTGCGTCGCCGTGAGACGGTAGCCGAGTTGTTCGCTGGCGAAAGCCTGCTGCCGGAGTAAAACCATGCTGCTGCGTTTTACCAAGATGCACGGCCTGGGCAATGACTTCATGGTCCTCGACCTGGTCAGCCAGCACGCGCATATTCTGCCCAAGCATGCCAAGCAATGGGGCGATCGACACACCGGCATCGGTTTCGACCAGTTGCTGATCGTCGAAGCCCCGAGCAACCCGGACGTGGACTTCCGCTATCGGATCTTCAACTCCGACGGCTCCGAAGTGGAACAGTGCGGCAACGGTGCACGCTGTTTCGCCCGCTTTGTGCTCGACAAGCGCCTGACCGCGAAACGGCAGATCCGTGTCGAAACCAAGAGCGGTATCATCGAGCTCGATGTTCGCAGCGACGGCCAGATCAGTGTCAACATGGGCGCTCCACGCCTGGTGCCGGCCGACATTCCGTTCCAGGCGCCAGAGCAGGCCCTGAACTATCAGGTCGACGTCGATGGCACGCCGGTCGAGCTGGCCGCCGTGTCCATGGGCAACCCCCATGCCGTGGTGCGGGTCAGCGATATCAACAACGCACCGGTGCATGAACTGGGGCCGAAGATCGAACATCACCCGCGCTTCCCGGCACGGGTCAATGTCGGTTTTCTCCAGGTCATCGACCGGAGCCGCGCGCAGTTGCGCGTCTGGGAACGCGGGGCCGGGGAAACCCAGGCCTGCGGGACCGGCGCCTGTGCCGCCGCCGTCGCCGCGATCAGCCAGGGGTGGATGGATTCGCCACTGCTGATCGACCTGCCTGGCGGGCGCCTGTCCATTGAATGGGCAGGCCCTGGCCAACCGGTCATGATGACCGGCCCGGCAGTGCGCGTTTATGAAGGACAAGTGCGTCTTTGAGTGAGCCACAACCATGACCGATAAGCCCCAGGTGCCCGCCCTACAGCCCGACGAATCAGCGTCCGAAAACCTGGAGGCGGCGGCGGTGGCCGCGTACCTGGAGGCTCATCCGGACTTCTTCGTCGAGCACGAAGACCTGCTTGCGTCCTTGCGCATTCCCCACCAGCGCGGCGATACGGTGTCGCTGGTGGAGCGGCAGATGACCATCCTGCGCGACCGCAACATCGAACTGCGCCATCGCCTGTCGCACTTGATGGACGTGGCGCGCGACAATGACCGCCTGTTCGACAAGACCCGCCGACTGATCCTCGCCCTGCTCGATGCCACCAGCCTGGAAGACGTGGTGATCTGCGTCGAAGACAGCCTGCGCCAGGACTTCCAGGTCCCCTTCGTCAGCCTCATCCTGCTCGGCGACAACGCCATGCCGGTGGGTCGCTGGGTGACCCACGCCGACGCCCAGGTGGCCATCGGCGGCTTGTTGCTGGAGGACAAAAGCGTCAGCGGCAGCCTGCGCGAGCACGAGCTGGACTTCCTGTTCGGCGAAGAACAGCGCAAGCAGATCGGCTCCACCGCCGTCGTCGCCATCAGCCATCAAGGCATTCACGGCATCCTGGCCATCGCCAGCCGCGACCCGCAGCACTACAAGAGCTCGGTGGGCACGCTGTTCCTGAGCTACATCGCCGAAGTCATGGGCCGCGTGCTGCCACGGTTCAACAGCTCCCTGCGCTCGGTACGCTGATATGGAACGGCAACTGGACGCTTACTGCGAACACCTGCGCAGTGAGCGGCAGGTGTCGCCACATACACTCTCGGCCTACCGCCGCGACCTCGACAAAGTGCTCGGCTGGTGCGCCAAACAGAACATCGACAGCTGGGCCGCGCTGGACATCCAGCGCCTGCGTAGCCTGGTCGCGCGCCTGCACTCACAAGGTCAGTCGTCCCGCAGCCTGGCGCGACTGCTGTCGGCGGTACGTGGGCTCTATCACTACCTGAACCGCGAAGGCCTCTGCGACCACGATCCGGCCAATGGCCTGGCACCGCCCAAAGGCGAGCGCCGCCTGCCGAAGACCCTCGACACCGACCGTGCCCTGCAACTGCTGGAAGGTGGCGTGGAAGACGACTTTCTGGCGCGTCGGGACCAGGCGATTCTCGAACTGTTCTACTCCTCCGGGTTGCGCCTGTCGGAGCTGACCGGGCTCAATCTCGATCAGCTGGACCTGGCGGACGGCATGGTCCAGGTGCATGGCAAGGGCAGCAAGACCCGCCTGCTGCCAGTCGGCAAAAAAGCCCGCGAGGCGCTGGAAGAGTGGCTGCCACTGCGGGCCATGGCCAATCCGGCGGACGATGCGGTGTTTGTCAGCCAGCAAGGCCGGCGCCTGGGACCGCGGGCGATCCAGCTGCGGGTCAAGGCTGCGGGCGAACGCGAACTGGGACAAAACCTGCACCCGCACATGTTGCGACATTCTTTCGCCAGCCACCTGCTGGAGTCCTCCCAGGACCTGCGGGCGGTGCAGGAACTGCTCGGCCACTCGGACATCAAGACCACGCAGATCTACACCCATCTGGATTTCCAACACCTGGCCACCGTCTACGACAGCGCCCACCCACGGGCCAAACGCATGAAAGGCGACGATTAATGACCCTCCAACTGATCACCTTCGACCTCGATGACACCCTGTGGGACACCGCCCCGGTGATCGTCAGCGCCGAAGCCGTATTGCGTGAATGGCTGACTGAACATGCACCCAACCTGGGCGCGGTGCCGGTGGAGCATTTGTGGGCCATTCGCGAGCGCATCCTGAGCATTGAACCGGCGCTCAAACACCGCATCAGTGCCTTGCGTCGTCGCGTGTTGTTTCAAGCGCTGGAAGAAGCCGGTTATGCCCACGTCGAAGCGTCAGACCTGGCCGACCAGAGCTTCGAAGTGTTCCTGCATGCCCGGCATCAGCTGGAGATCTTCCCGGAGGTGCAACCGACCCTCCAGGCACTGGCCAATCATTACACCCTCGGCGTGGTCACCAACGGCAACGCCGATGTGCGGCGGTTGGGGCTGGCGGACTACTTCAAGTTTGCGTTGTGCGCCGAAGACATCGGCATCGCCAAACCCGATGCGCGACTGTTCCATGAGGCATTGCAGCGCGGAGGTGCAACCGCTGAGACGGCGGTGCATATCGGCGATCATCCAGGCGATGACATTGCCGGCGCCCAGCAGGCAGGGCTGCGGGCGATCTGGTTCAACCCGGCGGGCAAAGTCTGGGAAGCAGAGCGCCTGCCGGATGCCGAGATTCGCAGCCTGACCGAATTGCCGGGATTGTTGGCGCAGTGGAATGGCCTGACGCCGAACCTGTAGGAGCTGGCTTGCCAGCGAAGGCGGCCTCAAGGATTACACAAGATTCAAGGGCCCCTTCGCCGGCAAGCCGGCTCCTACAGGATCTGTGCACGATTTTGAGCCACCCATGAAAAAGCCCGCAGCGACGGCGGGCTTTTTCAGCAAGCGCGTAGCAGCCTCAGATAGGCCGGCTACCGTACTTGTTGTCCGGCTTCTTGGGCGGATCGGCGACCACATTGGCCTCCACTTCCTGCACCTTGCCGCCACGAGCCAGGAACTCTTCCATGGCCTTGGCCAGGGCGTCACGTTCCTTGTTCTTGGCCTCGACACTCGGCAGCTCATCGACCGATACCGCTGCCTTGGCTTTGCCTTTGGCGGTCGGAACGGGGGCATCACCGCCGTCGTCTTCAGCGACGTCTTCCGCCGCTGCTTCCAGACCTTCTTCGGTTTCGTCGTCGTCGCCTACTTCGAGGTCGTCGTTTTCCAGATCATCGTCGCTCATGTTCTACCTCATGACTTGCGAAAAGCAGATTAGTTATAGCCCAGCTTTGCCCTCTGTCGAAGGCTGCCGGAAAAAAATCAACAGCCGCTGCTGACCAGCGGTTATGCCCCTTCACCATGCACGGTGGCGAGGACTTTACGAGCACCGCCATGATCACGGTGCTCGCCCAGATAAACGCCTTGCCAGGTGCCTAACGCCAGTCGGCCCGCCGAAATCGGCAAACTGAGCTGACAGCCAAGCACGCTGGCCTTGAAGTGCGCCGGGAGGTCGTCCAGGCCTTCGTCGTTATGCTCATAGCCGTCTGTTCCTTGTGGGATCAGACGATTGAAAAATCGTTCGAAGTCGCGACGTACCGCCGGATCGGCGTTTTCGTTGATGGTCAACGACGCCGAGGTATGCTGCAGCCACAAATGCAACAGACCGACCCGACACGCCTTGAGTTCAGGCAAGCCGGCGAGTAACTCGTCCGTTACCAGATGAAAGCCCCGAGGCCTCGCCCGCAGGGTAATCAGAGTCTGTTGCCACATACAGTTCTCCGCACGTTCGGGGCGCATTCTAGCGCGCTCTGGGAAAAAACAAAGGCCCTAATATTCCTTCATTTCTGTAAGCCTTCGACCGTACAAATACACCCGGCGCAAACATCGTAAAACCTGTAGGAAAAAACCTTTCAGCTCTCCCTTCAATGACAAATCCCGGACAAAAAAATGCCCGGCAAGCCGGGCAATTTTTTTCATGCGCGTGCTTACAAGTTGTAGCCGCGTTCGTTGTGAAGCGCCAGATCGATACCGACCGCCTCTTCTTCTTCGGTGATCCGCAGGCCCATGACGGCGTCCAGGACCTTGAGGATGATGAAGGTGACGATTGCGGTGTAGATCACGGTGAAGCCCACGCCTTTGCACTGAATCCACACTTGCGCGGCGATGTCGGTCACGGTGCCAAAGCCACCCAGGGACGGTGCAGCGAAGACACCGGTGAGGATCGCGCCGAGAATACCGCCGATACCGTGTACGCCGAAGGCATCCAGGGAGTCGTCATAGCCGAGTTTGCGTTTGAGCGTAGTCGCGCAGAAGAAGCACACCACGCCTGCAGCCAGACCGATCACCAGAGCGCCCATCGGGCCTACGGTGCCAGCGGCCGGGGTAATGGCTACCAGGCCGGCAACCACACCCGAGGCGATGCCCAGTGCGCTTGGTTTGCCGTGGGTGACCCACTCGGCGAACATCCAGCCCAGTGCCGCAGCGGCGGTCGCGATCTGGGTGACCAGCATCGCCATGCCGGCCGTGCCGTTGGCCGCCGCAGCGGAACCGGCGTTGAAACCGAACCAGCCAACCCACAGCATGGCCGCGCCCATCAACGTGTAACCAAGGTTGTGCGGCGCCATCGGGGTGGTCGGGAAGCCTTTACGCTTGCCCAGCACCAGGCAGGCAATCAGACCGGCCACACCGGCGTTGATGTGCACCACGGTGCCGCCGGCGAAGTCCAGTACGCCCCAGTCCCACATCAGGCCGCCGTTGCCGGACCAGACCATGTGCGCGATCGGTGCATACACCAGGGTGAACCAGATGCCCATGAAGATCAGCATCGCGGAGAACTTCATGCGCTCGGCGAAGGCACCGACGATCAGCGCCGGGGTGATGATCGCGAACGTCATCTGGAAGGTGATGAACACCGCTTCAGGGAACAACGCAGCCGGGCCGGTCAGGCTGGATGGCGTGACACCGGCGAGGAAGGCCTTGCCCATGCCACCGAAGAACGAGTTGAAGTTGACGACGCCCTGTTCCATACCGGTGGTGTCGAACGCGATGCTGTAGCCATAGATGACCCACAGGACGCTGATCAGGCCGGTAATGGCGAAGCACTGCATCATCACGGAAAGAATGTTTTTGGAGCGAACCATGCCGCCGTAGAACAGCGCGAGGCCGGGAATGGTCATGAACAGCACGAGGGCTGTCGAGGTCAACATCCAGGCGGTATCGCCGGAGTTGAGGACTGGGGCCGCCACTTCGTCTGCCGCCAAAGCAAGGCTGGGCATTACGATGGACAACAGGGCTCCTAGCCCTGCGAATTTACGCAGAGTCATTTTGTTTTCTCCTGGGGCGTTGGGTTTGTGGCGGCTTAGATTGCGTCGGTATCGGTTTCGCCGGTACGGATGCGAATCGCCTGTTCCAGATTGACCACGAAGATCTTGCCGTCACCGATCTTGCCGGTGTTGGCCGCCTTGGTTATCGCCTCGATAACCCGGTCGAGATCCTTGTCGTCAATGGCGACATCAATCTTCACCTTTGGCAGGAAATCGACCACGTATTCCGCGCCGCGATACAGCTCGGTGTGACCCTTCTGCCGACCGAAGCCTTTGACTTCAGTAACGGTAATGCCCTGCACGCCGATCTCGGATAACGACTCGCGCACGTCGTCCAACTTGAACGGCTTGATGATGGCAGTGACTAGCTTCATGAAAACTCTCTCCCGAATTTGGTGGACTTGCCCCAGGAAAACAAACCCGTCTCAAGTCTAAGCGCAGTGCCTGGCTTTGTAACGCATCGTCGGCCTTACCTGCCCGTCCGACGCCAGTTAACCGCTCCTTGCGAAACACTCCCCGCGTTTCGCCTGGCGCACTGCATTCGTCACAGCGACTGCATCAGTGCATGGGTCATCAGCATCTAAGCAGAAAGCTTGCCATCTCCACAAAACACATTGATTTCAAGCCTTTGCCAACAGATCGCGACCACTTCACGACAACACCCAACGGGTTACGCACAACAACGGTGCGATGCCGTCCGTCCGCATGCGCGAAAAGCGTGCATCCCTTGCCTGCGGAATTGACTATAGACACTGCGTGATACACTGCCCGCCATTGCTACCAGGACATTCCCCCATGCTCGCGCCCAAAGACTTCCTCGACGCCCTGACAGGCACCGCCTCCCGACTCTTCAGCGGCGACACGCCACTGCCGAAAAGCGAAATCGAAAGCCAGTTCAAGGCTCTGTTGCAGAGCGGGTTCAGCAAGCTGGATCTGGTGAGTCGTGAAGAGTTCGATAGCCAGATGGTGGTGTTGGCGCGCACGCGGGCGCGGCTGGAGGCGCTAGAGGCGAAGGTTGCGGAAATGGAAGCGAAGCTCACTCCACCAACCGAGTAAACGCCGCGATCCCTGTAGGAGCTGCCGAAGGCTGCGATCTTTTGATGTTCCGCCCTTCCACCATCTCGGCAACGTCCTACAAAACATCACACCGCCGTCCGATTGCGTCGCCCATAAGCCAGTCTCTAAGCTCATCCCCTGCTGAATGTTCAGCACTGGGTTTGGCGACCCGGATGCTTAAGGCGTACGACGACGATCCGAAGGCGGGACTGCCTCCCACGGTAAAGACCTTGAACCTGCGGGCCTGCTTGCTGGCAAAAGAGCCTGACCCTGTCGACAGACGAACTGCCTGCATGGCGGTTTTTTTTGTGAGTCAGCACGCTCCAGGATGACTCGCAACATCCAGCGAAAATTCAAGTTCTCTACCCCAACGCGAAACCCTCATCTTCTGTCTACCCTTGAAAAACCCGCAGGAAGCGGCCTCCGTCATTTCAAGGAACGACCATGTCCCTCTCCATCGTCCACAGCCGCGCCCAAATTGGCGTGGATGCGCCCGCTGTCACCGTTGAAGTCCATCTGGCCAATGGTTTGCCATCGCTGACCATGGTCGGCCTGCCCGAGGCGGCGGTGAAGGAAAGCAAGGACCGGGTGCGCAGTGCGATCATCAATTCGGGTCTGCAGTTTCCGCCACGGCGCATCACCCTGAATCTGGCGCCGGCGGATCTGCCCAAGGACGGTGGGCGCTTCGATCTGGCGATTGCCCTGGGAATTCTCTCGGCCAGTGTGCAGGTGCCGACGCTGACGCTCGATGATGTGGAGTGCCTGGGGGAGCTGGCGCTGTCGGGCGCGGTCCGGGCCGTGCGCGGGGTGTTGCCGGCGGCATTGGCGGCGCGCAAGGCCGGGCGTTCGTTGGTGGTGCCGCGGGCCAATGCCGAGGAAGCGTGCCTGGCGTCGGGCTTGAAAGTGATTGCGGTGGATCATTTACTGGAGGCTGTCGCGCATTTCAATGGGCATACGCCGATTGAGCCTTATGTTTCCAATGGCTTGCTCTACGCCAGCAAACCCTATCCCGATCTGAATGAGGTGCAGGGGCAGCTTGCGGCCAAACGGGCGCTGTTGCTTGCCGCGGCGGGCGCGCACAACCTGTTGCTCAGCGGGCCGCCGGGGACGGGCAAGACACTCCTGGCGAGCCGTCTGCCCGGACTCCTGCCGCCGCTGTCCGAAAGCGAGGCGCTGGAGGTGGCGGCCATTCAATCGGTCACCAGTTGCGTACCGCTGAGCCATTGGCCTCACCGGCCATTTCGCCAGCCCCACCACTCTGCCTCAGGCCCTGCACTGGTGGGCGGCGGTTCGAAACCGCAGCCAGGCGAAATCACCCTCGCCCACCACGGTGTCTTGTTCCTTGACGAGCTTCCGGAGTTTGAACGCAGGGTCCTGGAAGTCCTGAGGGAACCGCTGGAGTCCGGCTACATCGTGGTCTCCCGGGCGAAGGATCGCGTGCGGTTTCCGGCGCGGTTCCAGTTAGTGGCGGCGATGAATCCGTGTCCCTGTGGATATCTTGGCGAACCTACGGGCCGCTGCTCCTGCACGCCGGACATGGTGCAGCGCTATCGCAACAAACTGTCCGGCCCGTTGCTGGATCGCATCGACCTGCACCTGACCGTCGCACGGGAGGCCACGGCGCTCAATCCTCCAGTGAAACCTGGAGAGGACAGCGCCAGCGCTGCATTGATAGTGGCCGAGGCACGCGAGCGCCAACAGACGCGTCAGGGCTGTGCCAATGCCTTTCTCGATCTGCCAGGGCTGCGCAAGCACTGCAAGTTATCCACAGTCGATGAAAACTGGCTGGAAACCGCGTGTGAACGGCTCAACCTTTCCCTGCGTTCAGCGCACCGGTTGCTCAAGGTTGCGCGGACGTTGGCGGATCTTGAGCAGGTCGACAGCATCAGCCGCGAGCATCTGGCCGAGGCGTTGCAGTATCGGCCAGCAACGCAGTAACGACTCAGCTCAGGTGCACGACATCCGGCAGCTCCATGGCCCTGACCTCCCCTTGCAGGAAGTCACTGAGCCGACGCATGCGCTCGCCACCCGGACGGGTTTTCGGCCACACAAGGTAATACTTCTCGCCGCTGGCGACTGCAGTTGGCCAAGGCAGGCTCAAGCGACCTTGGGCGACATCCTCCGCCACCATCAGCAGATCACCCATCGACACGCCGTACCCTCGGGCAGCCGCGATCATGCCCAGTTCAAGGGTGTCGAAGACCTGCCCGCCCTTGAGCGACACCTGCTCGGCCAGGCCCATGCGCTCCAGCCAATTGCGCCAGTCCCGTCGATCCGGTGTCGGGTGCAGCAGCTCGGTATTGATCAGACGCTCAACATCCCAAAGTTGATCATTAAGCAGGTTGGGCGCCCCCACCGGGATCAGTTCCTCGGGAAAGAGATAGCTCGCCTCCCAGTCCGCCGGGAAATGCCCGTTGCTCAACAACACCGCACAGTCGAACGGCTCATCATTGAAGTCCACCGAATCGATATCCATCCAGGCGCTGGTCAATTGCACCTCGTTCCCCGGCTGCAGATGGCGGAACCGACTGAGCCGCGCCAACAACCAGCGCATGGTCAGTGTCGACGGGGCTTTCATGCGCAGGATGTCGTCTTCGGCGCGCAAGGTGTTGCAGGCCCTCTCAAGGGCCGTAAACCCTTCGCGAATGCCCGGCAGCAGCAAGCGCGCCGATTCGGTCAGCTGCAGGTTGCGGCCACTGCGGTGAAACAAGCGGCAGGCAAAATGCTCTTCGAGCGTACGAATATGCCGACTGACTGCACTTTGGGTAATCGACAGATCTTCTGCGGCCCGGGTAAACGACGTGTGTCGTGCCGCCGCTTCGAATGCGCGCAGGGCATAAAGAGGAGGAAGACGACGCGACATCAGGAAAGCTCCTACAGCGGTTTTGGATACCCTAGCAGAAACTATTCAGCATGAGTTTGAATCATGTTACCCATCCTTTTTATCCCTTTGTGCAAACGCCGCAGAGCGCCGAGAATCGACGCTTTCCTGTTCTCTTTGATAACCGAGCGTGATGACCATGCAGCATCCAGCGCGTATTGAACTCTGGGCCATCCTGCGGCTGGCGGGGCCGTTGATTGCCTCGCAGTTGGCGCACATGCTGATGGTCCTCACCGACACCCTGATGATGGCGCGCCTGAGCCCCGAGGCTCTGGCCGGTGGCGGGCTCGGCGCGGCGACCTATTCGTTCGTGTCGATTTTCTGCATCGGTGTCATCGCGGCGGTTGGCACCCTGGTGGCGATCCGTCAGGGAGCGGGCGATATCCTCGGCGCAGCCCGGCTGACCCAGGCCGGCTTGTGGCTGGCATGGTTGATGGCGCTGGGCGCCGGCCTTCTGCTGTGGAACCTGAAACCGGTACTGCTGATGTTCGGCCAGACCGAAAGCAACGTCCAGGCGGCGGGACAATTCCTGATCTTCCTGCCCTTTGCCCTGCCCGGCTACCTAAGCTTCATGGCCTTGCGCGGTTTCACCAGCGCCATCGGCCGGGCAACGCCGGTGATGGTCATCAGCCTGGGCGGTACCGTTGCCAACTTTCTGCTCAACTATGCGCTGATCACAGGCATGTTCGGCCTGCCGAAACTGGGGCTGATGGGCATTGGCCTGGTCACGGCGATTGTCGCCAACCTGATGGCCCTGGCTCTGGCGTGGCACATTCGCCGGCACCCGGCCTATGATGCCTATCCACTGCGTCAGGGCTTGTCGCGGCTCAACCGCCAGTACCTGAAGGAACTGTGGCGCCTGGGCCTGCCGATTGGCGGCACCTACGCCGTGGAGGTCGGGCTGTTTGCCTTCGCTGCGCTGTGCATGGGCACGATGGGCAGCACGCAGCTGGGGGCGCACCAGATCGCCCTGCAGATCGTGTCGGTGGCATTCATGGTGCCTGCGGGGATTTCCTACGCGATCACCATGCGCATCGGTCAGCATTACGGCGCCGGGCAGTTACTGGACGCGCGGCTGGCCGGAAGGGTCGGTCTGGCTTTCGGCGCGGCGGCGATGCTGTGTTTTGCGATGGTCTTCTGGCTGTTGCCGAATCAGTTGGTCGGGCTGTTTCTCGATCACAACGACCCGGCGTTTCGCGACGTCATCGACCTGGCCGTGAGCCTGCTGGCTGTGGCGGCGTGGTTCGAGCTGTTCGACGGCACGCAAACCATCGCCATGGGCTGCATTCGCGGGCTCAAGGATGCCAAGACCACCTTCCTCGTGGGCCTGGGCTGTTATTGGCTGATTGGCGCCCCGGCAGCCTGGTGGATGGCGTTCCATTTGCAATGGGGGCCAACGGGCGTGTGGTGGGGCCTGGCGCTGGGATTGGCCTGCGCAGCGGTGAGCCTGACGCTGGCGTTTGAGTCGAAGATGAAGCGGATGATTCGGCGGGAGCCGTCGCAAGAGCGCTTCGACGCCATCCAGGCCGAATGAGATCCTTGTAATTGGATGGACTCGCCCCAGCCGAGGCGTCAATGCGCCACGGTGGCAGTCTAAACAGCCAACGGCAGCGAGGGCGAGTCCATGAAAAAGCATAGTTCGATTGATCAATCCCTGTCTTCTACCGATTTGTCGACCTGCACAACCTTGGCGGTCGATCTGGCCAAGCAGGTTTTTCAGGTCGCCGGTGAAGATGTTCTCGGCCAGGTGCGCTTCGAGCAACGGATCAAGTCGCGCGAGGCGTTCTATGAGTTTCTCCAAAAGTTGCCGCCTCATGTTGTGGTTTTGATGGAGACCGGTCCGGGTGCTCAAGCCTGGGCCCGGCAACTGCAAGACCAAGGTAATTCGGCGCGGATTCTTCCAGCCGGTTTGGTGGCCAAACATCGCAGTGGGCCAAAAAATGATCGCAACGATGCGTTGGCGATTCTGCGGGCTGGTCGCGATGAAAAAATCTGCGCAGTACCGGTCAAAAGCGTCGCGGCGCTGGCCATGCAGGCGTTGCATCGCGCCCGTCAGGGCTATGTGCGTCGGCGCACGGCCGTCAGTAATCAGATGCGCGGCCTGCTGCTCGAGCACGGTGTCGCCTTGGCGCAAGGCGATGTTGCGATCAGCCAGAAAATTCCGCGGGTGCTGGAAGATGCTACCCAGCCGGTGCCGGCCCTGCTGCGTGAACTGATCGACGAACTGCTGGCCGAGTGGCGCCATTTGGGCGAGCGCATCAGCGTACTGACGGGACGCCTGGAAGTGGCCGCCAACGCCGACATGACGGCGAAGCGACTGATGACTGTGCGCGGCATCGGCCCAGTCACAGCCACGGCCCTGGTGGCCAAGGAAACCAAGCCTGAGCGATTTCCCAATGCCCGCAAGTTTGCCGCGTACTTTGGCATGGTGCCTGACCAGCACAGCAGCGGGGAAAAGATCCGGCTGGGGGACATGACCAAGCGAGGTGATGCTTATTTACGCAGCCTGATGATCCAAGGAGCCCACGCGGTGCTGCAACAACTACGACCTGATTCCCAGCAACCCGATGACCGCCGCTTGTTGCACTGGATGAGCCGGTTGGGTCGTAAGGAAGCTGCGATCAGGCTAGCCAACCGCAACCTGCGAATCGTCTGGGTGCTTCTACAGAATGACCAGACTTATCGTCGCCACGCCGGAGATGGCCAGCAGGCAACGATGAGCCACTGAGCGACAGAGTTCTGCCACCGAGGTACCAACTGTCCGACCCTTTGCTGAAAAAAATTGACCCCAGGTAAGACCGGCGTGGATTGATGCCTAAGCTCCTACTGGCCTTCGAGGCCTGAATGTAATCGGCATACCACGAGCTTTTCCAATTTTGGCCAGAAGCCGAAGACGGCTTCCACGAATAGGCCTTATACATAGATGCAACGGGGCGACGGTTTTTTAAAAGCGGGTAGACAGTGGGGGCGAGTCCATACATAGGAGCTGGCTTGCCAGCGAAGGCGACCTCACAACCGACCCATCTCCCACGGCCGTACCCGATCTACTGTAGGAGCTGGCTTGCCAGCGAAAAAACTAAGGGCGCCGCGGGGTGTCAGGCTTCCCGCGTCATCGTTGACCTCCATCGCTGGCAAGCCAGCTCCTACTGGATGATACGTAACTTCAAATGCACACATTACCCTGTAGGAGCTGGCTTGCCAGCGAAGGCGACCTCACAACCGACCCTTCTCCCACGGCCGTACCCGATCTACTGTAGGAGCTGGCTTACCAGCGAAAAAACTAAGGGCCCCGCGGGGTGTCAGGCTTCCCGCGTTATCGTTGACCTCCATCGCGAGCAAGCTTGCTCCTACGGTGGATCGGGCTAAGGGCGCCGCGGGGTGTCAGGCTTCCCGCGTCATCGTTGACCTCCATCGCTGGCAAGCCAGCTCCTACAGTGGATCGGGTACATCCGCGGCGGTGGCCATAGTAGGTTAAGATGCCTGAAAACCTGGCTCGCCACGAGACACCCCGCATGACAGACCCCACACCCCGCCTGATCAAGAAGTACCCCAATCGCCGCCTCTACGACACCCACACCAGCAGCCACCTGACCCTGGCGGACATACGCCAGCTGGTCGTCGATAAAGTCGCGTTCCAGGTGGTGGACGCCAAGAGTGGCGAAGACCTGACCCGCAGCATCCTGCTGCAAGTCATCCTGGAAGCCGAAAGCGGCGGTGAGCCGATCTTCACCAGCGACATGCTGATGGGGATCATCCAGTTCTACGGCCCTTACCAGGGCGTACTCGGCAGCTACCTCGACAAAAGCATCCAGACCGTGATCGACATCCAGTCGCAGACGGGCGCGCAGTCGTCCGAAGCCTGGAGTACCTTCATGCACCAGCAGGCACCGGTGATGCAGGACCTGATGCGCCAGTACGTCGACCAGTCCAAGGCGCTTTACCTGAATACGCAGAACATGTTCGGCCTGTTTGGCGCCAAGCCGACTACCGATGGCAGCGACAAAAAAAATGGCGATGGGGAATAAACCCATCGCCATCGGTGCAGCCTTACTGATTTGACTTACTTGTTACCGTTGGTGGCCTTGTTACTTGCTTGCGGAGCAGCCTTCGCAACAGCGTCCGCAGCGGCGGCGGAGGCGCTGTCAAAATTACCCTGAGCGGCCTCTGTCGCCTGTTTTGCGGTTTTTTGCGCGCTTTCAAACACCGTACCGGCATTCGCCAGGCCCGATTTGAATGCCGCCACCACAGGCTCGGAACCGGCCGGTGCGTTCTTGCTGATCTCTTCTACAAATTCCTGAACCTGCGCAGTACCCGCCTCGACCTGATTCGACGTCAATTGGGCGATGTCCGAATGGGTGCCCACGATCAGAGCCTGCACCTGACGGTTGAACTCGGCCAGGCGTTCGGTCTGTGCGTTCGGCTGGCTGAAAGATGCCTGCAAATCGGCGAAGCCCTGGGGATCGCGAACAGCCAGCAGTTTGCGCACACCTTCGAATTGCTCTTCGGTGGATTCACGCAGTGCCTTGAACTGCAACTGGCTCAGCTGCTCAACGCTGGCGAAGACTTTGCCGCTGATCTGCTGCAAAAGATCGAGGTTGGCTTTCTGAACGGTTTGCAGTTTTTCCGGGTTGAAAAAAGACATGCTTGAACTCCTGGTACTGAAAGGCCCCGAAGGGACCTGAGGACGCGACAGCGATCCGGCAGTCATCGCGCTGGACTTCATATTGCAGCGCACAAAAAAGTTTGGCAATGCTTATTTTGTGCGGTGCAAAATAAACCTTGCCCACCCCACGCCTGTAAGCGCTAGACTCCTCAACTCAGACGGCCACGCACCAAAGCCCGCTTAATCGACGAGCTTGGCAACAACCGTTCCCCGTGTAAGGCATCAGGAGATCATGATGGGCCAGGAAGAAATTACCGCGCCGCACAATAAACCGTTTTGCACCGTTGCGGGTCCGTTCGACCACCTCAATCATCTGCAGCGCCTCAATGCCCGCAACATCCGCGACGCCATGCACAAACGCCATGCAACGACCTATGCAGCCTCGAGCCTTGGGCAACTCAGGCAACCCAGTGCCGCTGACTGGCAGGAGTACCTCACGGATCTCGGCCAGCGCAGCGTATTGTTCTGGGATACCTTGCGGCAGCGCGGCGACAACTCGCTGGCCCACGAACGTGCCGGGTATCCGTTGCTGTTGAAGTTCGATCATCAGCCCCTGGTCGACGGCATGGACCTGCCGCGTCCGGTCAACTACTCGCTGCTGCAGATTGTCCCGGGCCCCGGGCAACCCGTCGACAGTAAGCAGCGGCCGGTCATCATCATCGACCCCCGTGGCGGCCACGGCGCCGGCATTGGTGGATTCAAACAGGATTCGGTCATCGGCGAGAGCCTGCGCGCCGGTCACCCCACCTACTTCATCGCCTTCAGCCATGCCCCTGCACCCGGGCAGACGCTGGCGGACATCGTCAGCGCCCAGGCGCGATTTATCGAAGTGGTCAGTGAGCGCCATCCACACAGCGCCAAACCCGTGGTAATCGGCAATTGCCAGGCAGGCTGGGCGCTGATGGGCCTGGCGGCGGACCGGCCGGAGTTGCCGGGCCTGATCATCGTCAACGGCGCGCCGTTGTCATACTGGGCTGGCGTCAACGGGCGCAATCCGCTGCGCTACACCGGCGGTCTGCTGGGCGGTGGCTGGATGGCGCGCCTGGGCAGCGACCTGGGCAATGATCGTTTCGATGGCACCTGGCTGGTGAGCAATTTCGAGAACCTCGACCCGGCCAATGCCTGGTGGGGCAAGTATTACCACCTGTTCAGTGAAGTCGACAGCGAAGCGCCCCGGTTTCTCGACTTCGAGCGTTGGTGGGGCAGCCCGACCCTGCTCAATGGCGAGGAGATCGAGATGATCGTCGACGACCTGTTCATCGGCAATCGCTTGTCCGGCGGCCCCGGACGCAAGAGCAACGGGCTCGATCTCAAGCGCATAGAAGTCCCGGTGGTGGTGTTTTGTTCCTATGGTGACAACATCACCTCACCGCAACAGGCCCTCGACTGGATCGCCGACGTCTACCCAACCGATCTGGCTCTGCACCGCGCCGGGCGCACTATCGTGTATCTACGCCATGCCACCATCGGTCACCTGGGCATCTTCGTTTCCGGCGAAGTGGCGCGGCGCGAGCACCGTCAGTTACTGGGCGCAGTCGAGAGCATCAATGCGCTGCCGGCCGGGCTGTATGAAATGCTGATCGATGACGTGCCGCAAGACATGCAAACCCCCTACTCCGTGCGCTTCGAAAGCCGACGCATAGCCGACATCCATGGCGACGTTGCGCCGCAGCGCGATGACGATCGCGAATTCGCCCTGGTCGATCGCGCGTCCGCGATCAACAACAGCCTGTATGACGGCTTTGTCCGGCCATGGTTACGTCAGCTGATCAACGAGCCCACTGCCCAACTGTTGCGCAAGGCCCATCCCTTCCAGCAACAGCAGGTACTGTGGAGCAGCGCCAACCCGGCGCTGTGGTGGCTGGCCGCTAGCGCCGCGCAGGTGAGCCATGATCGTCAGCCCGCCAGCCCGCACAATCCGTTGCTGGCCTGGCAGGCGTTGTTTTCCAAGCAGGTCCACGATGCCATGGACGGCTACCGCGATGTGCGCGATGCGGCTCAGGAACTGTGTTTCTATGGTGTGTATGGCGTGCTCGGCAGCCTGCAGCTCAAGCATTGACGAGCACTACCTGAGGGTGAGAGGTGAGCGGCCCAGCACATGACTCATCGGCGCGATACTGGCCGGGGGTCATGCCAAACCAGCGGCTGCACGCCTTGTTGAAACTGCTGTGGTCATGAAAACCAAGGAGATACGCGACATTCTTCATGTTGAAGTGAGAATGGCGCAGGTAGAAATCGGCCAACTCTCGTCGTACCAGGTTCTGCACGTCCTTGAATTGCGTGCCGTCCTTTTCCAGTGCGCGTTGCAGCGTTCGTTTGCTGATGTTCATGGCGCCGGCGATCGACTCCATGTCGCATTGTCCCTGGCCATGACTCAAGCGCTCGGTGATCAGTGCGCGGAGCCTGCCGACGATGGAAGAACCGGACAACAGGTCCAGCTGCGCCTCGGCAAAGCTGTCATGCAGCACCGCCAGCGCCTCGTTTGCCATGCTCAGTGGCCGCAGGATCTCCTGGCCGTCGAACAGGATGCTGTCGTAGGCCGAGCCGAATTGCAGGTCGCAACCGAACAGGCGTCGATGCTCCGAGGTGTCCGCAGGTTCCGGATAGCTGAATTCCACACTCAAGGGTTGCGGCAGCTTGCCGTCTCCCAGCCAACGGCAAAAACCCAGCAGGGACGCCAACCCCGCATCAACATACTGGCGTGGCTTGATCGAGCCCGGTTGTTGGTGATCAAGCGAGGCCAGGCGGAAATGCTCCTGTTCCGGGACGAAAAAAAGGCTGAAGCCGGTGCCGATCAACGGACTGAAGCGCACCAGGCGTTCAAGTGCCAGTTTAAGGTTGAGGCTCGACATCATCGTGTAGCCGACGATCTGAAAGGTACCGGGATGGAAATGCCCATAGGCCTTGAGGCCGATGTCCGGATCCCCTGCGGCTTGCGCGGCCAGTTGCCACAGGCGATAGAGCACCCTTCTCTCGCACCGCGCCCCGGGCGTGTGGGCGAGTTCCAGGTCCAACCCGGCTTCCCGGCACAGGCTGGCGACATCCAGCCCCTCGGCCGAGAGCGTAGTGACCAGTACGTTAGCGTAGCCTGAACTCATTCTGAACATGGCGTCCTCGATGACGACTGAAAGCGGACATCCTGCCCGGAGCACGACTGATTGCGGCTTGGTGAATACTGAGTGTCCGCTCATTTTGAAGTATTGATACAGGTTTGGTTTATCGGTGTTTTGCGCTGCATCCGACCGGTGACCGGGCGTGGCACCGTTGGACACCGAACAGTCACCCCGCAACACTTCCGCAACGCCCGCCAATGCCCGACACTCCGCTTCTTGCAGCGCAAAACAATACTGCCCGTTCTTCCTCTGCGGGCAAGGAGCTCCATGGACAACAACACGCAAAACTTCAACACTTTCTGGTCTGGCCAGGTCCCGTTCGTCGCCTCCTTTGCAGTGCAACAATTACGCCTCTGGGTCAGCAGCAATCCCTGGTTTACCGGGCAGCCGTACAACGACTGGTTCGACTTGCCCCGGGAAACCCTGGACAGCCTTCAGTCCGACTATCAAGCGCAATGGGCCGGACTCGGCCAGCAGCTGCTGACCGGACAGCCGTTCACCTTCGATGATCGACGTTTCGCCAGCGGCAACTGGAGCACTCCACTGTTTGGCTCCCTCGCCGCGTTCTACCTGCTCAACGCCGGGTTTTTGCTCAAACTGCTCGACCAGTTGCCGATCAAGGACAAAAAACCGCGCCAGCGCCTGCTGTATCTGGTGGAGCAAGACATTGCCGCCGGCGCGCCCAGCAACTTTCTGGCGAGCAATCCCGATGCCCTGCAGCGCGTCGTCGATACCCGCGGAGGCAGCCTGCTCACGGGCCTGTTGCACCTGGCGAGCGACCTGCAGGAAGGCAAGATGCGCCAGTGCGACAGCGGTGCCTTCAAGGTCGGTGAAGACCTGGCCAGCACCCCTGGAGAAGTCGTATTCGAAAATGAACTGTTCCAGTTGATCCAGTACCACCCGCAAACCGAAACCCAGTATCAACGCCCTGTTTTCATCGTGCCGCCGTCCATCAACAAGTACTACATCCTCGACCTTCGCCCGGACAACTCGATGGTGCGCCATCTGTTGCAGCAAGGTCATCCGGTGTTCCTGATGTCGTGGCGCAACTTCGACCAGGCCCACGCCGGCACCACCTGGGATGACCTGATCGAGAACGGCATCATCAAAGGCCTGAAGGTGACCCGCGAAATCAGTGGCCAGCAGCGTCCCAACTGCGTGGGGTTCTGCATCGGCGGCACCCTGCTGAGTACGGCGCTGGCGGTCCTGGCGGCACGTGGCGACAAGGCCATCGCCAGCGTGAGCCTGTTGACCACCTTCCTCGATTACCTCGACACCGGTCCCATCGACATCTTCGTCGACGAACAACTGGTGGCCCACCGCGAACGCACCATCGGCGGAATCGACGGCCCCATCGGCCTGTTCAAGGGCGAGGACATGGGCAACACCTTCTCACTGCTGCGCCCCAACGATCTGTGGTGGAACTACAACGTCGACAAGTACCTCAAGGGCCAGAAACCAAACGCGCTGGACTTGCTGTTCTGGAACAACGACAGCACCAACCTGCCGGGGCCGATGTACTGCTGGTACCTGCGCCACACCTACTTGCAGAACGACCTGAAATCCGGCGAACTGGACTGCTGCGGGGTGAAGCTGGACCTGCGCGCGATCGATGCGCCGGCCTACATCCTCGCCACCCATGACGACCACATCGTGCCCTGGAAGAGCGCATACGCCAGCACCGACCTGCTTTCTGGAACCAAGCGTTTTGTCCTCGGTGCATCGGGGCATATCGCCGGGGTGATCAACCCACCCGCCAGGGAAAAACGCCACTACTGGACCAACGACCACCTGACGCAAGACCCGGACACCTGGTTCAACAATGCCGAGCAGCATTCCGGTAGCTGGTGGAATGACTGGTTCACCTGGCTGGCCGAGCATGCCGGAGAACGCGAAGCATCGGTACCGAGCGCCGGCAATGCGCAATACCCGGCGCTGGAACCGGCACCGGGGCGGTATGTGATGCAATGAGCGTCGACCGACCGGCTGCTCCTACAGACGACCACACCTGAGCAGCAGGCTCTCATTCGCCTGCCCCAATTCCTCACAACCGAGCTCTTGCAACAATCCCTCGGACAGGTTGCGCAAGCGCAAGGAGAGGTAAAACCTGCCATCGCCAGGCAACGCATCGATACTTTCAACGCGCCTGGCAGCACCGGCACTGTAGAATTCTGCCGAGTAGGATCCTCTGTCCAGGTAGAACAACTCTCCGGGCGCATCCGCACTGTGCTCGTTCCACAGGCTGACGATCTCCCGCTGGTTCTGCGGCCTTTCACTCAGCGATCCTTGCAGCACCAGGGCCCCACCCGTTATTGGCAGGCAAGCTGACAACAGGTAGATGATGGTCTGGCGCTTGTACATTGAAATGCTCTCGGCCAACAAGATTGCCCAGGCAGGTAAGGCAGGCAACACATAGGTCCAGAGGATATTGCCCGCCAAGGTAAAAAACAGCGGGGTTGCCAGCGCCCATCCCCAAAGGAAGGTGTAGAAATCAGGGTTCCAGCCATAGCGATTGCGCGCCTTGTGCAGCATCCACAGGCAGAGTGTCCATGGAAACAGACTACCGATCAGATATATCCAGATCGTCCCTAATGTTTCTGCATGGGCACTGCCATAAAGGTCACCCTGCCATTTCGAAATGACGTATCGACTCCAGTGTTCCCCAACAAAGAAGTAATTCAAGAATCCCGGGGTCTTGTTTTCAGCCAGGTAATACCAAGGCACAGACACCGCGGCCAGCAGAATCAAGCCAGACAACCAGGGTAGATGAAGAAAACGTTTCCAGTTCCGCGTCGAGGCAGCCCACACCATTGCCAGCAAACCCACCAGAACAATGGATAAGGGGCCTTTGGCCAACATGCCCAAACCCAGGCCTATAAACCCGATTCTGGCCCAGGTCAGGTCATGATAAGTAACCCCTCTCCACAAGCCATACGCAGAAATCACCATGGCGAAACTCAGCGCAGGGTCAGTCAGGACAACCCCACTCGCTATAAAGCCGAGCGCGCAGCTGGAGTAGATGATCGAAGCGATCAAACCTGTCCTCAGGTCGCGCTCTTCGCGACAGAACTTCAGGATCACCGCACAGGTTGCGACGTGAATGAGCCAGGCAGGAAAACGGCTGGCAAACTCACCCACGCCCAGAATTTTCATGCTCAGCGCCTGGGTCCAGAACGACAGGGGTGGCTTACCCCAGAACGGAACGCCATGATCAAACATCGGGGTGATCCAGTCATCGAGGGTCACCATCTTGCGAGCGACCTCCGCATAACGCGCCTCCGACGTATCCATCAACGGGTAAAACGCCAATCCCGCCAACCTGGCCAGACAGATGGCAATCAGGATCAACCATAACAAGCGGTTCTGATCAACCTGAGTCATGCCGACCGCTCCCGCAGGGCACTATCCGCAATCCGGGAAGTCGACTTTCTCAGAAAATAATGCGGCCTGCCCTTTGCCTCCACTTTCAGAATCCCGACATACTCCCCGACCAAGGCGATACCGCAAGTCATCAATGCCAGTACAACAAGGATGAAGTTCTCATAACCCACATTGCCCGTTATCAAGGCACCGACAAAAGCGATAACGGACATCGTCATGACCAGGGCGGCGCAATAGCTGAACCAGCGCAGCGGGCTGTGTGAAAATGAAAGTGAAGAGTCGATGGCCAGACCCAGGAGGTTTGGCATATTCCACTTGGTCTTTCCCGCCTCCCGACCCTCGCGATCATATTGCAAACAAATACTCTTGAAACCAATCCACCCGGCCAGCCCTTTCAGAACCCGAGACCTTTCCTTCAGTTCGATGAGCGCTGCCAACGGCGCGCTGCCTAACAGGCGGAAATCGCTGACTTGCGAGGGGAAAGAGAAATCCTTCACCAATACACGCATGATCCGATAGTAGGCAGTAGCGGTTGTTCGTTTCAGCCAGGAATCACTGTCACGCTTTCTGCGCTGCATATTGACAACGTCGTAACCCGCCACCCAATGCACGATCATTGAAGGGATCAACTCTGGAGGATCCTGGAGATCCGCATCGATGAAGATAATGGCACGAGCGTTTGCGTGTTCCATTCCCGCCCACATGGCGGCCTCCTTGCCAAAGTTTCGACTCAGGTGTAAACAACGCACATCCGGCTCGCGCGCAAACTCATCAAGCAGATCAGAGGTGTTATCCGCGCTGCCATCATTTACATAAAGCAGTCCGATTCGCATGTTTAATTCACGCACTACATGAGTGATTCGCTGATGAAATATCGGCAATACATCTTCCTCTTCAAAACAAGGAATAATCACCATCAAGTCATAACAAGGCGGACTACTTGAGTCTGGTTGCTGCATATTTGAATACCCAATTGTTAGAAATTGTAAAATTTACGATCATTACCAGCAAAGAAGACAGTAACTGGCCGGGCAAAGCACCTGCCCCCAGCCTCAAAATCACGGCCATGAACAGTGCATTGAAGGCAACACTCAATACACACAAAGCCGCGTAGTTGACGGGCCGTGCTGTTCTGTTGCGAAAGACCCAGGCCTTGAGGATCCAGTAGTTGACGACAGCGCCCGCTATCGCGCCGATGGTGCTACTGAGCAACACGCCGAAAACTGGCGCTAGAAGGAGCAAAAGCGCAAAATGCACTGTTGTCGCAGTCAAACCGGATATCAGGTAACGGGGAAACAGTAATGTATTCATGCAGCTAACATTACACGGCCCCGTGTGAACGGATTATCACATTCACAATCGGTTCACACTTTACTCAGTACAATGCCTGACAAGCATTAACGCGAGCATTGTCCATGCATGAAATATTATTGGTTGAAGACGACGTCGCGTTGGCCGGCACACTATGCGACTATCTTTCGGAGTTCGAAATCGATATAGATCATGCCTACGATGGGCGATCCTGCCTGGAATTGTTGAAGTCCAATAATTACGCCGCCATCATTCTGGATGTCACGATGCCGCGACTGAACGGGTTCGACACCTGCAGGCGGATCCGGGAACAAGGCAATACCGTGCCCATCATATTCCTGACGGCCCGCGACACCTTGGCTGACAAGCGGGACGGGTTCGAGGCGGGTGCTGACGACTATCTGGTGAAGCCATTTGAACCTGAAGAACTCAGGCTCAGGATCAACGCATTATTACGCCGGCAACGACCCCGGCCGCTTTCGACTCCGATAATGTGCGGGGACCTTGAGTTGACTGAAGCAACGTTCATGGTCAGTCGTGGAGAGCTGCGGACCCAACTTCCCGATATACAGTTTCGAATATTGAAGATGCTTGTCGAGGCAGCCCCAAGCCCCCTCAGCAGAAGGCAGCTTGAACTCGCTATCTGGCCCGATTCTGATCCCCCCGACAGCGATCCACTGCGCACCCAATCTACCGCCTCAGACGGCTACTCGCCAAGCTGAACCTGGATCACTCACTGGTCACCCTCCACGGAAAAGGATACCGGCTTGCGATCCCCCACTAATTCCTTTTTTGTCCGGATCCTCTCCATACTGATCCCCTTTTCTACCCTCGTTGCGATCATTTACAGCGTGTTGATCTGGGCCTCGATCTCGATGACAGAGGACTACATCGTCAAACATTACCTGAAGCGTGAATTTGAGGCGTTCGAGCGCGAGTACGTGCAAGACGCAAGTGCTACACCGTTACCCAATACTAGTTATCTGCAGACGTTCTGGGGTGATAGCCTGGAATTGCCAGACTTTGCCAAACCACTAAGTGAGGGACTGCACGAAATCGGCGATACGCACGTTCTCATCAAAAAAATGCCGGGCACAGCCAACAAGATCTACATGATACTTGACGAGTCCAAGATGAGTTCCCTGGACAGCTTTGCGCCAACAACAATCAGTCTGCTCTGGGCACTGGCCGGACTCATTATAATAGCGGGCGCAGTAGTTGCGATTGTCATGGCGCGAATCATATCCGCGCCGGTTGTGCAGTTAGCCAAGGATCTGTCCCGACACCCCCTCAAGACCAAACAGCTCGAAAGCAATCATCGCAAGGATGAAGTAGGTGTTCTAAGCCGAGTGATCAGTGGAGCACTTGAACGCCTGGAAAATACGCTGGATAGAGAGCAAGCCTTCACCCGACATGTGAGCCATGAGTTAAGAACTCCGCTGAGCATTATCAGAAACTCCCTGGCTGTCATTAAATTGCCCGGCTGCGACGAGACGAAAAAGGCGCGCAATCTTCAACGCCTGCAGCAGGCATCAAGAGACATGGAAGATTTGATTGAACTGTTCCTTTGTCTAAGCCGCGAGAAGATCGGTCAAAAATGCGCCAACATTAATCTACAACAACTGCTGAACGACGCACTGCTGCGACACCAACCGAAAATCGACTCGATGAGTGTCCAGCTTCAGGTAAAACAGGACCTGATGATCAGCGCCGACCCAATACTGCTGAAAAGCTTGATTCACAACCTCATCAACAACGCCATCCAACACGGCGGACAGCGCCTGCTGATTGCCGCCAACCAGAACAGCCTGGTTATTTCAAATACACTCACTGAAGTTGAATCAGTTGCAGGATATGGATTCGGCCTGGAAATCGTTTCGAGGATATGCCGATATGCCGGCTGGAGCTTGCACATACGCTCTACCTCGACAGTTTACTCCGCTAAAATAAGCCAACTTGGCTAGCGCAGGATGCTCACCCCCAAAGTTTTGCGCGAGCCAGGGAAACTGGCGGAAGGTAGCCGGAGTCGAACCTGCCCGGGAACGGATGCCGTCCCCAACCGGGTTTGAAGCCCGGCCGCGCCACCGGGCGCGATTACCTTCCTGAAAAATCAGTGATCCGTGGGCCGGGCCAGGGCATTGTCCAGGCGGATATGGCGTTTGTCGCCAAACCGCCGGGTCAGCCCGAGCCGATCGAAATATTCGAGAATCTGGATGCTGCGCTTGCGCCCCAGTCCCACCGCATCGCGAAACGCCGACACCTGGATCACCGGGTCAGCCTCGGCCAGTTGCATCAGCATAGCCGCCAATCGCCGGATCACCGCATCGGTGTAAAACAGGTCGCGGACCACTTGATGCAGCAGCCCCAGCCGGGCCATCTTGCGCAACAGCAAGCGCACGGTGGCCTCATCATGACCCAGTTCGCGCACCCACGGCGGATTAAACCCGGCGGCGTCGAACCGCGGCTGCAACTGTTGCCAAAGGGCTTCGTCCTCTTCACTCAAACGCACTTGATGACTGGGCAGATGCAGCCATGGCCCGCTGGTGGTGATGACCCCATCGGCCAGCAATTCGTCGAGCAAACTGATGAAGGACGGGCGATCGAGTGCCGTGCCGCTGAATCGACGCAGGCGATCGCGGTCCGGCCCCATCTGGTCCGGCTCCAATTGGTGAAAGCGCGCCAGATGCTCCAACACATCCGCTTTCAAGGCCTGCCAGCGGCCGGCGCTGAACAACAGCGGACCCTGGCGGGTGTCGATCAGGCGCACGTCATCCGGCAGCACCCAGTTTGCCCGCGGATGGTTGAACTGGCGTTCCAGGCGTTGCAGGTCAAGCCCGCTGTCACTGTTGGCCAGCAGTGTCGGCATGACGGCTTCCAGGCCAGTGCTCGCCCGCAACGCCTGTAGCTGCGCCAGTCGCTCGGGACTGCGCCGTTGTCGGCTCGGTGCGAACGGATCGAGCACGCGACCGCCGCCCAGGGTCCGTTGCGCGCTCTGGTCACGCAGGATCAGCGGATCGCCCTTCACGGCCTGCACCGGCGCATTGAGCAGGATCTGCGCGAACATCCGCTCACCCGGCGCCAGGCTGGAGCCCTCCAGCAGGGCCACGCGCCCGGTCACGTCTTGAGTGCCGATATGCGCATGCACCGGTTGAAAATGCTCGAAGGCGCGAGGCTCCCCGGGCAACAACCGCAGGTCGATATCCAGGCGCTGGGTCGGTGCGTACAGCCACTGCGTCGACAGCCACTGGCCGCGATGAATCTGCTCCAGCGCCAGGCGATCCGCGCTCAGGTTCAAGGCAACGCGCTGTCCTGCGGTCGCACGTTCGGCGGCTTGATTCTGCGCATGCAGGCCACGCACCCGCACGGGTTTGCCGAGGGGACCGAGCAATAGCGTATCGCCCACCGCCACCTCGCCGGACAGCGCCGTGCCGGTGACCACGATCCCGGCGCCTGCGACGCTGAATGCCCGATCGATCGCCAGGCGAAAGCCACCAGCGAGGCTGCGTTGCCGCACTTCACGCTGGGCATCGAGCAACGCCTGGCGCAGGGTGTCGATGCCCTGCCCGGTCACGCTCGACAGCGTGATCAACGGGGCATTGGCATAGGGCCCGGGCGCCAACAAGGATTGGATTTGCTCGCGCACCTCTTGCACCCGATCTGCTTCGACCCGGTCGCATTTGCTGATCGCCACGAGTGCGCGGGGAATGCCCAACAGTTCGACGATGGCCAGGTGTTCCCGGGTCTGCGGCATCACGCCGTCGTCGGCGGCCACCACCAGCAACACCAGGTCGATGCCCTGTGCGCCGGCGAGCATGTTGTGGGTGAAGCGTTCATGCCCGGGTACGTCGATAAAACCGGTGAGGGCCGTGCCCGGCTCGAGGGCGGCGTAAAGGTAGCCGAGGTCGATGGTCATGCCGCGTTCGCGCTCTTCGCGGCGTCGATCACCGGCCTGCCCGGTCAGTGCCTCGAGCAATGCGGTCTTGCCATGGTCGATGTGCCCGGCAGTGCCGACGATCATCTCAGGTCACCTGCAATTGATCGAGTTGCGCCAGCCAGGCCGGTTCGTCGTCCAGTTGCCGCAGGTCCAGCCACAAGGCGTCGTCGTCGATGCGCCCGAGCACCGGGATCGGCAAGGCGCGCAGCGCTTCTTCGAGCCCAAGCAGGCTTCGCCCGCGCAGACGTTTGGAGGTAAGCGGTCGCAGGCACAGCGCGGCACTGGGCAAGCGCGCCACCGGTTGGCTGCCGCTGCCGATCATGCCCAGCGCCGGCACTGCGCTGACACTCCAATGAGCGCCCAACACCCGTGCCAATGACGGTTGCAGACGTTCAGCCTGGGCGAGGATGTCGGCCTGCGGACGCGTCAGCAGGCGCAGGCTCGGCAGGCGCTCAGCCAGTCGATCCGGGTTGCGGTACAGCCCCAACACCGCTTCGAGCGCTGCCAGAGTCAGCTTGTCGACCCGCAGCGCACGTTTGAGCGGGTTTTTCTTGATCCGCGTGATCAACGCCTTGCGCCCGACAATCAACCCGGCTTGCGGGCCACCGAGCAACTTGTCGCCGCTGAAGGTGACGATGTCCGCGCCATCGAGCAGGGCCTGGCGCACCGTCGGTTCGACCGGCAAGCCCCAACGGGTCAGGTCCAGCAGGCTGCCGCTGCCGAGGTCTTCGAGCAGCGGCAAGCCATGTTGGTGCGCCAGTTGCGCCAGCTCGGCGGTCGGCACCCGGGTGGTGAAACCCTCGATGCTGTAGTTGCTCGCATGCACCCGCATGATCAAGCCGCTGCGCGGGCCGATGACGGCTTGGTAGTCGCGGGCATGGGTGCGATTGGTGGTGCCGACCTCGACCAGTTTCACTCCGGCCCGCGCCATGATGTCGGGAATGCGAAAGGCGCCACCGATTTCGATCAGTTCGCCCCGGGAGATGATGCCTTCCTTGCGGGCGCCCAGGCTGTTGAGGGTCAGCAGCACCGCGGCGGCATTGTTGTTGACCACGGTCACCGCCTCGGCGCCGGTCAGCTCGCGGATAAGGCCCTCGATCAGGTCGTCGCGGTCTCCGCGCTTGCCGCTGTCCAGGTCGAATTCCAGGTTCAACGGATAGCGCGCGGCCATTTGCACGGCGTCGATGGCTTCCTCCGGCAACAAGGCGCGGCCCAGGTTGGTGTGCAGGACCGTGCCGGTGAGGTTGAACACCCGGCGCACGTGGCTGCGGTGCTGGCTGGCCAGACGCTCGCCCGCCCTGCCCGCCAGCACGTTCGGGGTAAGTTCGACCTCGTTGAGAAGTCCTGCCAGGACCGGTTCGCGCAAGTCATCGAGCAACTGGCGCAGGCTGGCGAGCAAGGCGTCGCGCCCATAACGTTCGGCCAGCGGCTGGCAGGCCGGATGGCGAAGCAGGCTGTCGATCGAAGGCAATCGCAAGGCTTGGCTGGCAGATCGGGCGGACATCTGGCGCTCCGGCAAAGGTTGACCGCCTGAGTGTAGACGCTCGCTTCAGTCCCCCCCGGGGGCCAGCAACAGATTGGGCGCAGGACGCTGAAAACCCTCCTGCTCCAGGCGCATGTCGAGGATCAGGCTGCTCAGGTCGGCGGACAAGGCTTCGGCTTCGGCGTCGCATTCGAGATAAAGCTGCTTGAGATAACTGTGGCAACCAGGGCAGGTTTCCGCGCGCAGCGGCGCCTTGTCCGCGGCGTGGCGGTCGCTGTCGAGGCTCACGTATTGCAAGCCTTTGCTCTGCTCGCAATACACGCACTTGACCCGCACCACATGCCATTCGCAGGCACACAGCGAGCACACCAGGTAGCGCAAGCCGTTGTATTTGCCGCGATGGCGGATCACCCCGGCCATGGCCGGTGAACCGCAAGCCGGGCATTGGTTGAGGCTGTTGCCGGGTTTCAACGTGAGGTCCTTTGTGCTCAGCAACCAATGGCTCCAGGCAACTTGCAAGGCCGCCCCCAGAAATGGCACCAGCGCCGCCGGCAGCAAGGCGAACTGCCCGCTGACCAGGGCAATGGCCCACGCCTTGAGTTGCCCGACGCTGGCCTCACGCAAGGTCGCCACGGCGTTTTCCACCGCCGGCTGTGGCGGTGGCTGATAGTGCTGCAACAGCCCCTGCAGATACGCCAGCCACGCGTCCTCGCGCACCAGGCTGTCGGCGGCAAACGGCGGCAGGCCATGCTCCAGGCACAGGCGGATGCGTTGCGGGTCCGGCACTGCCGCCGCGGGTGGATCGTCCATCAGCTGCTGCTGTACGTTGCACAACCCCGCAACCAGGCGCAGGTAATCGGCCAGCGGATGCCCTTCGGCAAGGCGCTCCAGGCGCAGCGCGCGCAAGGCAAACAGGTTTTGCGGTGGAAGGTGCAGAAACGGCGGCGATGTCGCCGCCGCTTCGATCTGTCCCGGCTCCAGGATGGTGGCCAAATCGTTATCCTTTTTTGCCCAGCGGTGGGTCGGGACGCGGACGCTCGTCGTCACGGGTCACTTCGCGGTACCAGAGTTCGTGATGTTTCCTGGCCCAGGCGCGGCTGACCCAGCCATGCAGCATGGCGTTGACCGAGCCCTTGACCCAGATGCCGGCGTAGATGTGCACGATGATGCAGAGGATCAGCACGAAACCCGCCAGCGCGTGCAGCAGCATCGCCCAGCGAATCGTGGTGATGCCGAAGTACTCGCTGAAATACGCGCGCCAGATCACCAGCCCCGTGAACAGCAGTCCCAACATGCACAGCAGTAAAGTCCAGAACAGCAGCTTCTGCCCGGGGTTGTACTTGCCGATGGGAGGCACGCCCTCCTCTTCGTTTTTCATCACCCGGTCGATGCGCCGCAGCCACAGGCGATCGTTGTTGATGAAGTAGTTGGCGCGCCAGAACTGCACCACCAACCCGAGGAACAAAACGAACATCACCACGCCCATGAACGGGTGCAGGATGCGCGTCCAGGGCCCGCCACCGAACAGGTGGCTCAGCCAGAACAGCGCCGGATGAAACAGCGCCAGCCCGGACAGCCCCGCCATGAAAAACAGGATCGCCACCAGCCAGTGGTTGGTGCGCTGGTTGGCGGTATAGCGCAGGATCTGTTTGCGGATCATGGCCTGTCCTCCCGCTTCGGATCATAGGTGTGCACCGTCGGATCGACTTCATGTACGGCAGGATCGATGGGCGGCGGCAGCTCATCCTCCTCGACCACCTGCGGGCCGACGCGCACGTAGTGGAAAAATCCGGCCAGTACCGCCAGTCCCATGGCCAACAGGCCCAGGGGTTTGCTCACACCTTTCCACAGATCGACCAACGGGCTGATCACCGGATCGCTCGGCAGGCCGGCGTACAGCTTCGGCGTGTCGGCGTGGTGCAACACATACATCACGTGAGTGCCGCCGACACCGGCAGGGTCGTACAGCCCGGCGTTGTCGAAGCCGCGGCTTTTGAGGTCGACGATGCGTTCGGCGGCGTGTTCCTTCATGTCCTGCTTGGAGCCGAACACGATGGCGCCGGTCGGACAGGTTTTCACGCAGGCCGGTTCCAGCCCCACCGCCACCCGATCCGAGCACAGGGTGCATTTGTAGGCCTTGTGGTCCTTTTGCGAGATGCGCGGAATGTTGAACGGGCAACCGGTGATGCAGTAGCCGCAGCCGATGCAGTGATCCTGGTTGAAATCGACGATGCCGTTGGCGTGCTTGATGATCGCCCCGGGACTGGGGCACGCGGCCAGGCAACCGGGTTCGGCGCAGTGCATGCAGCCGTCCTTGCGGATCAGCCATTCGAGGTTGCCGGCGTCGGTTTCGTGCTCGGTGAAACGCATCAGGGTCCAGGTTTCTGCAGTCAGGTCCTGGGGGTTGTCGTAGGTGCCGAGGTTGTGGCCGACCTCGTCGCGCAGCTCGTTCCATTCCGAGCAGGCGACCTGGCAGGCCTTGCAGCCAATGCACTTGGTGGTGTCGATCAGCTTGGCGACTTCCTCCTGGTCGCGTACCGATGGGGGCACGGTGGTGGTGGCCGAGCGGGCAATGATGTCTTGGCTGGCCATTTAGACTTTCTCCACGTTGACCAGGAATGACTTGGATTCCGGGGTCTGGGTGTTGCCATCGCCGAGGAACGGCACCAGGGTGTTGGTCAGGTAGCCGTGGCGCGTGAGCCCGGTGAAGCCCCAGTGCAACGGGATACCGATCTGGTGCACCACCTGGTTGTTGACCTGCAGCGGACGAATCCGCTTGGTCACCACCGCCACCGCTTCGATGAAGCCACGCTTGCTGCTGACCCGCACCCGGTCGCCGGCGACGATGCCTTTTTCCCTGGCCAGCACTTCGCCGATCTCGACGAACTGCTCGGGCTGGGTGATCGCGTTGAGCTTGCAGTGCTTGCTCCAGAAGTGGAAATGCTCGGTCAGCCGGTAGCTGGTGGCGGCGTACGGGTAGTCCTTGGCCACGCCCAGGGAATCCCAGACCGAATCGAAGATCCGCGCCGCCGGGTTGCTGGTGGCTTTCTTGTTCTGCGGGTGCAGCGGGTTGATGCCGATCGGCGTCTCGAACGGCTCGTAGTGCTCGGGGAATGGGCCTTCGTTCATCTTGTCGACGGCGAAGAACCGCGCCACGCCTTCGGGGTTCATGATGAACGGATTCATCCCCGCTTCCGGCGCCACGTCAGCCTTGAAGTCCGGTACATCCGTACCGGCCCAGGCCTTGCCGTTCCACCACACCAGGCGTTTTTTCTCATCCCAGGGCTTGCCTTGCGGGTCGGCCGAAGCGCGGTTGTAGAGAATCCGCCGGTTCGCCGGCCAGGCCCAGGCCCAACCCTGGTGCTGGTGCATGCCATAGGGGTCGTTGTTGTCGCGTCGGGCCATCTGGTTGCCGGTTTCGGTCCAGCTGCCGCAGAAAATCCAGCAACCGGACGCCGTGCCGCCGTCGTCCTTGAGCTGGCCGAACCCGGCCAGTTGCGTATTGCCCTTGATCAGCGCCCCGGTGGCGTCGGTAAAGTCGGTGACAGCGTAGCCGTTGACCTCCTTGGCCAGTTCTTCCGGTGACGGTTCGTCCGGAACCTTGTACGGCCACGACAGTTTCAGCAGCGGGTCGGGAAAGGCCCCGCCATCGGCCTGATAGCGCTGGCGCAGGCGCAGGAACAGCTCGCTCATGATGCGGATGTCGGTGTACGCCTCCCCAGGGCCGTCGGCGCCCTTCCAGTGCCATTGCAGCCAGCGACTGCTGTTGACCAGCGAGCCGTCTTCCTCGGCAAAACAGGTGGTGGGCAGGCGAATCACTTCGGTCTGGATGTCGGCGCTGTTGACGTCGTTGTACGGCCCGACCTTTTGCCAGAACTCCGAGGTTTCGGTGGCCAGCGGATCCATCACCACCAGCCACTTGAGCTTGGCCAGCGCGGCCATCACGCGGTTCTTGTCCGGCAACGCCGCAATCGGGTTGAAGCCCTGGCACATGTAGCCGTTGACCTTGCCCTGGCCCATCAGGTCGAACACCTTGAGGATGTCGTAGTTGGGAATGTCCAGTTTCGGCAGATAGTCGTACGCCCAGTTGTTTTCCAGTGTGGCATTGGCGCCGTACCAGGCTTTCATCAGGCTCACGTGGAATTTGCTGTAGTTCTGCCAGTAGGACAGTTGCCCGGGCCGCAGCGGTTTCTGCGTGCGCTTGAGGATGTAGGCGTTGTAGTCCTGCTCGGCATCGCCGGCCAGCGTGAGATAACCCGGCAGCGCGTTGGACAGCAGGCCCAGGTCGGTCAGGCCCTGGATATTGGAATGCCCGCGCAAGGCATTCACGCCCCCGCCCGGCATGCCGACATTGCCCAGCAACAGTTGCACCATCGCCGCGCTGCGGATGATCTGCGCGCCGATCGAGTGCTGGGTCCAACCCAGCGCATAGAGGATGGTCATGGTCTTGCCCGGCGTCGAGCAAGTGGCGATCTCCTCCCAGATTTTCTGCATGGCGTCGACCGGCATGCCGCAAATCTGGCTCGCCAGTTCGATGTTGTAGCGGCTGTAATGCTGCTTCATCAGTTGATAGACGCAGCGCGGGTCCTGCAAGGTCGGGTCGACTTTGGCAAAACCGTCTTCACCGAGTTCATAGCCCCAGCCGGACTTGTCCGTGTACGTACGCTTGGCCGCGTCATAGCCACTGAAAATCCCGTCCTCGAAGCCATAGCCGGCTTTGACGATGAACGATACGTCGGTGTAGTTGCGCACGTATTCGTGCTGGATCTTGTCCTCGGTCAACAGGTAATTGATCAACCCGCCCATGAAGGCGATGTCGGTACCGGTGCGGATCGGCGCGTAATAATCGGCCACCGAGGCGGTCCGGGTAAAACGCGGATCGACCACGATCAGCCGCGCCTTGTTGTGCGCCTTGGCTTCGGTCACCCATTTGAAGCCACATGGGTGCGCTTCTGCTGCGTTGCCGCCCATCACCAGGACCAGGTTCGCGTTGGCGATATCGGTCCAGTGGTTGGTCATGGCTCCACGGCCGTACGTCGGGGCAAGACTTGCCACCGTCGGGCCGTGTCAGACACGCGCCTGGTTATCGAACCCCAGCATGCCGAGGCTGCGCACCACCTTGTGGGTGATGTAGCCCGCTTCGTTGGACGCCGCCGATGCCGCGAGAAAACCCGTGGTGAGCCAGCGGTTGACCGTCTGGCCCTGGTCGTTCTTCTCGATGAAGTTGGCGTCGCGGTCGGCCTTCATCAGGTCGGCGACGCGATCGAGCGCTTCATCCCAGGAAATGCGCGTCCACTCACTGCTGCCGGGCTTGCGCACCTGCGGGTATTGCAGGCGGCCGGGGCTGTGAATGAAGTCGAGCAAACCTGCGCCTTTGGGGCACAGGGTGCCGCGGTTGACCGGGTGGTCGGCGTCGCCTTCGATATGGATGATGTTTTGCGCGACGTTCTTGGCAGTATCGCCCTGGCTGTACATGATCAACCCGCAACCGACCGAGCAATACGGGCAGGTGTTACGGGTTTCATGGGTGTGGGCGAGCTTGAAGTGGCGCACCTGCTCGGCGAAGGCGGCAGTCGGGGCCATGCCCAACGCGCCCAGGCTCGAGCCTGCAAGGCCGATACCGGCGACCTTGAAGAACTGACGACGGCTGAGGTCCATCGTGCACTCCTGATCAGGTGGAAATCCGCTGCTTTGGCGGGTTTTTCTGGACAATCACGGTGGCGGCAGTCTGGCTACCGCCTCTTGAATTTTAGACAAGGCTGTCGAATTCACCATGAGAACCGACCGTCGGGCGACGCGCCCCCTGTAGGAGCTGCCGAGTGCAACGAGGCTGCGATCTTTTGATTTTTTTAAAGCAAGATCAAAAGATCGCAGCCTGCGGCAGCTCCTACAGGTCCCGCTCGCTCCCACAGGGATTGGCGCTTATCATGGCCACCATGATTAACCGGCCTTTACGAGACTGCGCATGACTTTCGATTTTGATCAGGTGTTCGATCGCCACGACACTGGCAGCACCAAATGGAGCCGCTACCCGGCCGACGTGCTGCCGATGTGGGTCGCCGACATGGATTTCGCCGCGCCGCCGGTGATCGTCCAGGCCCTGCAAAAGCGCCTGGAACACCCGCTGCTGGGCTACAGCATGGCCAAGGACGATTTGCGCGAAGCCATCGTGGCCCATTTGTGGAACAAGTACGCCTGGCATGTCGAGCCGCAGGAGCTGATCTTCCTGCCGGGCGTCGAGTCGGGCTTCAACATGGCGCTCAAGGCGCTGGTACAGCCGGCACAGAACGTGGTCGTGCAAGTGCCGAACTACCCGCCCCTGCGTCACGCGCCAGGCCATTGGGGCCTGATCAAGGTCGAACTGACCTTCGACCCGCAGCCGGACGGCACCTACGCCACGCCACTGTCGACCTTGAACGAGTCCCTGCAAGGCGGCGGCGCGCTGCTGCTGAGCAACCCGCACAACCCGTTGGGCAAAACGTTCGGCCGCGAAGAACTGCTGGCCATTGCGGACATCTGCCTGGCCAACGAGGCCTGGATCATTTCCGACGAGATCCACGCCGAACTGTGCTTCGACGGCCGCCAGCACCTGCCGATGGCGTCCCTGAGCCCGCAAATCGCCCAGCGCACCATCACGTTGATGTCGGCCAGCAAGGCCTACAACATCGCCGGCATGAAGACCTCGTTCATGATCATCCAGGACCGCCACCTGCGCGAGAAGGTCAATCATGCCCGCTGCGGCATGGTCGATAGCGTCAACCCGCTGGGCATGGAAGCCACCCGCGTCGCCTACAGCGAAGCCGCGCCGTGGCTCGCCGCATTGAAAGACTACCTGCAAGCCAACCGCGATTACCTGGTCGACGCCGTGCGCAGCCGTTTGCCGGGCATCACCCTGAACGTGCCGCAAAGCACTTACCTGGCCTGGCTCGATTGCTCAGCGCTGGGGCTGGATAACCCGCAACAGTTCTTCCTCGAACAGGCCAAGGTCGGTCTGAGCCCTGGCATGGATTTCGGCAATGACTGCAAACAGTTCGTGCGCCTGAACTTCGGCTGCCCGCGGTCATTGCTGGAGGAAGGGATTGCGCGGATGGAGCGTAGTTTGCGGCATCGTAACGCTTGATCCTGTCATGTCCCGTAGGAGCCAGACTGGCTCCTACAGTTTTTGAGCTCGCCTTGGCATGACCGTAAAAGCCGCCAGCACAATCAACAGTGTTCCTACGGCACTGACGATTGCCGTGAGGGAAAGGGTCTGGGAGTAACCCACCAGCCCGCCGACGACTCCGCTTCCTAGATAAATGAAGGGGTGCAGTCCACTGGTAAAGAACGTATCGACCGCCACCACTTTGCCGAGGTCCTTCTCGGGAGAAAGTGTCTGCATCGCGGTGGCCCATCCCGTCAACCAGGCCGCTTCGACGATGCCCACGAAGGTCGCCCCCAGTATCGCCATCCAGAACGAGCTTCCCATGCCGAGAAGCGCCATCGCGCCAGCCAGCAGCAAGCCGCAGGCCACGGCAAGACTGATCAGTCGCTCATGGCCGCAAGCGAGAACCGTGATGACAGATCCAATGCACGCACCGAATCCCGATGCGGCCAGACACAGTCCCCACATTTCCTGACTGAAGCGATCGCTGATGGCATAGGGTGCGACGACCAGAAAAATCGGAAAGCACAATACGTTCACCACCAGCGTGGCTGCAAAACCCAGCGAGAGCATGGAATTGCCGGTAATAACGCTAATGCCGCTGACCGCTTCTCGGATCGAGATCCCCTCCTCGCACTCACGTCGCTCTATATCGGGCAACTTCGCCGTATAAACGGCAGCGCAAAAGAACGTCAGACCATCGATCAAGATGCCCCAGACCGGGTCCCAGAAAATGATGAACACGCCCAGCGTCGCGGGAAACAGCACAGCAACCAGGTTATCGACAAAGTTCATCGCACCATTGCCGGCAACCAGTGCTTGCTTGGGCAGCAAATTGACAAGCAGTACCTGGGCACACGGACGGGATACCCCGATGCCGATGCCAAAGATCAGATAGGCAAAGATCAGGCACCACCAAGGCGCACCGCAGAAGATCAGCGCCACGGCGGTGAGCTGCGCAATACCCCGAGCCGTATCGGTGTAAATCAGCACCTGTTTCGCCGACTGTCGATCCGCCAGCAAACCTCCGGCCAAGGCCCCCATCACGGTACCTACCCCGACTGCCGCCATGACAAAACCGAACACGTCCGCTGCGAATCCACTTCGAATAAGGGCTATCGGCAACGCGGCCAGGCAAATAGCGTCACCGGCCATCGAGAGGCTTTGACCGATGAGCAAATTGCGAAAAGATGAGACGTTCAGCGCTTCGGTATACGGTGAAAAGCGATCGACAATAGAGATCATGAGTAATCGTCCATGAGGCCCATGCTTGCGTCCTGATTTAAGTGCGTAGCGAGTTTGCCAGCGAAGGCGTCCTGAAGCCGGATGCAATATCCAGCGGCCCCATCGCCAGCAAGACGGCTAACATCTTAACGATTGTTCAGCTTAGGTTCAGGTAACTGTCAATCACTCCCATATGGGAATGAGTGTCATTATGTTACAACTTAGCACCCTATCTAATTCCCCACGGTGCTGAATGCTCGTTCCTTTCCTGATCATGCTGCGCGAAGGCATTGAAGCCGCTTTGATCGTTGGCATTATCGCCAGTTATCTCAAGCAGACCGGCCGCGGCCAATGGATGCCCGCGGTGTGGGTCGGGGTGTTCCTCGCCGCCGCCCTCGCGCTGTTGGTGGGCGGTGGCCTGGAGTTGGTCAGCGCCGAGTTTCCGCAGAAGCAGCAGGAGCTGTTTGAGGGTCTGGTCGGCCTGGTAGCGGTCGGCATTCTCAGTTCCATGGTGTTCTGGATGCGCAAGGTGGCGCGTTCGATCAAGCACTCGCTGCACGTTTCCCTCGACAACGCTCTGGCCGGTTCCCGGAACCAGGTGATCGCGCTGATCGCCATGGTGTTTTTCGCCGTGGCCCGCGAAGGCCTGGAGACGGTGTTTTTCCTGCTCGCGGTATTCCAGCAAAGCGAAGGCCCGTCGGCACCGATAGGCGCCCTGCTCGGCCTGGTGCTGGCCATCGTCGTCGGTTTCCTGATCTACAGCGGCAGCATGCGCCTCAATCTCTGCGCGTTTTTCCGCTGGACCGGGCTGTTCATCCTCGTGGTGGCGGCGGGAATCCTGGCCAACTCGGTGCAGGCGCTGCATGAGGCCGGGATCTGGAATCACTGGCAGACCGTGCTCTTCGATTTCAGCACCTCGCTGCCGATGGACGGCCCACTGGGTTCGGTGCTGGCCGGGATGTTCGGTTACCAGGACGCCCCGACCGTCAGCACCCTCGGGGCCTATCTGATTTATCTGCTGGTGGCGGCGGTCATGTTCTTCATCCCTGCACCGCGCCCCAGTAGGAGCGAGCTTGCTCGCGATGGTCGTGAACGATAACGCGCCAAACCAGATTTCCAGCGGCGCCCAATGGTTTTTCGCGAGCAAGCTCGCTCCTACAGGGTTAGTCCATTCCCCCGCTTCCAGTCAGTAAGGGCAACCATGCCAGATCAAACTCCACCCCAGGTCTCCCCACCCCGAGCCTTGCGCTGGGCGGTGGCCGGTTCGGTGATCGTGATGATCGCCGCCGGCGGCCTGTTCTACTATGCCGCGCAATTGGCCGCGGCCAAGCGCGAACGCCAGGCCAACCATGACCAGGTGCTGGTGACCATTGCCGGCCACAGCTGCGAGCCGAACGCCCTGACGGTGCCGGCCGGGCGTTCCAGTTTTCGCATCGTCAACCGCTCCGATCGCGCGGTCGAATGGGAAATCCTCGACGGTGTGCTGGTGATCGAGGAACGGGAAAACATCGCGCCGGGACTGAGCCAGGTGATCAACGCCAACCTGCTGCCCGGCGATTACACCATCACTTGCGGCCTGCTGAGCAACCCGCGCGGCACGCTGCACGTTACCCCGACGGCGGCGTCGGAAGCCGCCGCCAAGGCCGGGCCTGCCTTACTGGCGTTTGTCGGGCCGCTGTCGGAGTACCGCGTGTACCTGAGCACCCAGGGTTCGATGCTGACCAAGGCGGTCACGGCCCTGGAGCAAGCCATTGGGGCCGGCGACCTCGAACAGGCGCAGGCGCTGTACCTGCCCGCGCGCGCTGCATATCAGAGACTGGCGCCCGCCGCTCAACGCCTGGGGCAATTGGACAATACGATCAACGCCCGTGCGGACTACTTCGAAAAGCGCGAACAGGATCCGGGTTTCGTGGGCTTCCATCGCCTCGAATATGCGTTGTTCGAGCAACGCAACCTCGACGGCCTGGCACCGTTTGCCCAACGCCTGCTGACAGACGTCACGGCGCTCAAGCAACAGTTGCTGGCCCAGTCCCTGGCGCCGGAGCAACTGGTGAGCATCGCGGTGCGCAATCTCGACAACATCGCACAGGTAGGCGCCAGCACGGGCGAAGAGGAGCGCTACAGCCACAGCGACCTCAACGGCTTCGCCGGCAACCTGGACGCCAGCCGCAAGGTGGTCGAGCTGCTGCGCCCATTGCTGGGCAAATCCGCCGCGCCACTGCTGGCAAACATCGACACGGCCCTGGCCGACTTCGATGGCGAACTCAACGGCTTCAAGGTCGGCGACGGTTATGCCAGCTACGACAGCGTCAGCGCCGAACAACGCCAACAGATCGCCGACAAGGCCAAGGCACTGGCCGCCGCACTCGATGCCATAGACCCCGCCCTTGGCCTTTCCGGCCTGTAAGCAGAAGACGACTTTCAGATGAACGATTCAGAGCAATTCAACCTTCAACGCCGCCGGGTACTGATGGGCATGGGCGCCGCCGGTGTCGCACTGGCAGGTTCAGCCTTGAGCTGCCCGGCCATGGCCGCCAGCCCCGCGCAAGTGACCGAAGCACCGAGTAGTGAGCGCACCCAGGACCGCCACGAATTCCATGGCAAACACCAGAGCGGCATCGTCACCCCACGCCCGGCGTCCGGCATGCTGGTGGCCTTTGATGTGCTGGCCAGCGATCGCGATGACCTGGAGCGGCTGTTTCGCACCCTGAACCAACGCATTGCGTTTTTGATGAAGGGCGGCCCGGTGGCTCAGGTCGATCCGAAACTGCCCCCGGTGGATTCGGGGATTCTCGGGCCGGTGGTCACGCCGGATAACCTGACCATCACCGTGTCTGTGGGCGCATCGCTGTTCGACGAGCGTTTCGGCCTGAGCGACGTCAAGCCCAAGCGTTTGATCCGGATGGTCGGCTTCCCCAACGATGCGCTGGAAGCTGATTGCTGCCACGGCGACTTGAGCATCCAGTTCTGCGCCAACACCGCCGATACCAACATCCACGCCCTGCGCGACATCGTGAAGAATCTGCCGGACTTGCTCCTGGTGCGCTGGAAGCAGGAAGGCAGCGTGCCGCCCCAGGCCCCGACCAAACCGGGTTTGCCGGCACAGAGCGCGCGCAACTTCCTGGGTTTTCGCGACGGTTCGGCCAACCCCGATTCCAACAACGCCCAAGCCATGGACCGCATCGTCTGGGTTCAGCCCGGCAGCGACGAGCCGGCCTGGGCGGCCAATGGCAGCTATCAGGCGGTGCGGATTATCCGCAATTTCGTCGAGCGCTGGGACCGTACGCCGCTGCAGGAACAGGAAAGCATTCTGGGCCGGGTCAAGGCCAGCGGTGCGCCCATGGGCGGCCAGCATGAATCGCAAGTCCCCGACTACGGCAAGGACCCCCAAGGCAAGCTGACCCGGCTCGACGCGCATATCCGCCTGGCCAACCCGCGCACCGCCGCGACCCAGGCCAACCTGATCCTGCGCCGGCCCTTCAACTATTCCAACGGTGTAAACAAGAACGGCCAACTCGACATGGGTCTGCTCTTCATCTGTTACCAGGCCGATCTGGAGAAAGGCTTCATTGCCGTGCAAACCCGACTCAACGGCGAACCGCTGGAGGAATACCTCAAGCCAGTCGGCGGCGGGTACTTCTTCACCCTGCCGGGTGTCACCGGTGACCAGGATTTCCTGGGCCGCTCGCTGCTTGAAGCCACACAAGCCAAAACAACAATCTGACCACCACAACCCTGACGGAACCGCCCCATGAAAAAGTCGCCACTCGCGTTATTGCTGACCCTAGGCTTGCTCAACTCCCCGCTTTCGGCATTCGCGGCAACGGCGCCGCTGGAGTTGGTGCAGCCGATTTCGGACTACAAGATCTACGTCACCGAGCAACTGGATGAACTGGCCAGCCACACCCGGCAGTTCACTGACGCGGTGAAAAAAGGCGACCTGGCGACCGCGAAAAAACTCTATGCGCCGACGCGCGTCTACTACGAGTCGATCGAGCCGATCGCCGAGCTGTTCAGTGACCTCGATGCCTCGATCGACTCCCGCGTCGACGACCACGAAAAAGGCGTGACAGCCGAAGACTTCACCGGCTTCCACCGCATCGAGTACTCGCTGTTCTCGCAAAACAGCACCCAGGGCCTGGGGGAACTCGCCGATGGCTTGAACAAGGACGTCACAGACCTGCAAACCCGCGTCGCCGGCCTGACCTTCCCGCCGGAAAAAGTCGTCGGCGGCGCCGCGGCGCTGCTGGAAGAAGTCGCCGCGACCAAGATCTCCGGCGAGGAAGACCGCTACAGCCACACCGACCTTTATGACTTCCAGGGCAATATCGACGGGGCGAAGAAGATCGTCGACCTGTTCCGGGCGCAGATCGAGCAGCAGGACGCGGCGTTTGTGGCCAAGGTCGATAAGAACTTTGCCACGGTGGACAAGATCCTGGCGAAGTACAAAACCCAGGATGGTGGTTTCGAGACTTACGACAAGGTGAAGGAGAATGATCGCAAGGCGTTGGTTGGGCCGGTGAATACGCTGGCTGAGGATTTGTCGACGTTGCGGGGAAAGTTGGGGTTGAACTGAGACTTGTAGCGTCTGGGCGGACGCTTTCGCTGGCAAGCCAGCTCCTACAGGGTTTTAGGTCGATCACGTAATTATGTGATCGACGTTGAACCTGTAGGAGCTGGCTTGCCAGCGAAGCTTTTTTTCGGTCTTACAGAATGCGGTAAAGCAACCGCTCAACCCTCACCCTGCTCACCCGTTTGAGAAACTTTGCCACCCCCGCCGGGTAATCCGGCAGGGTTTGCAGGTCCTGGTAGCGCTCGATGCGCCGGGTGTGCTGGAAAATCTGCGCAAGCTCAGTGCGGCGCGGTTCCAGCAGTTCGTTGTGCGGATCGTCGATCAGCAAGGCGTTTTCCAGGTCGAGACGAAACGCCCGCGGGTTGAGGTTATTGCCGGTCAGCAAGGTGTAGCGCTGATCGACCCACATGCCCTTGAGGTGATAAGTGTTGTCGCCGTCCTTCCACAGGTGCAGGTTCAACTGGCCGCTGTCGATGTTGCGCTGATGCCGCTTGGCAAAACGGCGCAGGCTGATCTCGTACAGATACGGCAGCGCCGAAATCACCTTGAACGGTTCGCTCGGCGGGATGTAGAAATCGTTGGCGGTCTTGTCACCGACCACGATGTCGATCTTCACCCCCCTGGCCAGCGCCCGATTGATCTCCCGGGTCACCGCCAATGGCAGGTTGAAGTAAGGCGTGCAGATGGTCAGCTGATGCTTGGCACTGGCAATCAGCTCGATGATCACCCGGCTCAACGGGTTGTTCTTGCCGACGCCCAGTAACGGGCTGACCGACAATCCACTTTTATCCGTAGAGCCCTGGGTGGTGTCGTAGGCCGCGTGCTTGAGGCGGCTACGCAGGTCGCCGATGTCATTGCGCAGGCTGCGGGTGGTCGGCAGGTTTGGCAGGTCCAGGCGATGCACCGCCTTGGAGGCCACCAGGCCGTGTTGCACCAGGTGATGCATCGAGTCGGCCAAGGCGCGGTTGTGCAGCAGGTGGTAACGGTCGTAACGGTACTTGTCGAACTGGTGCAGGTAGACGTTATTCAGGCTCGCACCGCTGTAGAGCACGCAGTCATCGATGACAAAACCCTTCAGGTGCAGCACGCCGAATAGCTCGCGGGTCTGCACCGGTACGCCATACACCGGCACGACGCTTTCACGGGTGCGGGTCATTTCCTGATACCAGGCCGAGTTGCCCGGCTGCTTGCCGGCACCGATCAGCCCGCGCTGGGCGCGCAGCCAGTCAACGACCACCACCACGTCCAGGTGCGGACGCGCCAGTTTGGCCGCGTGCAAGGCATCGAGAATTTCCTGGCCGGCCTCGTCCTGTTGCAGGTACAGCGCGACGATATAGATGCGCTGGGTGGCGCTGGCGATTTTTTCCAGCAGGCAACGACGGAACTCGGCGGCGCCAGAGAGGATGGTGACGGCATCGGCGGTCAGCGGAAAACTGCGCAGTTTAGGCAGCAGGGAGCGTTTGAAAAGCGACGGCATAGGGCTCGCAATGGGTCGAATCCGAAGAGCTTGAGAGCTTACACCATCGTTCGGTTTGGGTCTTGTTGGTGTCTGATCGGACGCCTTCGCTGGCAAGCCAGCTCCTACAGTTTGATCGCACTCCCCTGTAGGAGCTGGCTTGCCAGCGAAGGCTTTTTAATGAACGCCGCAAAAATAACATTTGACCAAGGAGAACGATCGTTCTACTGTTGGCCACATGAACGAAATCAATAGCAATGACACCCGCGACATCATCCTGGATGTCACCGAAAAGTTGATCTACAAAAGTGGCATTTCCGCCACTGGCATGGATCTCCTGGTGAAAACCGCCGGCGTCTCCAGAAAGAGTATCTACCGCTACTTCGCCAACAAGGAGGAACTGGTCGTCGCCGCCCTGCAACGCCGGGACCAACGCTGGATGCACTGGTACAGAAGCGAAGTCGACCAGGCACCCACCCCGGCCGAGCGCTTGCTCAACCTGTTTACCGTGCTCAAGGCCTGGTTCGCCTGCGAAGGCTTCCGCGGCTGTGCATTCATCAACACCAGCGGCGAAACCGGCGACCCGCAAGACCCGGTTCGCCTGGTCGCCAAAGACCACAAGCAGAAGCTGCTCGACTACGTGTGCGAGCTGTGTACCGAATATGGCGCCGAGGATCCGCAGATGCTGGCCAAGCAGCTGCTGATCCTGATCGACGGAGCCATCACCGTCGCACTTGTCATGGGTGACTACAGTGCCGCCGATAATGCGCAATGCATGGCGCGAAAGTTATTGGACCTGTAAGTACAACATCAAGTACCGACAACTTGTTTGAACTTTAACTTGCTAGGGAGACATGAAATGTCTAACGCCGAAGTCCGTCCGCCATTGCCGCCATTTACCCGTGAATCGGCCATCGAAAAAGTGCGCCTGGCCGAAGATGGCTGGAACTCCCGCGATCCGGAACGTGTATCGCTGGCCTACACCCTGGACACGAAATGGCGCAACCGCGCCGAGTTCGCCAACAACCGAGAAGAAGCCAAGGGCTTCCTGACGCGCAAATGGGCCAAGGAACTGGACTATCGGCTGATCAAGGAGCTCTGGGCCTTCACCGACAACCGCATCGCCGTGCGATATGCCTATGAATGGCACGACGATTCGGGCAACTGGTTCCGCTCCTACGGCAATGAAAACTGGGAGTTCAACGAGGACGGCCTGATGGCCCGGCGCTTCGCCTGCATCAACGACATGCCGATCAAGGAAAGCGATCGCAAGTTCCACTGGCCGCTGGGACGTCGGCCTGACGATCACCCGAGCCTGTCGGACCTCGGCCTGTAACACCGCCCCCCTTGTAGGAGCGAGCTTGCTCGCGATGAACGTCAACGATAACGCGCGCTTTCTGGCTAAACGCGGCGTTCTCCAGTCCATCGCGAGCAAGCTCGCTCCTACAACGATTTGGGTGTTTCAGGCGCAATCTGCTGCTGCGCTGTCGGCACAGCAACAGTTCAAGCTAAAAGGGGCCAGCCAGGTCGCAGCCAGAGTTGGATAAAGGTAAGATACCGGCCCTTCCCCGCAGCCCTTTGCTGCCCCCCGCCGATTAAGCCGATTCCATGCCTTTCGAACTCAGCGTTGACCTTACCACCCTGGCCATCCTGGCCTTTGTCGCTTTCATTGCCGGTTTCATCGACGCCATCGCCGGCGGTGGCGGGCTGTTGACCACCCCGGCCTTGCTGACCGCCGGCCTGCCGCCGCACCTGGTGCTGGGCACCAACAAACTCAGTTCGACCTTCGGCTCGGCCACTGCCAGCTTCACCTTCTACCGCCGCAAGCTGTTCCACCCCCGGCAGTGGATGCACGCCATCGTCGGCACCCTGGTCGGCGCGCTGACCGGCGCCGTGGTCGCGCATTACCTGCCGGCGGAATGGCTGAACAAGATGCTGCCGGTGATCGTGTTTGCCTGCGGGCTTTACCTGTTGTTTGGCGGCACGCCGAAAGCGCCGCTGGACAGCGACGCGCCGATCAGGAAAAAGTGGCAATCGACCCAAGGCTTCACCCTGGGTTTCTACGATGGCGTGGCCGGCCCCGGCACCGGAGCGTTCTGGACCGTCAGCAGCCTGCTGATGTACCCGATCGATCTGGTCAAGGCCAGCGGCGTGGCGCGCAGCATGAACTTTGTCAGCAACATTGCGGCGCTGTCGGTGTTCGTGTTTTCCGGGCAAGTGGACTGGATCATTGGCCTCTGCATGGGCCTGTCAGTGATGGTCGGGGCTTTCTTCGGCGCTCGCACCGCCATCAGCGGCGGCGCGAAGTTCATTCGTCCGGTGTTCATCACCGTGGTGCTGGGCCTGACCGTACGGCTAGCCTGGCAACACTGGTTCAGCGTGGCCTAGGCGCCGCGCCACGTAGACGTCGATCAGGTAACGGGCAATCGAGCGTGACGCCGGCAACGGCGGCAGCTCATGTACGTTGAACCACTGGGCGTCTTCGATCTCGTCCTCCTGGCAGACGATCTCGCCACCGGCGTATTCCGCATGGAAGCCGAGCATCATCGAGTGCGGGAACGGCCAGCACTGGCTGCCCAGGTACTGGATGTTCTTCACCTCGATCTGCACTTCTTCACGCACCTCGCGAATCAGGCAATCCTCCGCCGATTCGCCAGGCTCGGCGAACCCCGCCAACGTGCTGTAGACCCCGGCGACAAAACGTGGCGAGCGTGCCAGCAGCACTTCATCGCCACGGGTCACCAGCACGATCATGCTCGGGGAAATCCGCGGGTAGCTGCGCAAGTCACACGGCTGGCAATACATCGCCCGCTCGCGCGGCACCTGGGTCATGGCCTGGCCGCAGTTGCCGCAAAAACGGTGCTCGCGGGCCCAGGTGCCGATCTGCGCGGCGTAGCCCAGTACCTTGAACAGCGTGTGATCGCCCTCGAGCATGAACGCCCGCAAGCCTTTCCAGCCGCAGCCCGGCACATCGCCGGGGGCGCGCAACTCCAGCAAGTAGACGGGCTCGCCATCCAGATGGCCGATGCCGTGCTCGGCGAGTATCGGCAGGTCCTGGCGCTTGAGCCATTCGCGCGGGAACAGTGCGCCGTTGTCATCGAACAAAAAGCCTTCGGGGCTGCGCGCTACCGCCCAGCCGCCGGGTTGGTCGGTGTCCAGTACTGCCGTGGTCCAGCGTGGAGTCATTTTTCACTCAATCCAGAAATTCGGGTTTCTGTTTGCTCATATGGGCGGCCATGGCCACGCGCAGATCGGTGGATTGCAGCATGGCGGCGTTCCAGGTGGCGACGTATTCCAGGCCGTCGTCGATGCGATGATCGCGCATGTAGCTGATCATCTCCTTGGTGCCAGTAATGGCAATCGGCGACTTGCTCGCAATCTCCCGGGCAATGCCCATGACGCCGTCGAGCAGGCTGGCGGTATCGCTGTAGACGCGATTGACCAGGCCCATGCCGCGTGCTTCTTCGGCGCCGAAGGTGCGACCAGTGTAAGCCAGTTCACGCAGCATGCCGTCCCCGATGATCCGCGGCAAGCGTTGCAGCGTGCCGACGTCGGCGGCCATGCCGATGTCGATTTCCTTGATCGAGAATTGTGCGTCTTCGGCGGCGTAGCGCATGTCGCAAGCGGCGATCAGGTCGATGGCGCCGCCCAGGCAATAACCCTGGATGGCCGCAAGCACCGGTTTGCGGCAATGGTCGACCGCATTGAAGGAAGCCTGCAGGTTGAGGATCTTGCGCCGCAGCAAGCGCGCATTGCGCCCCACGTCCTTGCCCAACTCATTGGCTACGCCGGCCAGCATCATCAGGTCGATGCCGGAGGAGAAATGCTTGCCGGCGCCACTGATCACCACCACCCGAACTTCGTCGGTGTCGTCGATCCACCGGAAGATCTCGATGATCTCGGTCCAGAAGGCAGCGTTCATCGAGTTGATCTTTTCCGGGCGGTTGATCTGCACATGGGCAACTTTATCCACCAGTTCGACGTTGAACGCTGTGTACTGAGACATGCTAGTGATCCTTTACCGGGCAAAAAAAGAGCCCGAACTATAACAAGGCACCACGGCTGGCGGTAAGGCAGTGGTTCGGCCAAAAGCGGGACGCGGGCGAGCGCACCATAACAGTGCTTGCGCACCGCGACGCTACGCACATCCATATGACTGCCACGTGACTTCTTGAGGCCAAAACGCATAAAAACCTGCACTTCGTCGGTGCGTTCGCACCGGTATCCGGCACGTTCGTACCTAAATCAACCGATTGTCGAACAATTTTGCCATCAGCGCTTTACCGCTCTAAGTTCTGGCCTAGACTGATTTTCGCGGGGGAGACCGGTCGGTCACAAAGTGGAAAAAAAGTGGAAACTTTTGCCCCACGTGTCCGGTCGAGTGAAAGGTAGGTGCGTTGCGACTGGTGCAATCCTTGCAATGGTTAATTCACCCATACTGCCTCAACGCATTTGGGGAGCGCTTGCTCGCCGACGCGTAGCGCTTTTGCGCATGGCCACACCCATTGGCCACGAAACACCGTTTGCCAGACCTGAGAATTAGATCAACAACACGGGAGATTCATATGATTAGTGCGGCTTTGGATGTTCAGGGAGAGCTGGCTCATCAGCAGGTCGGCGAATCGAGCGCCGTGAGTGCTCCCAGCGCGCAACCGATCAGCGTTACCGGGACCCGGACGCTGACACCGGTGGCCAGCCAGAATCCCAACAAGAAGAAAGTGTTGTTCGTCACCTCCGAGATTGCCGACCTTGTGAAGACCGGTGGCCTGGGCGACGTTTCCGCCGCACTGCCGCGGGCCATGGCGCATCTGCACGATGTGCGGGTACTGATCCCTGGCTATCCGCAGGTGATGCACAGTGAAAACCCGATTCACATCATCGGTGAACTCGGCGGTCACGCGGCGCTCCCGCCGTGCAAGATCGGGCGCATGGACATGCCCGACGGCCTGGTCATTTATGTGTTGATCTGCCCTGAGCTCTACGAGCGCGAAGGTTCGCCCTATGGCGCCAACAACGGCCGCGACTGGCCGGACAACCATATCCGTTTTGCCCGCCTGGGCCTGGCCGCCGCCGATATCGCCGCCAACCTCGCACAAATCCACTGGTGCCCGGACCTGGTGCACGCCCATGACTGGCCGGCCGGCCTGGCCCCTGCCTATATGCACTGGCGCGGCCAGCGCACGCCCACCCTGTTCACCATTCATAACCTGGCGTACCAGGGCGTGACGAGCCTGGGGTCCTGCCCCGAGCTGGGCATTCCGCAGCACGCCCTGCAACAGGAAGGCATGGAGTTCTACGGCAAGATGTCGTTCCTCAAGGCCGGCATGGCCTATTCGAGCCACATCACCACGGTCAGCGCCACCTACGCCCAGGAAATCACCACCCCGGACTTCGGCTGCGGTCTGGACGGTTTTCTCGCCGCCAAGACCCAGCAAGGCCTGCTCAGCGGCATTCCCAACGGCATCGATGAAAGCTGGGATGCGGCCACCGACCCGCACTTGTTCTGCCCCTTCAAAATCGGTGATTGGGACGGCAAGGCGGTCAACGCCGCCCATGTCCGCCAGTTGTTCGGCCTGCAGGACAGTGAAGGTCCGCTGTTCGCCGTGGTCTCGCGCCTGGTTTACCAGAAAGGCCTCGACCTGACCGAAGCGGTCTCCGAATACATTGTCAAATCCGGTGGCCAGATCGCAATCATTGGCCGTGGCGAGCCGGAAGAAGAGCAGGCCATGCGCGAACTGGCCCTGCGTTTCCCCGGGCAGATCGGCGTGCGCATCGGCTTCAATGAAACCGATGCCCGGCGGATGTTTGCCGGCAGCGATTTCCTGTTGATGCCGTCGCGCTATGAACCGTGCGGCCTGAGCCAGATGTACGCCCAGCGCTTCGGCTCGTTGCCGGTGGCGCGCAATACCGGCGGCCTGGCGGACACCATTGAAGACGGCGTGACCGGCTTCCTGTTCGATGAATCGACGGTGGAGAGCTATCAGGAAGCCCTGAGCCGCGCGTTCAAGGTCTTCGAATTCCCCGGCCTGCTGAACGCCATGCGCTGCCGCGCCATGGCCGCACCGTTCAACTGGTGCAAGGCGGTCGAACCTTACGCTGAACTCTACGAACAGCTTGTAGCCAAAGCTTTGGGGAAATCGCACAAACAGTAAGAGGCTTTAGAGATGCCGTTACGGACCCTTGAGACCTGGCCCCACGGCGCAATCAAACTGGACCCGCAAAACACGCGATTCGCGTTGTGGGCTCCCGATGCGTTCTACGTCAGTGTCGAGCTGGAAAATGGACAGTCCTTGCCGTTGTTGCCCCAGGCCGACGGCTGGTTCGTGATCAACACCCGTTGCCCGGCGGGTACGCGCTACCGCTACAACATCGATGGCGAGCTGGAGGTGCCGGACCCGGCCTCCCGCGCCCAGGCCGGGGACATTGACCAGTACAGCGTGGTGGTCGACCCGCTCGCCTACCAATGGCGGCACACCACCTGGCTGGGACGCCCCTGGAACGAAGCGGTGATCTACGAGCTGCACGTCGGTGCGCTCGGCGGCTTCGCGGGTGTCGAGCAACAGCTGGCGCACCTGGTCACGCTTGGGATCACCGCGATCGAGTTGATGCCGATCGCGCAGTTTCCCGGCGAGCGTAATTGGGGCTACGACGGGGTGCTGCTGTATGCGCCCCAGGCCTCCTATGGTTCTCCCGAGCAGCTCAAGCACCTGATCGACACCGCCCATGGCCTTGGCCTGGCGGTGATTCTCGACGTGGTCTACAACCACTTCGGGCCCGATGGCAATTACCTGCATCGCTACGCCAAGGGCTTCTTCCGTGAAGACCGGCACACGCCTTGGGGAGCGGCCATCGATTTTCGTCGGCGCGAGGTGCGCGACTTCTTCATCGACAACGCCTTGATGTGGCTGCTGGAGTACCGTTTCGACGGCTTGCGCCTGGACGCGGTGCACGCCATCGAAGACCCGGATTTTCTCCAGGAACTGGCCCAGCGGGTGCGCGAGCAGAGCGATCCGTCGCGCCATGTGTGGCTGATGGTGGAAAACGAACATAACCAGGCCAGCCTGCTCGAGCAGGGCTTTGATGCGCAGTGGAACGATGACGGGCACAACGCCCTGCACGTGCTGCTGACCGGCGAAACCGATGCCTATTACGCCGACTATGCCGAAAACCCCACCGAACAACTGGCCCGCTGCCTGAGCCAGGGCTTTGTGTTCCAGGGCCACGTCAACCGCCACGGCGAGTCACGCGGCGAGCCCAGCGGGCATTTGCCACCCACTGCGTTCGTGCTGTTTTTGCAGAACCACGACCAGATCGGCAACCGCGCCTTTGGCGAGCGCCTGCATCAACTGGCCCACCCCGAAGCGTTGAAAGCGGCGACGGTGCTGTTGCTGCTGTCGCCGATGATCCCGCTGATGTTCATGGGCGATGAGTTTGCCGCCGAACAACCCTTCCTGTTTTTCACCAGCCACCATGGCGAACTGGCACGGCTGGTGCGCGAAGGACGGCGCAATGAGTTTGCCGCGTTCAGCGCCTTTGCCGACCCGCATAAACGCGAACAGATTCCCGATCCCAACGCACCACAGACTTTCGAAGCATCGCGCCCTGCCCTTGCCTCCACCACGCCATCGGCGGTCCATGACTTCTATCGGCAACTGTTGCAGATCCGGCATCGCCATATCATTGCGTTTTTGCCCGGTACCCACGCGCTGGATGCCGAGGTGCTCGGCACCGCAGCGGTGAGCGCGTCCTGGCGCCTGGGCGATGGCAGCCACTTGCGCATCGACCTCAACCTCAGCGCCAAGCCAATACGCCACACGCCACCGGTCAATGCTTCTTTACTGTTCGAACAGCCGCCTGGGTCCGGTCAACAGCTGGATCAAGGCACCTTGCCCCCGTATTGCGCGCTTGTCAGCCTCACGGCCGCGGCCCCTTTGCTACCCCTTGATGGAGAGCGCCAATGAGTGATGCGCAACTGGAAATCCTGGCCACCCGGGCCGGCCTGGCGGTCGACTGGATCGACGCCAATGGCCGCCCGCAAAAAGTCGCCCCCGCAGTGCTGCGCAACGTCCTCACCGGCCTCGGACACCCGGCCGGCAGCGCCCAGGAAATCGACGCCAGCCTGGTCGAATTGCAACAGGTCCAGGAAACCCGGCACCTGCCGCCGCTGATCACCGCCGATGTCGGGGTCGGACTCAACCTGGCGCACTTTTTCGAGCCGCTGACACCCTGCGAGGTCCATCTCGAAGATGGCTCGCACCTGAGTCTGAAACTGGATGCCGAGGCCGTCCTGCCCGGGCTGATTCCGGTCGGTTACCAGCACGTCGACATCGATGGTCAGAGCTTCACCCTGGCCGTGGCCCCCGCCCGCTGCTACAGCGTGGGCGATGCCGTGGACAGCCCGATCCCGCGTACCTGGGGCCTGAGCGTGCAACTGTACGCCTTGCGCCGTGCCGGCGATGGCGGTTTTGGCGACACCCAGGCGCTGGAAGACCTGGCCCGAGTGGCCGGTGAACGCGGCGCCGAAGCCCTGGCGATCAGTCCACTGCATGCCATGTTCGCCAACGACACCCACCGCTATAGCCCCTATTCGCCTTCCAGCCGTCTGTTTCTCAACAGCCTGTATTGCGCGCCGGGAGCGATTCTTGGTGAGCGTGCGATGCGCACCGCAATCGATGCCACGGGCCTGGCCGCCGAGCTCAAGCACCTGGAAGAGCTACCATTGATCGACTGGCCGACCGCCGCCGAAGCCAAGCATCGGCTGTTACAGGCGCTGTACGAAGGCTTCGTGCAGGGCGAACATCCGCTGCACGCCGACTTCAGCAGCTTTCGTCATGCCGGGGGTGAAGCGCTGGAAAATCATTGCCGCTTCGAAGCCATTCAAGAGGCACGCCTGGCCCAAGGGCAAAGCCTCGATTGGCGTGAATGGCCGGAGCAGTGGCGCAACCCGCGCAGCGCCGCCCTGGCCGAATTCGCCGAAGAGAATGCCGGACGCATCGGCTTCTTCGCCTTCTGCCAGTGGCTGATCACCCGGTGCCTGGAGCGCGCGCAAGCCGCCGCCCGCAGCAGCGGCATGGGCATTGGCCTGATTGCCGACCTGGCCGTGGGTGCCGATGGCGGTGGCAGCCAGGCCTGGAGTCGCCAGGACGAACTGCTCGCCTCCCTCACCGTTGGCGCGCCACCGGACATTCTCAACCGCACGGGCCAGGGTTGGGGCATTTCCGCCTTCTCCCCCGAAGGCCTGGTGCGCAATGGCTTTCGCGCTTTCATCGAAATGCTGCGGGCCAACTTCGCCCACGCCGGGGGCCTGCGAATCGACCATGTCATGGGCCTGCAGCGCTTGTGGGTGATCCCCAATGGTGCGTCGCCAGCCGATGGCGCCTACCTGTATTACCCGCTGGACGACTTACTACGGCTGTTGACCCTCGAGTCCCATCGCCACCAGGCCATTGTGCTCGGTGAAGACCTGGGCACGGTGCCCGATGGCCTGCGGGAAAAACTCAGCGCCCGCGCCATGCTCGGGATGCGCGTGTTGCTGTTCGAACAAGACAACACCCACTTCAAACCGATCCTCGACTGGCCGGACAACGCCCTGGCCACCACCAGCACCCACGACCTGCCCACGCTCAATGGCTGGTGGCATGGCCGCGATATCGACTGGAACGCCCGCCTCGGCCTGGTCGATGCCAGCGCTGAAATCGAGTGGCGCCAGCACCGTGAGCGCGAGCGCGAAGGCCTGCGCCGGACCTTGAGCCAGGACCCGCAGAACTTTCGCGAAGAGTCCCATGAAACCGATCAGGTGCTCGACGCCAGTGTGCGTTTCCTCGGCCACACCCGCGCGCCGCTGGTGCTGCTGCCGCTGGAGGATGCGCTGGGCATCGAACAGCAGGCCAACCTGCCCGGCACCATCGATACGCACCCCAACTGGTCGCGACGGCTGCCCGGGTACAGCGAAGCGCTGCTCGACGACCCGGATGCCGCCCGGCGCCTGGAACTGCTCGCCTGCGCGCGACTTCAGGCGGCCGAGCGTGACCAATGAATCAAATCAATATCGAACCACTACGGGCCACCCTGCGACTGCAATTTCATAAAGGCTTCACCCTCGACGACGCCGTGCCGCTGGTGCCCTACTTTGCCCGCCTCGGCATCAGCCATGTCTACGCCTCGCCGCTGCTGAGCGCCCGCGCCGGTTCGATGCACGGTTATGACGTGGTGGACCCGACCAGCGTCAACCCGGAGCTCGGCGGTGAACCGGCATTGCGTCGCCTGGTCAGTGCCCTGCGCGCGCAGAACATGGGGTTGATCCTCGATATCGTCTCCAACCACATGGCGGTCGGCGGTAATGACAATCCCTGGTGGCTGGACTTGCTCGAGTGGGGACGCCTGAGCCCGTACGGCGAGTTCTTCGATATCCAGTGGCACTCGCCCGACCCCTTGATGGAAGGCCAGTTGCTGTTGCCGTTCCTCGGCAGCGACTACGGCATCGCCTTGCAGGACGGTACCCTCGCGCTGCGTTTCGATGCGAAGCGCGGCACGTTTTACGTCGAGCATTACGATCATCACTTTCCGATCTGCCCCAGCCAATACGGCGAACTGCTCAAGGCCGATGCCGAGCCGCTGAAATTACTGGCGGACCGCTTCAGCACCTTGAGTTACCAGACCGACGCCTACAGGCTGGCGATTCCGTTAAAAGAGGAGCTACGGGAACTGGCCTGCGATCCGGCGATGCTGCAAACCATTGAACACAATCTGCAAGCCTACGACTCAAAGACCAGCGAGGGCTTCCAGCGCTTGCACGACTTGCTGGAACGCCAGAGCTACCGCCTCGCCAGTTGGCGCACCGCCGCGGACGACATCAACTGGCGGCGTTTTTTCGATATCAACGAGCTGGGTGGCTTGCGCGTAGAGCGTCCGGCGGTGTTCGAGGCGACCCACGCGAAGATTTTCCAGTTGGTGGCGCAAGGGCTGGTCGACGGGTTGCGCATCGACCACATCGACGGCCTCGCCGACCCGCGGGGCTACTGCCGCAAACTGCGGCGGCGGGTCGACAGCCTGGCACCGGGCCGGCACCTGCCGATCTACGTGGAAAAAATCCTTGGCGAAGGCGAAAGCCTGCACCGCGACTGGTCGGTGGATGGCACCACCGGCTACGAATTCATGAACCAGTTGTCGCTGTTGCAACACGACCCCGAGGGTGAAAAAAACCTCGGCGAACTCTGGCAGCGCTACAGCGAACGCCCGGCTGACTTCCGCCAGGAAGCACAACTGGCGCGCCAGCAGATTCTCAATGGCTCGCTCGCCGGGGATTTCGAAAGTGTCGCCCAGGCCCTGTTGCAAGTGGCCCGGGATGACCTGATGACCCGCGACTTGACGCTTGGGGCGATCCGTCGGGCGTTGCAGGAACTGATCGTGCATTTCTCGGTGTATCGCACCTACATCGGTGCCCTGGGGCGTTCGACCCAGGACGAGGTGTTTTTCCAGCAAGCCATGGAGGGCGCCCGCCAGACTTTGAGCGAAGCCGACTGGCCAGTGCTTGAGTGCCTGGCAGGTTGGCTGGGCGGCGAGGCCTGGCGTGGACGCCCGGCCGGTCGCCTGCGTAAACGACTCAAGCATGCTTGCGTGCGATTCCAACAGTTGACGTCACCTGCCGCGGCGAAGGCCGTGGAAGACACCGCGTTCTATCGCTCGGCGGTGCTGCTGTCGCGCAATGACGTTGGCTTCAGCACCGAGCAGTTCAGCGCCCCGGTGGCCGATTTTCATGGGGCATGCGCCCAACGCCTGGCCAATTTTCCGGACAACCTGCTCGCCACCGCGACCCACGATCACAAGCGTGGCGAGGATACCCGGGCGCGCCTGGCAATCTTGAGTGAACGCAGTAAATGGTACGTCGAACAGGTCGGCCTGTGGCGCGCCCTCGCCCGCCCGTTGCGCGACGATGACCAGATGCCGTCTGCGGGGGATGAGCTGATTCTCTATCAGGCACTGCTCGGCAGTTGGCCGCTGGAGTTGCACCTCGACGACCAACCGGCCTTGGAGGACTACGCCAAACGCATCAGCCAATGGCAACGCAAGGCCCTGCGTGAAGCCAAGCTGCAGAGCAGCTGGAGCGCTCCGAACGAGGTTTACGAACAGGCCACCGAGAGCTTCACCCAGCGCCTGCTGTTGAGTCCGGAAGGTGATCTGCTGCGCAGCGCCCTAGGCAAGGCCGCCCGCACCATCGCCTTGCCCGGCGCCCTCAACGGATTGGCGCAAACCTTGCTGCGCATGACCGTGCCGGGCGTGCCGGACCTCTATCAGGGCGCTGACTTCTGGGACTTCACCCTGGTCGATCCGGACAACCGCCGGCCGGTGGATTACGCCAGCCGCCAACAGGCCTTGCAGCAATCGCTGGATCTGCCTGATCTGTTGACGCATTGGCGCGACGGGCGCATCAAGCAAGCGTTGATTGCGCAGACTTTGAACCTGCGGGCCGAGTACGCCGACCTGTTTCGACGCGGGACCTACCAACCCCTCGAAGTCATCGGCAGTCAGGCCAATCGGGTGCTGGGATTTGTACGTGAATGGGAGGGCAAGCGCGCCATCGTCATCGTGCCGATCCGTTGCTCGGCTCTGCTGGAAAACAGGGCCGGGCCTCAGGTGGACGCGCTGCAGTGGGGCGACACCCGGGTCAGTTTGCCCTTCACAACCGCCGAGGAAAATCTGAAGGGACTTTTTACAAGCGTCGCAGTCACAAAAAACAGGGAGCTGATGATCAGCGCCGCGCTGGGGGATTTCCCGGTCAATCTCTTTATCCAAACTACCCACACTTGAGTTCAGTTCAGGAGCAATGCGATGAGTACCGACGATAAGCGTATCCGCGAGTTTGCCTATCAGATCTGGGAGTCTGAAGGCAAACCCGAGGGCCAGGAAGCACGGCACTGGGAGATGGCGCGCAAACTCGCCGAAGCCGAAAAACTGGCGCCGAAAAAGCCGGCAAAAGCCCCGGCAAGCAAGCCCGCCGTGAGCAAAGAGGGCGATGCCAAGCTCAATGGCAAGGCTGCAGCACCAAAACCCAAGGCCAAGGCCAAGCCGGCTGCTGCCTCTGCGGTGATACCACCTGGGGAAAAGGCCGCCGAGAAAAAGCCCCGTGCGGCGCGAAAACCGCCAGCGGTCTAAGCTTCTGCCGTTGCATTGAATCATTGCGTGGCGAGCCCGCTCGCCACCGAGGGGTGTGCTCGCCCGCGAAATAAATACTGAGCCCCGTTACTGTCCGCTGTCGCTGGAGCAAATATGTCCCGTCCGAAGAAAGAAACGCCGCCTCCCCGTGCCGAACCCTCGCGCATCCGTGAAGGCCTGCCCTTTCCACTCGGTGCGACCTGGGATGGCCTGGGGGTCAATTTCGCGTTGTTCTCGGCCAACGCCACCCGGGTCGAACTGTGCATTTTCGATGATGCCGGCGAAGTCGAACTCGAACGCATCGAGCTGCCGGAATACACCGACGAGATCTACCACGGCTATTTGCCCGACGCCCATCCGGGGCTGATCTACGGTTACCGCGTGTACGGCCCGTACGACCCGGCCAACGGCCATCGCTTCAACCCTAACAAGTTGTTGATCGACCCCTACGCCAAACAACTGATCGGCCGCCTGAAATGGTCCGAGGCCTTGTTCGGCTACACCATTGGCCACCCGGACCGCGACCTCAGTTTCGACGAACGCGACAGCGCGCCCTTCGTGCCCAAATGCAAGGTGATCGATCCGGCGCACACCTGGGGCCACGATCACCGGGTCAGCGTGCCCTGGGACAAGACGATCATCTATGAAACCCACGTGCGCGGCTTCAGCATGCGTCACCCCGCCGTCCCCGAAAACGTGCGCGGGACCTTCGCCGGGCTGATGGTCGACGAAGTGCTGGAGCACATCCGTAAACTGGGCGTGTCGAGTGTCGAACTGCTGCCGATCCACGCCTTCGTCAACGACCAGCACCTGCTGCACAAAGGCATGACCAATTATTGGGGCTACAACAGCATTGCTTTCTTCGCCCCCGACCCGCGCTACCTGGCCAGCGGCAAGATCGCCGAGTTCAAGGAGATGGTCGCGCACCTGCACGAAGCCAACCTGGAAGTGATCCTCGACGTGGTCTACAACCACACTGCCGAGGGCAACGAACAGGGTCCGACCCTGTCCATGCGCGGCATCGACAACGCCTCCTACTACCGCTTGAAGCCTGACGACAAGCGCTTCTACATCAACGACTCCGGCACCGGCAACACCCTGGACCTGAGCCACCCGTGCGTGTTGCAGATGGTCACCGACTCCCTGCGCTACTGGGCCTCGGAGATGCATGTGGATGGCTTTCGCTTCGACCTGGCGACCATCCTCGGGCGTTATCACGACGGCTTCGACGAGCGCCACAGTTTCCTCGTGGCCTGCCGCCAGGACCCGGTCCTGCGTCAGGTCAAGCTGATCTCCGAGCCCTGGGATTGCGGGCCCGGCGGGTATCAGGTCGGACGCTTCCCGCCGGGCTGGGTGGAATGGAACGACAAGTTTCGCGACACCGTGCGCGCCTTCTGGAAAGGCGACGATGGCCAGCTGGCGGACTTCGCCAGCCGCATGACCGCTTCCGGCGAGATGTTCAACCAACGCGGCCGGCGGCCCTATTCATCGCTGAACTTCATCACCGCCCACGACGGTTTCACCCTCAATGACCTGGTGTCGTACAACGACAAGCACAACGAGGCCAACGACGAGGACAACCAGGACGGCAGCAACAACAACCTGTCCTGGAACCATGGCGTCGAAGGCCCCACCGACGACCCGGAAATCAACGCCCTGCGCCAGCGCCAGATGCGCAATTTCTTTGCTACCTTGCTGCTGGCCCAGGGTACGCCGATGCTGGTGGCCGGCGATGAATTCGCCCGCACCCAGGAAGGCAACAACAACGCCTATTGCCAGGACAGCGAAATCGGCTGGGTCAACTGGGACCTGAGCGAAGACGGCAAGGCCCTGCTCAAGTTCGTCAAGCGCCTGATCAAATTGCGCCTGACCTATCCGATCCTGCGCCGCGGGCGCTTCCTGGTGGGCAATTACAACGAGGACATCGGCGTCAAGGATGTCACCTGGCTCGCGCCGGATGGCAGCGAAATGACCACCGAGCACTGGCACGATGCGCATAATCGCTGCCTCGGCATGTTGCTCGACGGCCGCGCCCAGGAAACCGGGATTCGCCGCAAAGGGGCGGACGCCACGCTGTTGCTGGTGGTCAACGCCCATCACGACATCGTCAACTTCCTCCTGCCGGAGGTGCCCGATGGCAGTTTCTGGACCTGCCTGATCGACACCAACCAACCGTCCATACGCGGCCAGGAACGCTTCGACTTCGGTCGCGAGTACTCGGTCACCGGGCGTTCGTTGCTGTTGTTCGAACTGCAACGGGAGGAAGAGGAGTAAAAACAGCCGGCGCGCCGGAAAAATTGTTTCTTGCGAGCACATCCGGGGCGACGAATACCGCTACATGAGCAATACTCGATGCGCGGCTGTCCAGGGTCCGGAGCGCCGCGCTTCGCTATCAACCCGCGCTCACGGCTGCTGCCGCACTTGCGTCGCGCACGCCTGAAGGCGAATGTAACAAGGACGTAACGCCATGAAATCCGTGTCCATCAGTGACAGCTGTGCCGAGCAAATCTGGAACAGCGCCCCGCAACTGGCCAATATCCCGGTCATCGGTACCCAATCCCTTCTCCCTCCCGGCGCCCGCGCAGTGGTGATCGCCCCCCACCCCGGCGACGAAGTGCTGACCTGCGGCGGTCTGCTGCAGTTGCTCGCCGCCACGGGACACCCCTTGCAACTGATCTCGGTGACCGACGGCAGCGCCAGTCATCAAGGCTCCCAGCAATGGTCGGAAAAGCGCCTGAGCGTGTTCCGCTCCCAGGAAAGCGTCGAGGCCCTGCGCCGGCTCGGATTGCCGATGCACAGCCTGAAATGGATTCGCGGCGGTTTCACCGACAACTCCCTGGCCGAGCATGAACAGGCGCTCACGCAATTCATCGCCCGTTATCTGCGTCCGGGCGATGTGGTGTTCAGCACCTGGTGCGATGACGGCACCAGCGACCATGACGCCGTCGGCCGCGCCAGCGCCAATGCGGCCACCATCGCGGGCGCCGTCTTCACTGAAATACCTGTCTGGGCATGGCACTGGCCAAACCGCGATAGCGCCTTGATCCCCTGGCATCGGGCACGCAAGGTGCGCCTGGACACATGGACGGTGGCGCGCAAGAGCCACGCTACCCATGCGTATGCCAGTCAGCTCGACGGCGAGCCGGCCATCGGGGTTGCCCCGCGGTTGCCGAGGGTGTTGCTGGAGCGGATGCGGTTGCCTTATGAGATTGTATTTGTCTGAATAGACCGAGTCGTCCTGACAGCCAAGCAATCTCCTGCAGATGTACGCCGATCAAACTGAACTGACCCCCAAATGTTGGACGGTCTTTGTCGCTAGCCAACGGATCGGGTTCTGTATTCCACAGGACTCAGTCCGCCGAGTTTCGCCTTGATTCGGTCATGGTTGTAGTAATGGATGTACTTGTCCAGGCCTGTTTGGAGCTCTTCTACACTTTCAAAACGCTTGAGGTGGAAAAACTCGGACTTCAGTGTTCCGAAAAAACTCTCGATCACCGCATTGTCCAAACAGTTCCCTTTTCTCGACATGCTTTGCTTTATGCCTCGATCCTTCAGCGCGCGCTGGTATCGCGGTTGTTGGTATTGCCAACCTTGATCGGAGTGGAGCACCAGATTCACCGGGCCTTGCAGCTGTTCAATAGCCTTATCCAGCATCTCGGTTACCAAGGCAAAACTCGGTCGCGTAGCGATCTGGTAGGCCAGGATCTCGCCGTTGTACAGATCCATGATGGGCGACAAATAGAGCTTCTTCAGCCCGACTTTGAACTCCGTAACATCGGTCACCCACTTCTGATTGGGCCGTTGCGCGAGAAAGTTACGCTCCAGCAAATTCGGCGCTATTTTGCCGACCAGACCTTTGTAAGACCGATATCTTTTTGGACGCACCAGCGATTTGAGGTTCATGTCGTCCATCAAACGCTGAACCCTTTTTTCGTTGACCGGCTCTTTTTTGCGGATCGCCAGGGTAATACGTCGATAGCCGAAACGCCCCTCATGCTCATGGTAGAGGCTCTGGATGGTGGCTTTCAGGTCTGCATGCTTGTCAGGCTTCTGAAGCGCGCCGACCTGATAGTAGAAGGTACTGCGCGCGAGATTGGCCAGCCTGAGCAGGCCGTCCAAAGGAAACCTCGAGCGCAGCGCCATCACGGTGAGCGTTTTTTCTTGGGGAGATGGCTCCTGTTCGGAGCCTCCCTTATTTCCTCGAGCTTTTTTAGATAGGCGTTCTCCATGCGCAGATATTCAAGCTCGGCCTTGAGTTGTTCCCGACTTTTCAAATCATCATCTACGAGCGGGGATTGAGGGGGGACGGGCGATTTTTTTGGCATGGAGACAGTCTTTTTTCTCTTGGGTACATCAAGACCGCCACTGTAATACTGGCGCTCCCAAATGCCCACCTGCGAAGACTGACCGAGCCCAAAACGGGTGGCGGCCTCGCGACAGGAAAGTCGTTCTTTGTGCATATATTCAACGACCGAAAGCTTGAACGCCGCACTGTAGTGGTGACCATTCGCTTGCAGACCCGCGCTGCCTCGGGCTTGGAAAGCGGCAACCCAACGACGCAGGAGACTGCAATCAATTGAGTAGCGATTGGCGATTTTTCGAAACCCATCGTCGCCGTGGATGTAGGCCTCAGCAGCTGTGATTTTGAACTGAACGGAATACTTGCCCATTGGAACACCCCAAAAGTCAGGATCGGTGTCCAACTTTTGGGGGGCAGTTCAATTTGTAGGAGCCGGCTTGCTGGCGATGGCGTCGGTGAGTTTGGCGCTCGGCTTGAGGGCCGATCGCTGGCAAGCCAGCTCCTACAGGGGCGATGGCGGCGCCTATTCCTGCGAGCCGCTACTCACTTTTCCTCCCACATCCTGGTCAAAGAACTGCGGGATCTCATGCTGGTAACTTTTCAGCCAGCGCTGCATCGCCAGTTCGCGCTCGGTGGCGCTGGCGGTTTGCGGTTTTGTGGAGGCGGCTGCGTTGCTGCTTTGCAGTTGCAGCCAGCCTTCGGTTTCCTGTTGTTGTGGCGAGGCGGGGCCGGCGTCGATGGCGTGGGCGGCAAGGGGCAGGGCCAGCACGCCGAGGCAGTAAAGGGTGGTCGATTTCATCGGGGGGCTCCTTACTGAACGGCGGCGACGGTCGGACCGGACCTGCCGGGGGACTTGAGTTTCTCCGCGCGGGCCTGGGCCTGGGTGACTTGTGCCGGTTTCAGGCCAAGGCGGCTGACCAGTTCGGCGGCGCGGTTCCAATCGTCCTGGTAGATCAACAGGGTCACCAGGTTCACGGCGGCCAATTGGTCGCTCTGCTTGAGCTCGATGGCCGTGAGGAATTCGAATTTGGCGTCTTCGATGCGCAATTGATTGAGGTACACCACGCCCAGGTCGTTGCGGATTTTTTCGTCGGTGGGCGCCAGGCGTGCGGCCCGTTGCAGGTGCGCCTGGGCCAGGCCATGGTCGCCCCGGGCGGCGGCGAGTTGGCCCAGGCCGTGTTCGGCTTCTGCGGCCATGCAGCCGCCGAGTAGGCTGCGGTACAGCGGTTCGGCTTCACTGCGATCCAGCAGTCGATACACCTTGGCCTTGCGCAGGCGCACATCGGCGAGATTGTCCGGCAGGCTCTGCAGGTTGGCGAGGCTGGCGTGCAGCTTGCCGTCATTGGCCATGTCATCGGCCAGGTTCAGTGACAGCTGTTGTTCGGCGTTTAATTTGGCGCAACTGGCGGTGCCGGTCATGGCACTCCAGGGTGCCGGTCCGTTGCTCGCGCAACCCCCCAGCATCAGCAGACTCAAACCGGCAATCAATGCTTTCATCACGATTCCCCTAGGAAGCAAAAGCCCGGGCGAGGGCGGTGAAGCCCGGGCCGGCCAGTACGATCAACAACGCCGGGAAGAGGAACAACATCATCACGACGGACATTTTCGCGGACATCTTGGAGATGTATTCCTGCAGGCGTGACAGACGCTTGTCATCGAGCAACAGTTTGAGCGCCAGCAGGGATTTCATCGCGCCACCGCCCTGATGGATCAGCTGTTGCAGGATCACGCAGGTGTCAGTGAATTCATCGACCGCCAGCAAGCGGGTGGCCTTGTTCAGTTCTTCGCCCAGCTCCAGGCCCGAGTCGACGCGTGCCAGCACCAGGCGCAGTTCGTGGGTCAGCGTGGGCATCAGCAGCTTGCCTTCATTGCTCAACACGCGCAGCGATTGCTCCACGGCCATGCCCGATTCGAACAGGATGCGCAGCAACGGAATGAAGGTGGAAATCTCGACCGCCAGTTTCTTTTGCCGATGGTGCGCGGCGGCGGCCAGCAGGCGCTTGGGCAGCAGGTAACCGATGCCCAGGGCGAACGCCGGGACCAGCCACGGGCGAGTGACCTCGGGGAAGAACAGGCCCTGCACCAGCGCACTCAACGCCAGCGCCAATACCGGGACACCCACCTGGAAGGCGGCGAACAAAGCCCGTTGCCGCGCGGTACGCCAGCCCAGGCAATTGAGCAGCGTCTGGGTTTCGTTGTCGAGCTTGACTGACTGCTGGCCGACACGGCTGCTGCCCAGCGCGTGCAGCCATTGGTTGAAGCGGTTTTTGCTCGGCGCTTTGCCGTCCAGGCGCTGCACCACCTGGCGGGCACGCCGACGCATTTGCACAATGACGCGGACAAACAATCCCGATGCCAGCAGGAACAGCAGCGAGCTCAGCAGCATGGACAGGTTCATAGGCTGCGCAACATCCGCCACAGCGCCACGCAGCCGAACACCTGGAGGGCAAGCGCGCCCACCAGCATCGTTTGCCCCGAGCTGTCGTTCCACATGCCCATCAAGTACTTCGGATTGGACACCAGGATGTAGCCGGCGAGTGCCACCGGCATCAGCGCCAGGACCACCGCGGTGACCCGGGTTTCGCCGGTCATGGCGCTCAACTGGCGAGCCGCCTGTTCACGTTCGCGGATGATCTTGATCAGGTTCTCCAGCAGTTCACTGGCGTTGCCGCCGTAGCGGTGGTTGACCTTCAATCCCAGGGCAAACAGGCGCAGTTCGTCCTTGTCGTAGAGTTCGGCGAAGTCCGAGGCGGCGTCCGGCAGGCTGATACCCATGTGCACCTGGCGTTGCACGCGGCCCAAGGCATTTTTCAGCGGGTCTTCGGCGGCGTCGATGGCACCCAGCACCGCGTCGGCCAGGGTGCGCCCGGATTTCAGGCTGCGCACGCTGTGATCGAGCAGCGCTGGCAATTGTTCGATCATGCGCTTGAGTCGGCGCTGGTAACGCCAGTCGACATACAGGCGCAGCAGCAGGGGCGGCACCAGTAACAGGGCGAACAAACCCAGCCAGCCGCCAGCGATGAAACCGAGCAGAACACTCAAGCCCCACAGCGTCAGCCACACACCCAGACGTTCAGTGGGCCGCCCGAGGCCGGCGCGCAAAAAGGCGCGATCCAGCCCCGTCCAGGATGTTTTCTGCACCACCCGCTCCGGTTGCCCTTGGCTCAGGCGCTCCAGCACGCGGCGAGTACCGGGTTCGCGCAAACCGCGGCTGAGCAAGCGCAACGACAGCCCCAGCAACGCCAGGCAAACGAGGATGAGCAGCAGCGGTTTGAGCATGCCGTGACCTTCAATATACCGAGGGAGAGAGCGCCGATTCGCGGCGCAGTTTGTCACCGGCGGGGTTGAGGGCTTCGCGCATGAAACCGAAACCGCTGCGCCGATCGAGGCGGAACAGCGTATTGGTGACATACACGTCTTCGCGGATGCCGATCACCTCGACCACTTCGCTGACGCAGCGGCGGCCATCGGGCATGCGCGTCAACTGGATCACCACGTCCAGCGCCGCGCAGATCATCTGGCGCAAAGTCCTTTCGGCAATGCTGCGGCCGGTCAGGCCGACCAGGGTTTCCAGGCGCAACAAGGCATCCTGCGCGTTGTTGGCGTGCACGGTGCTCATGGAACCGTCGTGACCGGTGTTCATGGCGGTCAGTACGTCGACCACTTCGACGCCACGGATTTCTCCGAGGATGATCCGGTCCGGGCGCATCCGCAGGGCATTGCGAATCAGGTCGCTGGCTTTTACCTCGCCATGGCCTTCGGCATTCGGCGGCCGGGTTTCCAGGCGCACCACGTGGGGGTGGCCCAGTTGCAGTTCGGCGACGTCTTCGATGGTCACCAGGCGTTGGTGGGGATCGATCAACTGGCTGAGGATGTTCAGCAGCGTGGTCTTGCCGGTGCCGGTGCCGCCGCTGATGAGGATGTTGCAGCGCTTGCCCACGGCGTCCTGAAGAAATTCGTAGATCGCCTGGTCGATGGTCTGCATGGCCATCAGGTCGGTGCTGTTGAGCATGTCCTGGCGGAATTTCCGAATCGACAGGCACGGCCCGTCGAGCGCGATCGGGGGAATGATCGCGTTGACCCGGCTGCCGTCCGGCAGACGCGCGTCGACCATCGGCGAAGACTCATCGAGCCGCCGGCCCAAGGGCGCGAGGATGCGCTGGATGACGCGCTCGACATGGTGCGCATCGATGAATCGCAGGTCGCTCAGGTGCAGGACGCCATCGCGCTCGATGAACACGCGGTGCGGGCCGTTGACCAGGATTTCGGTCACTGCCGAATCCCGCAGCAGCACTTCCAGCGGCCCGAAACCTGTGAGCTCGTCGACGATCTCCTCGGCCAGGCGCTCCATCTCGTAGCGCGAAATCGCCAAGTGCAGGCGCGCGATGTATTCGGCCACCTTGTCGATGACGAACTGCGCCAGCACCTGGCGCGAGCCTTCGAGCAGGTTTTTCCCGGACTCCTCGATGGCATCGATGATGTAGCGATGCAGCACCAGTTTCAGGCCTTCGTGGTCGGTATTGCCGGCCACCCCGCGGTGTGTCGCGCCGAACAGTTTTTCGCCGCTCATGGCGTACCTCTCAAACGGCTGAACCAGGACTTGGGTTTGGCCAGGCTTTCGGAGCGCTTGGCCAGGCGTTCGCCGAGGTTGCGCAGGCTTTGGGTGAGCACTTCCCGCGGGGCCAGTTCGAACAGGGTCACGCCCTGGTTCTTGGCGTTCAAGCGCACTTCGGGGCTGTAGGCGAGCGTGGCGATGACCTCCATGCCGAAGCTTTTGCCCAAGGCCTCGGAGTCCGGCGCGACGCTGCGCAGGTAGCGATCCACCAGCAGTTTGGCGTGGTCGAGCTTCATGCCTTTTTCGCGCCAAAGGTTCAGTACCGCCAGGTTGCGGCGGCAGTCGAGCACGTTCTGGTCGGTGTACCACAGCAGCTTGTCGCAATGGCTGACAAAGGTGCGCAGGGCTTCGCTGTCGGGCTGGCCGGTGACATTCACCACGATGTGCTGGAAGTGTTGGCGCAGGGCGCTGAGCAGCATGTACAACTCGGCGGCGCTGGTGTGTTCCAGCGGTTCGTCGTGGGTGGCGTAGGCGAGGATTCGCAGGCCGGCTTCGCAACGGGTGAAGGCGCTGTCGATCAGGGTTGCGTCGAGGCGGCGCAAGTTGCGCAGCGCATCACCGAAATGAAACGAACTCTCCAGGCCGAGCAGGGCCAGGCTGTCACCGCGCGGCAGGCCGAGGTCGAGCAGCAGCGTTTGCTGACCGCTTTTTTGCACCACTTGCGCCATGTGGTTGGCCAGCAGCGCGCCGTCGGCGTTGCTCTGCACGCCGTACAGCACGGTCAGGCCGCCCAGGTGAGTGTTCGGCACTACAGGCGGCAGGCGTTTACTCTGGCGCCGCACCAGCCCGGCGACTTCACTGGAGCGCGAGCCATACGCCACGAAATCCCGGGCCCCGGCGCGCATGGCGTTGAGCACCAACTGGTTGTCCATGCCGTCGCCCAGCGCAACGATCGCCAACCGCGGCTTGGCTTCCAGGGCGCCTTCGATCAGGGCGCACTGGGCCACCACGTGTTCACGGTCCAGACCCACGAACACCAGGCTGGCCAGGGTCACGTCCACCAGCGCCAACAGTTCGTCGAGGCTGCCGCCACCGGCACTGACCACCTGGCCCAAGGGGGCGAGAGCGCCTTGCAGCCATTCCAGGTCCGTGCTGTTGCGCGTGATCGCCAGGAAGGTCTGACTCAGGTTCTGGCTCATTGCGATAGCCCGCTGCGTTTATCGAAGTCGCCGTTTTCGAGGAAGTACATGCGATACCAGTTGGGGTCGTAATTGCGCAGTTTTTCACCCGGCAGCGACGGCAGTTGCGCATTGGCCGCCAGCGGCTGCACCAGATGCGGCGTGACGATCATCAGCAACTCGCGTTCTTCGCGATTGATCGAAGAGCTGCGAAAGAACGCGCCGAGAATCGGGATATCGCCCAGCCCCGGAAACTTGTCCACCTGCGAGGTGTTTTGCGTGCTGATCAGGCCGCTGATGACGAAGCTTTCGCCATCGGCCAGGGAGATGCTGGTATCGGTGCGGCGAATGGTGAACGCCGGCACGGTGGTGCCGCCGATGGTCACGGCGTTGTTGTAATCCAGTTCGCTGACCTCGGGAGCAACCTTGAGGGCGATCTGGTCGTTGCTGACCACCGTCGGCGTGAGCGTCAGGCGGATGCCGAATTCCTTGTATTCGATGGAGTAGCTGTTGCTGTTGGCGCTGGGGATGGGGATCGGGATTTCACCGCCCGCGAGGAAGCTTGCGCTTTGGCCGCTGATCGCCACCAGGCTCGGGCGTGCCAGGGTGTAGGCAAAGCCACTGCTTTCCATGGCGTTGATGATGGCCAGGAAGTTGCCGCCGCCGGCGACGATGTTGAACATGTCGTTGGCCAACGGAATGCTCGGCACGGCAATCCGCGGATCCAGGTTGCGCAACGGAAACACCCGCGGCGTCACCGCCGTGTTGGGGACGGTACCGGGGGAACCGAACAGGAAATTCGAGTTTTTGCCGTAGATCGAGGTACTGGCTTCCTTGAGCTTGGTGCGACTGACTTCGACGAAGCGGATGTCGGTCTGCACTTGCGATGGCAGCAACCCATCATCGGACGGTGACTGCCTGGCACTGGTCATGGCCGCCGTCGCGCGGCCCTGGACGAATACCATGCTTTGCCGCGGTGCACTGGCACAGGCGGTCCAGACCATCAGGCTGGTGGCGCCAGCGCCCATGCCGGTGAGCAGGAACGCCTGGTTGCCATTGACTCGCACGTCGGCGATCTTCGGGTCGCCCACCGCGATCCGGGTGATCGCCACCGGCGATTGCACTTCCTGTTGCAGGCCTTCGCCCACTTCCAGTACCGCTGGCAGCGGGCCCAGCGCTGCGCAACTGCCGGTAGCTGCCAGTGCTGCCGTTACCGGCATGCCGCTGAGCAAGGTGGCGCAGATCAAGCCGTTGAACAACGGCATAATACGTCTGTGCATTAAAGCGGTTCCTTGCACGATTCAGGGGGTCTTTTGCGTTTCGTTGCCGCGGATGACTTCCACGCCCGAGCGACGCGGTGCGCCTGCGCTACTGGCGATTGCAGGTTTGGGCGGTGCGGTCATGGCCAGTTGGTTGAACTGGATCAGGTCGCGATTGGCATTGGCGAGATTGGTCGCAGAATCCCGTTCCCCGGCCCAGTAGCGCGCCAGGCGTTTTTCCTCGGCGCTGCGCACGGCCAGGCGCAACACGCCGGCCTGGGCGGCGAGCATCAGGCGGCTCAACAGGGGGTCGGGGACGGCGAGCAGCACGGTGCGGGCGCTGGCGCGTTGTTGCTCCTGGCGGAGTTTTTCATCGTTGCCCTGGGCCGGGCTGGACGGATGGCCGTCGTTGGTCAGGCCCAATTGCTCGCCCACCCCCAATACGCGCAAGGCCGGGATGGCGAGCTGGGCCGAGGGCTGAAGGTTGAGGTTGTCCGAGCGCAAGAACAGCAGCACATCGACATAGTCCCCCGGTGTCAATTGCCCCCCGGCATTGATCACTTCATCCACGGCAACAGCGAGTGCGCGCTCGTCGGGACGGATCATCCGCGCCAGCTTGCCGCCGGCTTCAAAACTCTCGTCATTGAGCCAGCTGCCGGCGGGCAGGGCGCGCCAGGGCGTACGGCCAATGGCTTGATCGAGACGGGTCAGGCTGCCGGCCGGAACGGTGCGTAGTTTTTCCAAGGCAATGTCGGCGGCGGTGATCTGCACGAACGGTGGGATGTCATGCAACAACACCACGATCGGTTGACGGGTGTCTTCTTCTGGCTGGGGAACAGCTGCTGGAGTGGCGGTGGTCGCAGGTGAAATCTCGGTTTGCGCAACAGGGGCGGCGGCCGGCTGACGGGTCAAGGTAAAGCCCCAATAACCGGCGATGACTGCGCCCGCCAGGGACAGGCCGGCCAGGCCTAGGATGACACGACTGTTCATGACGGCGCTTCCTTTCCTGGTGCATCTTTCCTGCTGCTCAAAGAACTCGTTTGCACAACGAGACAACTTCGCAATCAGGCAGCTATGAACATGGAACTATTTGGCTATTTGAAGGTAGCGCAGCTAGAGCAAAACGCCATTACCCAAGGGGCAAAAATCCAACGAAAGTTAATGGTTCAGAGCAAATACAGGGTTTTTTGACGTCAACGAAACGGTTAATACTTTGGTGTTAATGCGTTCTTACAGTTGTTTGGCGGGGAAATGCCGACAATGCTGATGCTGGCACAGGGGAATCATGTTGCGTCCGTGCAACACCCGGGGTCATCTAGGAGAACTTCATGTCTTTCGCCAAGCTGGTTCAGAAGGTCAAATCCGAAATCGATTTTTACAAAGGGCTGGCCAAGGATACCGAGGGAGCTTCGGGTATCGAGTACGCCATCGTAGCCGCCATGGTCGCGGTGGTGATTGCCGGGCTCAGCGGCGGCATCGGGACTGACTTGACCACGATGTTCACCAGCATCAAAAACGCCTTGTGAGTGACTATCTGAGTTCGCACCGGCAATTTGCCAATGCAACGAGTGGGTTCTAATGTCAGCGCTTAGTCTATTCCAGGTGTTGCCCATGAATGCCCCCGCACTGCCGCGCCAACAACTGCTTCTGGTCGATGACGAGGAGGATGCGTTGCTTGAGTTGGCGGAGTTGCTGGAGGGCGAGGGGTTCAATTGTTTCACCGCGACCTCGGTCAAGCTGGCGTTGCAGCATCTGACACGCCATCCGGATATCGCTCTGGTCATTACCGACCTGCGCATGCCGGAGGAGAGCGGCATGTCGTTGATCAAGCGCTTGCGCGAGCACACGGCGCGCCAGCATTTGCCGGTGATCGTGATGTCCGGGCATGCGGACATGGAAAGTGTCAGCGACATGTTGCGTTTGCAGGTGCTGGACCTGTTTCGCAAGCCGATCTATCACGTGCGCTTGCTGGAGACCCTGAATAACCTGTTCCCGCAGCCGTTGGGGGAGTTGGCCAATCGTTGAAGCAGGTGAGGGCCTTGTAGGAGCCCGGCTTGCCGGCGAAGGCACCCGAAAGACTGACGCAAGGTTCAAGAACGCCTTCGCCGGCAAGCCGGCTCCTACAAGGTGTATGTCATACGATTCGCGTCAGGCGATGGGCCGCCAATGGCCAATCATGTGCTCCAGATCACCAGCCCCTATCAATTGCAAATCCCCACTGGAGCCCGCAGCGCTGGCCAGCAATGTCACCTCGCTGGGCAGGCGCACCGGCTTCTTGAATTTCACCGCAATCTCGATGTTCGCCGCCGGCAGATACTCTGCAAGCGCGGCCAGGGTGCGGGCCTTGTTCCATAGGCCATGGGCAATCGCCGTTGGAAAGCCAAACATTTTGGCGCTCAGCGCACTCAAGTGAATCGGGTTGTAGTCGCCGGATACCTTGGCGTATCGCCGGCCGATGTCTGTGGGCACGTTCCATTGGGCGACTTGCGTCAGGGGCAGCGTCGGGGCCAACTCCTCTTCGACGGGCTCGCCCTCAAGCTTCACCCCTCGGCACAGCATCTGGCTTTGCGCCTCCCAGAGCGGTCCCAGTTGATCATCCAGCGTCGTCACCAGATCGAAGGTCGCCCCCTTCGCATGGGGTTGCAGGTTCTCCACGCACACGCTGGCCCGCACTCGATGGACGCCGCCCATGGGGCGCAGCACGCGGATGCGGTTGCTCAGGTGAATCAGCCCCAGCAGCGGGAACGGAAAGTCCCGGGCGGTGAGCAATTGCATCTGCAAGGCGAATGCGAGGATATGCGGATAGGTAGGTGGCAGCAGGCCGTTGTCGGCGAAGCCGCAGACTTTGCGATAGGTCGCCAGGCGCTGCGGGTCGACATCGAGCCAGCAGCGCAGACCCGAATGGGGCAGGGTGGTGCCGGTGATCTTGCGACGCGTTGCCGCATGCACATAGAGCCCCGACAGGCTGGGTTCACGATTGAGTGTGTGCCAGTCGATGATCATGCCTAGGCCCCCAGAACGCTTTGCCCGCAGACACGCAGTGCCTGGCCGGTGAACGCGCCGGTGCCCGGTTGCGCGAGCCAGGCCACCGCTTCGGCGACGTCCTGCGGCAGACCGCCCTGGCCCAACGAGCTCATGCGCCGTCCGGCTTCGCGCAGGCCGAATGGAATGTGCGCGGTCATCTGGGTTTCGATAAAACCCGGCGCCACGGCATTGATGCTGATGCCCCGCTCATGCAACAGCGGCGCCCAGGCTTGCGCCAGGCCAATCAGGCCAGCCTTGCTCGCCGCATAGTTGGTTTGCCCGCGATTGCCGGCGATGCCGCTGATCGACGCCAGCAGGATCACCCGGCCATTGTCGCGCAGGGTGCCGCTGTCGAGCAGGGCCTTGGTCAGCACTTGCGGAGCGTTGAGGTTGACGGCGAGTACCGCGTCCCAGAATTCCGGGGTCATGTTGGCCAGGGTCTTGTCCCGGGTGATGCCGGCGTTGTGCACTACGATGTCGATGCCGTCGGGCAACTGTTCGACCAGTTCCGTGGCGGCGTTCTCGGCACAGATGTCGAGGGTGATGCCACGCCCGCCGAGGCGTGCGGCGAGGGCGTCGAGGTCGCTCCTGGCCGGGGGGACGTCGAGCAGGATGACCTCGGCACCGTCACGGGCCAGGGTTTCGGCGATGGCGGCGCCGATGCCGCGCGCCGCACCGGTGACCAGTGCCTTGCGCCCGGCCAGCGGGCGAGTCCAGTCCATTACCTGGGTGTCGCAGGCAGTCAGGTTGATGACTTGCCCGGACACGAAGGCGCTTTTCGGCGAGAGGAAAAACCGCAGCGGTCCTTCCAGTTGATCCTCGGCACCTTCGCCAACATGGATCAGCTGCAAGGTGCCACCGCTGCGCAGTTCCTTGGCCAGCGAGCGGCTGAAGCCTTCGAGGGCGCGCTGGGTACTGGCGGCGAATGGGTCGCTCAACGACTGCGGGTCACGTCCCAGGATCACCAGGTGGGCACTGTGGTCGAGATTTTTTATCAGGGGCTGGAAGAACTCGCGTAGTTGCTTGAGCTGGCCGACCTGCACCAGATCACTGGCATCGAACACCACGGCCTTGAGTTTCGGACCGTGTCCGGGAATCCACGCGGTCGCCATCGAGGGCTCGGTGCCGTAGGTGTAGATCGCGTCCGTCAGGCGGTTGGCGAAGGTGTTGACCTTCTCCGCCAGCGGTCCGCCGCCAATCAGCAAGGCGCCTTCCACAGGGCGCAATCTGCCCGCTTGCCAGCGTTCCAGGCGTACCGGCGAAGGCAGGCCCATGGCCCCGACCAGACGATGGCCGATGGACGAATTGGCGAAGTCGATATAGCGGTCGGACATGGAACGCGCTCCAGCAGATGAGGTTCAAAGTGTGGACCATGAATGGCAATCAGTCGTTCGATTTGCCAGATTCGGCCTACGCTTGCGGGTAATGGCCTTCACAGAATAGGAAGCTTTTCATGACTCAGCTGCGTCGCGTCGCGATCATCGGCGGTAATCGGATACCCTTCGCTCGCTCCAACGGACCCTATTCCACCGCCAGTAACCAGGCCATGCTCACGGCTGCACTCGAAGGCCTGATCGAACGCTACAACCTGCATGGACTGCGCCTTGGCGAAGTGGTGACGGGGGCGGTGCTCAAGTTGCCACGGGACATGGCCCTGACACGCGAGTGCGTGCTCGGTTCGCGGCTGTCGCCCGCTACCCCCGCCTACGACATCCAGCAGGCTTGCGGTACAGGGCTGGAAGCGGCGCTGCTGGTGGCGAACAAAATTGCCCTCGGCCAGATCGACTGCGGCATTGCCGGTGGCGTCGACACCACCTCGGACGCGCCAATCAGTGTCAACGAGGGGTTGCGCAAGATTTTGCTGCAGGCCTATCGCGCCAGCACCACCGCGGAAAAACTCAAACCCTTCCTGCAGCTGCGCCCCCGGCACCTGATTCCCGAGTTCCCGCGCAATGGCGAGCCGCGCACCGGTATGTCCATGGGCGAGCATTGCGAGTTGATGGCGCAGGCCTGGAACATTCCCCGTGAAGAGCAGGATCAGCTGACGCTGCTGAGCCATCAGAACCTGGATGCGGCCTACGCCGAAGGGTGGCAGAACGATTTGATGACGCCGTTTCTCGGCCTCACCCGCGACAACAATTTGCGCCCGGACCTGACCCTGGAAAAGCTCGCCTCGCTCAAGACCGTTTTCGACAAAAGCGCAAAAGGCACCCTGACCCCCGGCAATTCCACGCCGCTGACCGATGGCGCATCCTTGGTGCTGCTGGGCAGTGAGGCATGGGCGAAGGAACGTGGTCTACCGATTCTCGCCTACTTGCGTGACGGCGAAACCGCCGCGGTGGATTTCGTCCATGGCGCCGAGGGCCTGTTGATGGCACCGGTGTATGCCGTGCCGCGCCTGCTGGCGCGCAATGGCCTGACCCTGCAGGACTTCGATTACTACGAGATCCACGAAGCCTTTGCTGCCCAGGTGCTTTGCACCTTGAAGGCGTGGGAAGACCCCGAGTACTGCAAAAGCCGCCTGGGCCTCGAAGCACCGCTGGGGTCCATCGACCGCAGCAAGCTCAATGTCAAAGGCAGCTCACTGGCGGCCGGGCACCCGTTTGCGGCCACGGGTGGGCGCATCCTCGCCAATATGGCCAAGTTGCTTGATGCGGCGGGGAAGGGGCGAGGGCTTATCTCAATTTGCGCCGCAGGCGGTCAGGGGGTAACCGCCATCATCGAGCGATAGGGGCGTCCGGTATTGAATGGATGCGTGACATGGCCTAACGTCGGCCCATCAGCCGTCTCGCAACACAAGGCCAGGTTATGCCGACTAACGGACAGGTTTCCCTCGAACGCAGCATTCCGCCCCTCATAACGTTGCCGCGTCCGCTGTATGCCCGGGTGGAAAGCCTCAATGCCGGGTCATGGACGCCATCCCATCGCCACGACTGGGTGCAGTTTTCCTATGCCATCAGTGGCGTGCTCGGCGTGCACACCGCCGAGGGCAGTTTCTTCGCGCCGCCGCAATGGGGCATCTGGATTCCGGCCGATCTGGATCACCAGGTCGTGACCTCGATGCGCGCCGAGATGCGCAGCCTGTATGTGCGTCGCGAGGATTGCCAGTGGGCGGACGGGCGTTGCCGGGTGCTGGAAGTGACGCCGCTGGCCCGGGAGCTGATCAAGAGTTTTTGCCTGCTGCCAGTGGAATATCCCCAGGGTGACAGCCCGCAGGCGCGGTTGGTGAGTGTGCTGCTCGATCAGTTGGCGACTTTGCCGGAAGTCGGGTTTTCCCTGCCATTGCCCCGCCATGAACGGTTGCTGGGGTTGTGCAATGAGCTGATCGAAAATCCCGAGAGCAATGTGACCCTGCACCAATGGGCCGAGCGTTTGGGCACGTCGGAGAAAACCCTGATGCGCCTGTTTCAGCGTGAGACCGGGTTGAGTTTTCGCGGCTGGCGCCAGCGTATGCGCTTGCTGTCGTCGCTGAGTCTGCTGGAGGAGGGCGACAGCGTGACCAATGCCGCGCTGGCCTGTGGGTATGACTCGACGTCGGCGTTTATTGCGGCGTTCAAGAGTTTGTTCGGGTTTACCCCGGGAGAATTGTTTCGGCAGTGATGGCCCATCGCGAGCAAGCTCGCTCCCACAAGGACAGTGCAAATCCCTGTGGGAGCGAGCTTGCTCGCGATTGACCGCGCAGCGGTCACCGGTCAGGTACGGAACCGGCGCACCAACCCATCCAGCTCATTCGACAACCCGGCCAGGCTCTGGGAATCCAGGCGCGCCGAGTTCGCCAGTTCAGCCACCAATTGCGCGTCGCCATGGATCTGGCTGATGTGTCGGTTGATGTCTTCGGCCACCTGATGCTGTTGTTCCGCCGCCGTGGCAATCTGGGTGTTCATGTCGCGGATCACGTCCACCGACTCGCGGATCTGCCCGAAACTGTTGCGCGCTTCACCGATGCGCGTCACCGATTGCTGGGACACCTCCAGGCTCGCGTGCATCTGCTGGGTCACCTGGCTGGTGCGCTTGGCCAGGTTGCCCAGCAGTCCGTCGATTTCCGCCGTGGAGTCGGCCGTGCGCTTGGCCAGCGCCCGTACTTCATCGGCCACCACGGCAAAACCACGGCCCTGCTCACCGGCCCGCGCCGCTTCAATGGCCGCGTTCAGCGCCAGCAGATTGGTTTGCTCGGCGATCGAACGAATGGTCCCGAGGATCGACTGGATATCATTGCTGTCGCGTTCCAGCTGTTGCATCGACTGGGCCGACTGCTCGATTTCCTGGCTCAGGCGATCGACGCTGCTGACGGCCGCGTCAATTTGTTGCTGACCTTCACGGGCCTGGCGCTGGCCACTGTCGGCGGACTCGGCCGCCTGGCTGCAGGAGCGTGCCACTTCGTTGGCGGTGGCGACCATTTCGTGGAATGCCGTGGACACCATGTCCACCGCCTCGCGCTGGCGTCCAGCGGCTTCAGCCATGTCGCTGGAGACCTGGGTCGAGCTCCTGGAGGTGGCCAGGATCTTGGTCGCGGCGCCACCAATGCTTTGTATCAGGTTGCGAATCGCGGTCAGGAACTGGTTGAACCAGTTGGCCAGTTGCGCGGTTTCGTCGCTGCCACGGATTTGCAGATTCTTGGTCAGGTCGCCTTCACCCTGGGCAATACCTTCCAGGCCGTCGGCCACACTGCGGATCGGCCGCACGATGACGCTGGCGAAACTGGCGCCGACGATGGCGAAGACAACGGCCAGTACCGCAGCGATGATGGCGATCAACCAGGTCAGCTGGGTCGCGGTGCTCATCACGTCGCTCTGCTTGATCAGGCCGATGAAGGTCCAGCCCAGTTGCTCGGACGGCCAGACGTTGGCCATGTAGCGTTCGCCGTTGAGCTCGACTTCAACCAGGCCCTTGCCAGCCTTGGCCAGTTGCGCATAACCCTCGCCGAGGCTGTTCAAGGCCTTGAAGTTGTGTTCCGGTTGCTTCGGATCGACCAGCACGGTACCGGTGTTTTCCAGCAGCATCAGGTAGCCGCTTTCGCCGAGCTTGATCTGTTTGACCAGTTCGGTGAGCTGCTTGAGCGAGACGTCGATGCTGACCACGCCACCGTTGGTGCCCAGCTTGTTGTCGATGGTGCGCACGGTGCTGACGTAGGACGTATCGTTTTCGGCCCAGTAATAGGCCTCGGTACGCAACGGCTTGCCCGGTTTCGCCTGGGCCGCCTTGTACCACGGACGCTGGCGCGGGTCGTAGTTGGCCAGCTTGGCGTCGTCCGGCCACGACACATAACCACCGGCGGCGGTGCCGAGGATGGCGTAGGCGTAGGATGGATGGGCGTTGCCCAGATCCTGCAGGAAGCCAAAGACTTTTTTGTCCATCTCGCCCTGTGGAATGCTGGCGGCGTTGGCGTTCATGTAGGTCTTGAGGCTGTCGTCGGAGTTGGTGATCAGCGGTTGTTTGGCCAGGTACTCGACGTTCTGGCTGATGCCGTCGAAGAACAGTTGCATGGCGTTGCTGACCTGACGGATTTCGCGACCGCTGCTGTCGACGAATCCTTCCCTGGCATCACTGCGCAGGTTCAGCACGACGAGGGTGGCGACCAGTACCACCGGCAAGCAGGCGATGATTGCAAACGCCCAGGTCAGTTTCTGTTTGATGTTCATCCGCGCTCCAGATTTTCTTGTAGGCCCACGCAGTGCAGATGACTCGCGGTTTATTGGCAGCCGTAAACGTTGTCGATCAACCCGGGTCCGTGAGTGCGGTATCGTTGTTGTCAGGGAAACGATTGTCGGACAAATCACTTTGTCACTAAGGACTTCGGCTGTTGTCTGCGGAAATTGAGGGCTGTCCGGAAAAATCCCGCGAACGGTAGTGCCGGGGTGTCGGTTTCTGTCACAAATGCCCATGCAGCCCCGGACAACAAGCGCTTCAGGCTCGACTATGATCCAGAAGAGCGGTGATGAACTGCAGGTTTTTGCGAGTAAATCGGCACATTGTGTGCATCTGCATGGTTCATAGGTCGGCACCCCCTCCCCCGAATCGGTGGATTGCCGTATAACGAATGACTTTCGCGTGTTTGGTAATAAAGGACCCACAATAAAAGCTGATGAAGACTCCAAAACGCATTGAACCCCTGATCGAGGACGGTCTGGTCGACGAAGTGCTGCGCCCACTCATGAGTGGTAAAGAAGCAGCTGTTTATGTGGTGCGCTGCGGCAACCAGTTACGTTGCGCGAAGGTCTACAAGGAGGCGAATAAACGCAGTTTCCGGCAGGCGGCCGAGTATCAGGAAGGCCGCAAGGTGCGCAACAGCCGACAGGCCCGGGCCATGGCCAAGGGTTCCAAGTTTGGCCGCAAGGAAACCGAAGACGCTTGGCAGAACGCCGAAGTGGCGGCGCTGTTCCGCCTGGCCAATGCCGGTGTGCGGGTGCCCAAGCCGTTCGACTTCCTCGAAGGCGTGCTGCTCATGGAGTTGGTGGCCGACGAGTACGGTGATGCCGCGCCGCGTCTGAACGACGTGGTACTGGAACCGGACCAGGCGCGTGAATATCACGCGTTCCTGATCTCGCAGATCGTGCTGATGCTGTGTACCGGTCTGGTGCACGGTGACCTGTCCGAGTTCAACGTGCTGTTGACCCCGACCGGCCCGGTGATCATCGACTTGCCGCAAGCAGTTGACGCGGCGGGCAACAACCACGCGTTCAGCATGCTGGAGCGGGACGTGGGCAACATGGCGTCCTATTTCGGACGGTTTGCACCGGAGTTGAAAAAGACCCGGTATGCCAAGGAAATGTGGGCTTTGTACGAGGCGGGCACTTTGCACCCGGCCAGCGTCCTGACCGGCGAGTTCGACGAGCCGGAAGAACTGGCGGATGTGGGCGGCATCATGCGCGAAATCGAGGCCGCGCGCCTGGATGAAGAGCGCAAGCAAGCCGCGCGTGCGGCTGACGATGCTCCCCCCAAGCCAGCCGAAGAACCGCCTCCACCGTGGATGCAGTGATCGGCTAAAGAAAAACCCGGCTTCGGCCGGGTTTTTTCTGGGTGAAGGGACTCAATGTTTATGGCGTCCGACGCACCGCCTTCGCGAGCAAGCCCGCTCCCACATTCGATCTGCACTGGACACAGAATTTGTGTTCGGCGACGGTCCAATGTGGGAGCGGGCTTGCTCGCGAAGGCGTTAGCACAGTCAAAATCATTGTCAGACGGGATCCGCGTTAGCACAACACCCCGACTCAAGACTCTTGAGAATCGGACAATCCGGCCGATCATCCCCCTGACAATGCTCGACCAGATCCTGCAACGTATCGCGCAACTGCCCCAGCTCCCGAATCTTCTGGTTCAGTTCATCGATATGCTGGCGCGCCAACGCCTTCACATCGGCACTGGCGCGCTGGCGGTCCTGCCAGAGGGTCAACAGCTTGCCGACTTCCTCCAGCGAAAACCCAAGGTCCCGTGAGCGTTTGATGAACGCCAGCGTGTGCAGGTCGTCATCGCCGTACACCCGGTAGCCGCTGTCGGTGCGATGAGCCGCCTTGAGCAGGCCGATGGACTCGTAGTAGCGGATCATCTTTGCGCTCAGGCCGCTGTGACGGGCTGCTTGGCCGATGTTCATCGGTTGTCCTCCAGGTCCTCGGGTTTCCAGGTTTTCAACAGTAGCGCATTGCTCACCACGCTGACGCTCGACAACGCCATGGCTGCTCCGGCCAGCACCGGATTAAGGAACCCGAAGGCGGCCAATGGAATGCCGATCAGGTTATAGACGAAGGCCCAGAACAGGTTCTGCCGGATCTTCGCGTAGGTCTTGCGGCTGATCTCCAGTGCCGCCGGAACTCGCCGAGGATCGCCATGCATCAAGGTAATGCCGGCCGCATGCATGGCCACATCGGTGCCGCCGCCCATGGCGATACCGATATCGGCCGCGGCCAGCGCTGGCGCATCGTTGATGCCGTCGCCGACCATTGCGACCACGCCGGTTTTCTTCAACGCAGCGACAGTGGCGGCTTTGTCCGCCGGCAGGACCTCTGCGTACACATCCTGGATGCCCAGCGCCTTGGCGACCACGTTGGCACTGCCTCTGTTGTCACCGGTCAGCAGATGACTGCTGATATTGCGCGCGCGCAGTTGTTGTACCGCTTGCAGCGCGCCAGGCTTGAGCGTATCGCCGAAAGCGAACAGGCCCAACACTCTCGGCTCGGGACTTTGCTCGATCAGCCAGGACAAGGTCCGGCCTTCGGTTTCCCACGCGCTTGCGGAACCTGCCAGAGTGCCGGCGTCCAGGCCGCTTTCCTCCAGCAGGCGCCGATTACCCAGCGCCAGGCGACGATCCCCGAGCGTGCCGGCAATGCCTCGGCCGGTCAGGGATTGGCTGTCAGTCACGTCGGCCACGGCCAGGCCTCGCTCGGCGCACGCATCCAGCACCGCCTTGGCCAGCGGATGCTCGCTGCCGCGTTGCAGGGCGCCGGCCCATTGCAGCAGGCTGCCTTCGTCGCCATCGAGGGCACTGAGGTGGGCGATACGTGGGGTGCCCGAAGTCAGCGTGCCGGTCTTGTCGAACACCACGGCGCTGACTTCATGGGCACGCTCCAGCGCCTGGGCATCCTTGATCAGAATGCCGTAGCGCGCCGCGACCCCGGTGCCGGCCATGATCGCCGTTGGCGTGGCCAGGCCCAGGGCACAAGGGCAGGCGATCACCAGCACCGCCACGGCATTGATCACCGCGGTCTCCAGCGGGGCGCCATACAGCCACCAGCCGATCAGGGTCGCCAAGGCCAGCAGCAAGACCACCGGGACGAACACCTGGCTGACTCTATCCACCAATTTCTGGATCGGCGCTTTCGCCGCCTGGGCGTCCTCCACCAGGCGAATGATTCGTGCCAGCACGGTTTCCGCGCCAAGGGCCTGGGTGCGCACCAGCAACCGGCCTTCACCATTGATCGCGCCGCCCGTGACCTTGTCACCAGGTAGTTTGGGCACCGGCAGGCTTTCGCCGCTGATCAAGGCTTCGTCGGCATGGCTCTGGCCTTCGACCACTTCGCCGTCCACCGGGAAACGTTCCCCGGGCTTGATCATGACCAGGTCATCGAGACGCAGGGCGCTGATCGCCACCTCTTGCTCACGACCGTCGATCACCTGGACCGCCCGCTCCGGGCGCAGCGCTTCCAGGGCGCGAATGGCACTGGCGGTCTGGCGTTTGGCGCGGCTTTCCAGGTATTTACCCAACAGCACCAGGGCAATCACCACGGCCGAGGCTTCGAAGTACAGGTGCGGCATGCGCCCGGCGGCGGTGGCCCATTCGTAGATACTCAAGCCATAGCCCGCGCTGGTGCCCAAGGCAACCAGCAGGTCCATGTTGCCTGCCCCGGCACGCACGGCTTTCCAGGCGGCCACATAAAAGCGCGCGCCGAAGATGAACTGCACGGGCGTTGCCAAGGCGAATTGTGCCCAGGCCGGGAGCATCCAGTGCACGCCGAACGGTTGCAGCAACATCGGCAATACCAGCGGCAAGGCGAGGGCAATCGCTGCGATCAACGCCCAGCGCTCGCGCTGCAGGCGGGTTTGCTGAGTATCGACGTGCGGCTGATCGTCCTGCCAGACGCTGGCGGCATAACCCGCCTTGCTCACGGCCGCGATCAAGGTTTGCGGGTCGACTTGCCCGAGCAGTTCCAGATGGGCGCGTTCATTGGCCAGGTTGACGCTGACGCTCTTGACCCCCGGCACTTTGTTCAGCGCCCGCTCGACCCGGCCGACGCAGGAGGCGCAGGTCATGCCGTCGATGCTCAATTCCAGCCGCTGCCGAGGTACGCTGTAACCGGCTTTTTCCACTGCGTCCATCAAGGCCGGCAGGCTGTCGGCCGGCGCCTGGACCCGGGCCTGCTCGGTGGCCAGGTTGACGCTGACGGCACTGGCGCCGATGACTTTGCTCAAGGCGCGCTCGACACGCCCGGCGCAGCTGGCGCAGGTCATGCCGGCAATCGGCAGATCGAAAGTGGTGGATTCGGACATCGGTCACGCTCCCTGTAGAAGATGCCTACAGGATCAACCTTGCCATGCTGGCAAGGTCAAGCGCCATTTTTAAAGCAAAAGATCGCAGTACACCTGTAGGAGCTGCCGCAGGCTGCGATCTTTTACAGGCAACTCAATATCCAAGACCTGCACGCTTTAGATACATCCCATCCTGGGTCATCGCAATCCGGTACTTCAACACATCTCCGGCCCGCAACTGAATATCCTGCGAACCCGGCGCCAGCATCCCCGGGTTGCACCCCGGCGCCTGGCCGGGCAGCAGCTTGAGGCGCAGGGAGACATTGCCCGGCGGCAGGTTGAACGAGGTGCTTTGCTCCTGGAATAGCCGCGCCGCCAACTGGTCCTGGATGTACACGCCGATCTCGCAGCTGGTTGCGACTTCCAGGCGCTCGCGGGAAATGACCAGCACGCCATAATCCTCCCCGGCGGCATGGGCCGAAGTGGTGGCGGTGAAAAGGCCGAGCAGGCCAAACAGGCTGAAAGCTGACCAGCGCATGGCTGAATCTCCTGGGATCAAATCGTAAATACCCGCAGCTTGGCCGAGCGCGAAGCCGATTGCCAGCCCGGCAGGTCACTGCAGAACTTGACCTTGCCATGGTGGCAAGCTCAAGACTGCAGGTCACCTCTTTCGAATGGCACATTAAAGGAGTCATCCATGCAAGTGTTCAACGTTGAAGGCATGTCCTGCGGTCACTGCGTCAAGGCGATCACCCAGGCGGTGCAGGCCCGGGATCCGGCGGCGAGTGTGCGGGTCGATCTGGCGGCCAGGGAAGTCGGGGTCGAGAGCGCATTGAGCGCCGATCAAGTGATCGCGCTCATCAGTGAAGAAGGCTACAGCGTGAAATTGGCCTGACTTTTTAATAGTTAGCGAGCTAACTTAATGTTCAAGGCGTCCATGCGCGGCTAGACTGTCGGGCTGCCGACTTCTGTTCCATGGATGCCTGATGAATTTTCGTACAATCCTTATTCTTGGCGCCTTGAGCGCTTTCGGTCCGCTGGCGATCGATTTCTATCTGCCGGCGTTCCCGGCGATGGCGCTTGCCTTCGGTACCGACGAACAACACGTCCAACTGACGTTGGCCGCTTATTTCCTTGGCTTGTCCATTGGCCAGCTGGCCTACGGTCCGGTGGCGGATCGTTTCGGGCGACGCATTCCCCTGTTGATCGGCGTCGGCTTGTTTACCGCCGCTTCGTTGGCGTGCGCCTATGCACCGAACCTGGAATGGCTGATCGGCGCACGCTTCGTGCAGGCCCTGGGCGGTTGCGCGGGCATGGTGATCTCGCGGGCGGTGGTCAGCGACAAATGTGATGCGGTGGGTTCGGCGAAAGTCTTTTCGCAGCTGATGCTGGTAATGGGCCTGGCGCCGATCCTTGCCCCGATGCTCGGCGGCTTGCTGGTCAACACCACGGGCTGGCAGTCGATCTTCCTCGCGCTGACCGGTTTCAGCGCCTTGGCAGGTCTGGCTGTGGCACTGGGTTTGCCGGAAAGCATGCCCGCCCATTTGCCACGCCAACCCCTGAGCGGGGCGTTTCGCCAGTATGGGCGGTTGCTGAAAGACCCGGTTTACCTCGGCCATGCCATGACGGGCGGCATCGCCATCGCCGGCATGTTCTCCTACATCGCCGGGTCGCCGTTCATCTTCATCAAGCTCTATGGCGTCCCGGCCGAACACTTTGGTTGGTACTTCGGTGTCAACGCAGCGGGGTTCATTCTGGTGGCCCAGATTAATGCGCGACTGTTGGCCAAGCGTGGTCCGGCGTTCCTGCTGACGCGCACCGTGTGGATCTACCTCGGTGCCGGCCTGGCATTGCTCGCCGTCAGCGCGCTGCACACCGCGCAGCTGTGGCCGTTGCTGATTCCGTTATTTGTCTGCATCGCCAGCCTGGGTTGCATCCTGCCCAATGCCTCAGCCTGCGCGATGAACGGCCAGGGCGCCCGCGCCGGTAGCGCTTCGGCAATGCTCGGATGCCTGCAATTCAGTGTCGCGGCGGGCGCCGCGGCGCTGGTGGGTGTTTTGCACGACGGCAGCGCCATGCCGATGGCCATGGTCATCAGCCTGTGCGGGATTCTGGTGGTGAGCGCGGCGATGCTCACCCGGCGTCTGCAAAATGCCCGGGCGCTGGTGCAAGCCCAGGTCTGAGGACGGACTCAGCCAGCGGCACGCTGCTGACGGTCGGGGATCTGATGGGGAGCGTGCAATCGCGCTTCAAGGGTATTGGTGAACGCCCGCGCTTCCGCTTCGCTGCGGAACATCACGGTATGTTGGTCCAGGCGGACCTGCCACTGGGATTTTGCCAATTCTTTTATCAGGATCTTCATAGCTGAACTCCTCTTGTAAAAGACGTTGCGTAAAAAGGATGGGTAAAGATTTCCTCGCAGAGGTTTCGATTGTAGACCCGATTACGATGGCTTCTATGACAAGGATCAACTCTCGGACTGACGGTTTGTAACAAAAAAAATCGCCGTCCGAGGGCCAATTCCTGAGGATGCCTAGAATCCTTCCAGCACGATCTTGCCCTTGGATTTCCCGCTTTCCAACAGCGCATGTGCACGCCGCAGATTAGCCGCATTGATGGTGCCAAAGTGTTCGCCAACCGTGGTTTTCAACGTCCCGGCATCGATCAGATGGGCCACCCGGTTGAGCAGTTTGTGCTGCTCGATCATGTCCGCGGTCTCGAACAGTGAGCGGGTGTACATGAACTCCCAGTGCAGCGACAGGCTCTTGCGCTTGAGCTTGGTCACGTCGAGGGTTTTCGGGTCGTCGATCAGCGCCAGCTTGCCTTGCGGTGCCAACGCCTCGACCAGTTGATCGAGGTGATGATCGGTCTGGGTCAGGCTGGCGACATGGGTCACCTGATCAATGCCGGCGTGCTTGAGCGCTTCACTCAGTGGCTGGCTGTGGTCGATCACCTGGTCGGCGCCCAGGGCCGTGACCCAGCTTTGGGTTTGCGGGCGCGAAGCCGTGCCGATGACCTTCAGGCCCGTGAGCTGTTTGGCCAGTTGCGTGAGGATCGAGCCAACGCCACCGGCGGCGCCGACGATCAGCAGGCTCTGGCTTTCATCGGTCTTGCCTTCGCGCACTTGCAGGCGCTCGAAGAGCAACTCCCACGCGGTAATGGCGGTCAACGGCAGGGCAGCGGCTTCGGCGAAACCGAGGCTTTTCGGCATATGGCCGACGATTCGCTCATCCACCACGTGCAGCTCGCTGTTACCCCCGGCGCGGGCAATGGAGCCGGCGTAGAACACCTTGTCGCCGGTCTTGAACAAGGTCACTTCACTGCCAACGGACTTGACCACGCCGGCCACGTCCCAACCCAGCACTTTGGCCGTACCGACTTCTGGCTGGACGTTCTGACGGACCTTGGTATCGACCGGGTTGACCGAGATGGCTTTGACTTCCACCAGCAGGTCACGGGGGCCAGCGACCGGCTCCGGCAGGTCGATGTCTTGCAGGGCGTTTTCATCGCTGATCGGCAGCGAGGCGTAGTAGGCAACGGCTTTCATGGAAGGCTCCCAGATAACTATGGATTCGATGGGCGGATGATTGGCTATTTCTTCGCAAGATAAAACCCGCTAAAACAGCAGTCTCTTTCAATATTTTTTTGATAATAAAAGGCTGCGCATGCTGCGATTCGATGATTTGCAGTTATTCGTCCGGGCCGCGGACCTGGGCAGTCTGTCCGCGGCCGCGCGGGGCATGGACATGTCGGCGGCGGTGGCAAGCGCGGCGTTGAAACGCATCGAACAGCAGTTGGGCGCCCGACTGCTGGCGCGTTCGACCCGCAGCCTGCGCCTGACCGCCGAAGGTGAAGGTTTTCTCGAGTACGCCCGGGCGGCCTTGAGTTCCCTCGACGAAGGCCGGCGATTGTTGGCCAGTGGCCAGGATCAGGTCAGCGGAGTCCTGCAGCTGTCGGCACCGTCGGACTTCGGTCGCAACCTGTTGCTGCCCTGGCTGGACGAGTTCCAGCGCGAGCACCCGAAGCTGACCGTGCGCCTGCTGCTGGGCGATCGCATCGCCGATCTGTTCCGCCAGCCGGTGGACATCGCCCTGCGCTACGGCGAGCCGGAAGACTCCAGCCTGGTGGCGCTGCCCATCGCCCCCCACAATCGTCGCGTGTTGTGTGCCGCGCCCGAATATCTCGCCCGGCGTGGCGAACCGCGCCAGCTGGAACAACTGGCCCAGCACAATTGCCTGCTGTTCATGCTGGGCAGCCGCGTTCACGATCACTGGACCTTTCATGACGGCAAGCGCGAGGTCGGCCTGACCGTCAGTGGCGATCGTTTCAGTGACGATGCCGATGTCGTGCGTCTGTGGGCGCTGGCAGGGGCCGGGATCGCGTACAAATCCTGGCTCGATGTGGCCGCCGATGTGCTCGCGGGGCGCTTGAAAGTGCTGCTGCCGGAGCTGCTCTGTGAGCGCGCACCGCTGAATCTGTTGTGCGCCCATCGCGCACAATTGAGTAAGCCGGTGAACCTCTTGCGGGAAATGCTTGCCAGCCGATGCGCGCGCTTGAGTAGTCATTTTCCAGGGTTATCAGACATTGATCATTAGTCGCAGGTAAAAAGCGAAATTTCCCTCAGGAACTATCAGCATCTGCGGTTTGCAGGGGGCAGGATCTGGCGGTCAACCGGCCTATACTAACGTTCGCCTCGTACACGCACGTCGATCGCCATGGCGAAACCGGTTTATGGCAGTTTCCACGTTTGGCCGACGGCACCTTACTGGTCAAGATATCTCTGGGCAGCAGGACGAAACGATTCAACAGGGAGTGAATACATGGAACATGCACCTTGCATCAGCCAGATAGCCACATTGCTGGCTGACCCCAAGCGCAGCGCAATGATGTGGGCCTTGATGGACGGCTCGGCGCGACATACCGAAGAACTGGCATTGATGGCCGGCCTGTCACCGTCCTCCGCCAGTGCGCACCTGGGGCGGTTGTCCGCCGGAGGTCTGTTGAAAGTAGAAGCCCGTGGGCGAAAGCGCTTCTTCCGCCTGACGGCTCCTGAAGTCGGTGCCGCGATCGAAGCGCTGGCCAGCGCCACGCTGGCCAGCGCACCCCAGGATATCCCGGATATTTTCAAGCGCGCCGCGCCCCTGGCCAAACCTCGGCCGAGCGCTTCGCCGTTGTTGCGCGCACGGCTTTGTGACGACCATTTGGGTGGCACCCTGGCCGCCGATCTTTACCAGCGCCTGCTGGACGCGGGCTGGATCGAACAGTTCGATCAGCGGGTCACGGTCACGCTCAAGGGCGCGACGCAGTTGGAGGCACGCGGCGTCTTCATTCAGGCGCTGGCCCATCGCAACGGCAAGGTCGCCTGTGCGTGCCCCGACTGGAGCGAAAGACGCCCGCACCTGGGCGGCGCCCTGGGTGCGGCGTTGCTGCAGTTGTTCATGCAGTCGGGTTGGCTGAACTTGCCCATGGATTCACGTGCCCTGCAGCTCACCGCCGCCGGGCAGCGAGAAATTCACCGGTTCGCCAAACAGACCGAGGTTGAAATGGCCCTGTAGGAGCAAGCTTGCTCGCGATGACGGAGTGTCAGTCGACATCAATGTTGAGTGCCAAACCGCTATCGCGAGCAAGCTTGCTCCTACAGAAGAATCCGGTAAACCTCAGGGTTTTACCAAACGAGCATCCAGGCTGTTCTGCGCCAGGCGTTTGGCCTGGTCCTGGGTCATGCCCAGATCGGTATACAGGGCATGGAAGTTTTCGGTGACGTAACCGCCGAAGTACGCCGGGTCATCCGAGTTCACGGTCACTTTCACGCCACGCTCGAGCATGTCGAGAATATTGTGCTGGGACATGTGATCGAACACGCAGAGCTTGGTGTTGGACAGCGGGCACACGGTGAGCGGAATCTGCTCGTCGATGATGCGCTGCATCAGGCGCTCGTCTTCGATGGCGCGCACGCCATGGTCGATGCGCTGGATTTTCAGCAGGTCGAGGGCTTCCCAGATGTACTCGGGCGGGCCTTCTTCACCGGCGTGGGCGACGGTCAGGAAACCTTCGCCACGGGCGCGATCGAACACCCGCTGGAATTTGCTCGGCGGGTGGCCCATCTCGGAGCTGTCCAGACCCACGGCGACAAACGCGTCGCGGAACGGCAGTGCCTGGTCGAGGGTTTTCTGCGCCTGCTCTTCGCTCAAGTGGCGCAGGAAGCTCAGGATCAAGCCGCTGGTGATGCCCAGTTGCTGCTCGCCATCCTTCAACGCGGCGGCGATGCCGTTGAGCACCACTTCGAATGGAATGCCACGGTCGGTGTGGGTCTGCGGATCGAAGAACGGTTCGGTGTGAATCACGTTCTGCGCCTTGCAGCGCAACAGGTAGGCCCAGGTCAGGTCGTAGAAGTCCTGGGAGGTGCGCAGCACGTCGGCGCCCTGGTAATACAGGTCGAGAAACTCCTGCAGGTTATTGAAAGCGTAGGCCTTGCGCAGGGTTTCGACATCGCTCCATGGCAGGGCGATCTTGTTGCGTTCGGCCAAGGCAAACAGCAGCTCGGGCTCCAGCGAACCTTCCAGGTGCAGGTGCAGTTCTGCCTTGGGCAGGGCGTTCAGCCAGTCGTACATAATTCTTTTCTCATCAGGTGCAATGGCGCCATTCTACAGAGGCTCGCTGCAAAAATTGGTAAAACCTGACCAGGCGGTTCATTCCACCGCCTCCTGATCCCGTCTATAAGCGTAGGTATCGGCGAAGCGTGAGAGCAGGAATTGGGCGCAAGTGGTGGCCGGGTATTTCGCTGGCTGCTGCTCATCCTGGCACCCCGGCAGGCATTCGATGCGGGTGTCGGGGTGCGGCTCGGCAAAGAATGGCATCGAATAGCGATCTACGCCCAACGGGCTGATCACCCTGTGTGGCGTCGACAGGTAACGGTCGTTGCTCCAGCGCGCCATCATGTCACCGAGGTTGACCACGAACGTCCCTTCGATCGGCGGGGCGTCGATCCATTCGCCCTTTACGTTCCTGACTTGCAAGCCACCGGCAGAATCCTGGTAGAGCAGGGTGATGCAGCCGTAATCGGTGTGGGCACCGGCGCCTTGCTGATCGATGGAGCTGGCGGTGTGACGCGGCGGGTAGTGAATCATCCGCAATACGCTGACCGGCTCGACAAAGCGTGTGTCGAAAAAGTCGCGCTCGATGCCGAGCGCCAACGTCATTGCCCGCAACAGGGTTTGCGCGAGCGCCTGCATGTCGACGTAGTGCTGCTCCATCAGCGCCTCCCAGCCCGGCACCGATGGATGGCGGTTGGGGCCGCGCAACGGTTTTTCCGCCAGTACTTCGGGATGGTCGAGGGGCAGGTGCAGGCCCATGTCGAAGGTTTCTTTCAGGTCGCTGGGTTTGCTCGGGTCCAGTTGTTCGGTGGCGATGGCGCCGTAACCGCGATGGTGGCGGGACTGGGTGATGTCGATCTTGAGTTTTTCGGCGGTGGGCAGGGCGAAAAATTGCTTGGCGTTGTCGAACACGGCATCGATGCGCGCCGCGCTGATTGGATGACCCTTGATGTAGAAGAATCCCCATTCGCGGCAGGCGAGGTCGATTTGTTGTGCCACGGCTGGCCAGGCGCTGTGATCGTCGCTGTAGAGCGGGCTGATGTCGATGATGGGAAGGCTGTTCATACACAATCCTGGAATACGCTGAAAATCCATTGTGGGAGCGAGCCTGCTCGCGATGGTGTATCAGCTGCATCGAGTCGACTGACACACCATCGCGAGCAAGCTCGCTCCTACAGGGGTTTTGTGTTGGTCGCTGGATTTATTTCGGCATCTCGGCCTTCATGCCTTCCACGTAATAATTCATCGACGCCAGCTCCGTATTCGTCGCGCTAACCCCTGCGGGTATTTTCTCGACCCCGGCCTGGTCCTTGATCGGCCCGGTAAACGGCTGCAGCGTGCCGCTCTTGATATTGGCGATGATCTGTTCGGCTTCGGTTTTCACCGCCGCCGGCACCAGGTCGCTGATCGGCAGTTCAACGGTGCCTTCCTTCAGGCCACCCCAGTAATCCTGGGTTTTCCAGCTGTGGTCGATCACGCTTTGGGTCGCTTGCAGGTAATGCGGCGCCCAGTCATTGACGATGGAGGTCAGCACCGCCTTGGGGCCGAAGTGCGCCATGTCCGAAGCGTAGCCCACGGCATATACGCCGCGCCGTTCCGCGGCCTGGATCGGCGCCGGGCTGTCAGTGTGCTGGAACACCACGTCGACGCCCTGGTCGATCAGCGCGTTGGCGGCGTCGGCTTCCTTGCCCGGATCGAACCAGGAGTTGACCCACACCACCTTGATCTCGGTGCCGGGGTTGTACTTGTTCAGGGCCAGTTGAATGGCGTTGATGTCGCGGATCACTTCCGGGATCGGAAACGAGGCGACGTAGCCGATCTTTTTGCTCTTGGTCATCTTGGCCGCGAGGAAACCGCCGACGTAGCGACCTTCATAGGTGCGCGCCAGGTAGGTGCCCAGGTTCTTGTCCTGCTTGTAGCCGGTAGCATGTTCGAAGGTCACCTGGGGAAACTGCTTGGCGACCTTGAGTGTCGGGTTCATGTAGCCGAACGAGGTAGTGAAGATCAGGTCGTACTTGTCCTTGGCCATGTTGCGGATCACTCGCTCGGCGTCGGCGCCTTCGGCAACGTTTTCCACATAGTTGGTGGTGATCCGGTCGCCGAGTTTTTCCGCCAGCGCCTTGCGCCCCTGTTCATGCTGATACGTCCAGCCGTGGTCGCCGATCGGGCCGATATAGACGAAGCCGACTTTCAGCGGCTCGCTGGCACTGGCGGTAAGGCTGATCCCCAGACCGATGGCGGCGCACAGCAGTTTATGCAGCGGACGTATTTGCATGAATTCGAACCCCATTTTGTTGTGTGTGGGCAGGGTCAATGCAAATTGCTGACCAACAGGACAACATCGGCGTTAGACCGAGGGGAGGCCTTCGCGGGCAAGCCCGCTCCTACAAGGGTTGCGTAAATCCTGTGGGAGCGGGCTTGCCCGCGAAGAGGCCGGGAAGACCGATAAAAGTGCAGTGCCTGGCACAGCTGCCATCCACTGGTGCGCTAAGGTGAAACGTTAGCGCCGCGCCGCAGTCAGTCACCTATCGCACCTCAACGGCAAAAGGCCCGCCATGCTCACGATTCTCAAGCAAGAAACCTTTCTGCTGCTGGCCCTGATCGCCGCCGTCGTCGCTTTCCCGCTGGAGCACTGGTTGCTGCACAGCGGCCAGGCCGTCGCACTATCTGCAGGGCTGGTGCTGATCGCGTTCATCGTCGCCGCCTCCATGCGCGTCGCCCATCAGGCCGAACTGCTTGCGGAAAAGGTCGGCGACCCCTACGGCACGATGATCCTGACCCTGGCCGCCGTGCTGGTGGAAGTAGTGATCCTGGCGATCATGATGAGCAACGAAGCCTCGGCCACGCTGGTGCGCGACACGATCTACTCAGCCGTGATGCTCGACATCAACGGCATCCTCGGCCTGGCGGCGTTGATGGGCGGGCTCAAGCACGGCGAACAGTCCTACAACGATGATTCGGCGCGCAGCTACAGCGTGATGATCCTGACCGCCATGGGCGTGTCGATGGTGGTCCCGGAGTTCATTCCCGAAGCCGACTGGAAGCTCTATTCGGCGTTCACCATTGGCGCGATGGTGGTGCTCTATACCTTGTTCCTGCGCATGCAGGTCGGGCCGCACAGTTACTTTTTCAGCTACAGCTACCCGGACAAACGCCGCAAAAAAGAACCCCTGGAGCAGGAGCCGGCACCGATCAACCTGACGTTGTCCATCGGCATCCTGGTATTCGGTGTGGTGGTGATCGGCGCTTTGGCCGAAGTGATGTCCAAGACCCTCGACCTGGGGCTGGAAGGAACGGGCGCACCACCGGTGATCACGGCGATCCTGGTGGCGGCCATTTCGGCCGCGCCAGAGATTCTGACGGCATTGCGCGCGGCGCTGGCCAACCGCATGCAGTCGGTGGTCAACATCGCCCTGGGTGCCTCACTGTCGACGGTGATCCTGACGGTGCCGGTGATGGAGGCGATGGCGCTCTACACCGGCCAGCCGTTCCAGATGGCCATGACCCCGGTGCAGACCGTGATGATCTTCATCACCCTGATCGTCAGCGCGATCAACCTCAACGATGGCGAAACCAACGCCATCGAAGGGATGACTCATTTTGTGCTGTTTGCGACGTTTATCATGTTGTCGTTGCTGGGCTTGTGATCCAACCGAAAATCATTGTGGAAACTGGATCAATGTGGGAGCGGGCTTGCTCGCGAAGGCGGTGTGTCAGGCAATGAAATATCGACTGACACATCGTCTTCGCGAGCAAGCCCGCTCCCACATTAGATCTCCATAGGCTTAGACGCCTGCGATCAACTGCCGAGCTGCTTGAGTGTGATCAGCGATCAACCCTTTCAGATCCAGCCCTTCGACTTGACCGTCGATCACTCGCCATTTGCCGCCGACCATCACCCGATCCGCGCGATCGGCACCGCACAACAACAGCGCCGACACCGGATCGTGACTGCCGGAGAAGCGCAGTTCATCGAGCTTGAACAACGCCAGGTCCGCCTGCTTGCCCACCGCGATCTCGCCGATATCGGTCCGCCCGAGCAAACTGGCCGAGCCCTTGGTCGCCCAGCCCAGCACGCGCTCTGGAGTGATCTTCTCGGCACCGTAGCGCAGGCGCTGGATGTACAGCGCCTGACGGGTTTCGAGCATCATGTTCGACGCATCGTTGGACGCTGAACCGTCCACGCCAAGACCGAGCAATGCGCCGGCATCGGTCAGCTCGATGGTCGGGCAAATGCCGGAGGCCAGGCGCATGTTCGAGCTCGGGCAATGGCAGATGCCGGTGCCGGCCGCACCGAGGCGAGCGATCTCGTCCGGGTTGAAGTGGATGCCATGGGCCAGCCAGGTACGCGGGCCGAGCCAGCCGACACTGTCCAGGTAATCCACGGTGCGCAGGCCGAAACGCTGCAGGCAGAAATCTTCTTCGTCGAGGGTTTCGGCCAGGTGCGTGTGCAGGCGCACGTCGAGTTTATTCGCCAGTTCGGCGCTGGCGGACATGATCTCCGGTGTGACGGAGAAGGGTGAGCAGGGCGCCAGGGCGATCTGGATTTGCGCGCCGTCACCACGTTCGTGGTACTCGGCGATCAGGCGCTGGCTGTCGGCCAGGATGACTTCGCCTTCCTGTACGGTTTGCTGCGGCGGCAGGCCACCGTCCTTTTCACCCAGGCTCATGGAGCCGCGCGTCAGCATGGCGCGCATGCCCAGTTCGCGCACGCTTTCGACTTGCACGTCGATCGCATTTTCCAGGCCTTCCGGGAACAGGTAATGGTGATCGGCAGCCGTGGTGCAACCGGAGAGCAGCAATTCGGCCAGTGCGACTTTGGTGGCCAGGGCGAGTTTTTCCGGCGTCAGCCGTGCCCAGACCGGATACAGGGTTTTCAGCCAGGGAAACAACGGCTGGTTGACCACTGGCGCCCAGGCGCGGGTCAGGGTTTGATAGAAGTGGTGATGGGTGTTGATCAGCCCCGGCAGAATCACATGCTCGCGGGCGTCGAACACTTCGTTGCAAGGCGTGGCAGGCTGCTGGCCGAGGCCAAGCACTTCGACGATCAAACCGTCTTGCAGCACCAGGCCGCCACGGGCATCGAGATCGTTGGCTGTGAAAATGGCGAGGGGATTTTTTAACCAGATACGGGTCGCAGGCATGTTGGCCGGCTCCTCTGAAAGTTGGGTTCAGGGTTGCCAGCTCAGTGTTGCCCTGTCTGCTGATCCAGGGTCGCCGGGGAGGCGAGGTGCGAAGTGTCGATCAAAAGGGCTTCGCGGGCAAGTCCGGTCCGACCAGACAACGCAAAACCCCATTGGGGCGGTGTAATTACCAGGGAATGGTTTCACCCCGGTAATTGATGAAGTGATGCCCGCCCTTGCCCACATACGCATTCACCTGATCCACCAGCCCCCGCGTGCTGGTCTCTACATCGATGTCAGCGCCTTCACCGCCCATGTCGGTTTTCACCCAGCCCGGATGCAGCGACAGCACGGTGAGTTTCTGTTCGCCCAGTTGAGTGACGAAGCTGTTGGTCATGGAATTGAGCGCCGCCTTGCTGGCCTTGTACAGTGCCAGTTCCGGCGCGTCGGGCATGGTCACGCTGCCCAGTACCGAGCTCATGAAGGCCAGCACGCCGCTGTCCGGACGGATTTGCCCGGCAAAACGCTGGGCCAGGTTGATCGGCGCCACGGCGTTGGTGAAGAACAGTTGGCCGACTTCGGCCAGTGTCGCGCCACCGTTGGGCGTCTGCACCTCAGGGCCTTTGACGCCGGCGTTGACGAACAGCAGGTCGAACACTTCGTCCTTCAGTTGCTGACTCAGCGTGATCACCGCTTGCTGATCGTCCATGTCGAGCTTTTCGATCCGCACATTGCCCACTGCCTTGAGGGCTTCGGCGTTTTGCGGATTGCGCACAGTGGCGGTGACTTGCCAACCGTCGGCCAGCAGGGTTTTCACCAGGCCGAGGCCAAGGCCCCGGGAGGCGCCGATGATCAGTGCAGTTCTGGACATGTGTGGCTTCCTTGAAAGTTCAGGGACGTGGGTTCCGGATCCGGCTTGACCCTGGAGCATACTCCAGGCTTTAGCCTTGTTGCTCCCTGAAATTGATGGAGCAATGTCGATGTGGACTTCAACGCAGTATCGTCAGCTGGTACGCGGCAGCGCGTGGTACGACCTGGTCGTCAAGGCAGCGTTCGCCACACCCTGGAGTTTTGCCGTGGTGCATGGACTGTTGTCGAGCCTGATGCTGGTGGTTTTCCTGATCTTTGAGTTGGCGTGGGGCGTGGCTCAGGTGTTGCCTGTGCGGGACCCTTCGCGAGCAAGCCCGCTCCCACATTGGATTGGTGTGCACTCGGTCAATTGTGGGAGCGGGCTTGCTCGCGAAGAGGCCGTAACAGTCAGCGCTTAATGCCCGGCCCGCCACGGCTGCCCCAACGAAACCGGCGCATACAAACGGGTGCGCAACCGGTCCCGGGACAGCAGCACCAGCACCACGATGGTCGCCACATACGGCAGCATCGCCAGCAAACTCGACGGAATCGCCAGCCCCAGCCCCTGCGCCACCAGGTGCAGGATGCTGGCGAGCCCGAACAGGTACGCACCGAGCAGCAAACGCCATACCCGCCAACTGGCGAACACCACCAGGGCCAGGGCAATCCAGCCGCGGCCGGCGCTCATGTTTTCCGCCCACATCGGTGTGTAGGCCAGCGACAGGTACGCGCCGGCCAACCCGGCCATCGCGCCGCCGAACAACACCGCCAATGCCCGCACGGCCAAAACCGGCAAGCCCATGGCACTGGCGGCATCCGGGTTTTCGCCGACCGCCTGGATGATCAGCCCGACGCGGCTTTTCAGCGTCACCCAGGCCACCAGCGCAAACAGCGCGAATGACAGGTACACCAGCAGGTCCTGGGCGAACAGCATCCGCCCGATCAACGGGATCTCGCTCAAGTACGGGATCGCCAGCGGCTCGAAGCCCGCCAGCGGTTTACCCACCCACGCCGCGCCGACAAAGGTCGACAGCCCTACGCCGAAAATCGTCAGGGCCAGCCCGGTGGCCACCTGGTTGGCATTGAAGACCAGCGCCACCAGGGCAAACAACGAGGACAACAGCATCCCGGCGAGCATCGCCAGCAAGACGCCAAGCCAGAGGTTGCCGGTGCTGAACGCGATGATGAAACCGATCACCGCGCCAAACAGCATCATGCCTTCCTGGCCCAGGTTGAGTACGCCGCTTTTCTCGCACACCAGTTCGCCCAGCGCCACCAGCAGCAACGGCGTACCGCAACGAACCATGGCGTAGAAAATGTTGCTCAGCAGATCGATATCCATCACAGCGCTCCTGCTGGTACGGCGGTGGCGGGTGCACGGCGAGCCCAGTGCAGGTTCAAACGGGGTCGGTAGAGAATCAGCACATCGCAGGCGAGCAGGAAAAACAGCATCATCCCCTGGAACAATTGGGTGATCGCCTGCGGCAGGTTCAAGCTCATTTGCGCGTTCTCGCCACCGATGTACAGCAGCGCCATCAACAGGCTGGAAAACAGAATGCCAAGGGGGTTCAAGCGCCCGAGAAACGCCACGGTGATCGCCGCATAGCCGTAGCCTGGCGAAACCTGCGGGACCAATTGCCCGATCGGCCCGCTCACTTCACAGGCACCGGCCAAGCCCGCGAGGCCGCCGCTGATCAACAGTGCCAGCCAGACCAGGCGTTTTTCGCGAAAGCCGACAAAACCGGCTGCGCGCTTGTCCAGCCCAAGCACCTTGATCTGGAAGCCGACAAGACTTTTCTGCAGCAGCACCCACACCGCCACCAAAGCGAGCAGGGCGAAATACACGCCGGCGTGAACCCGACCGTCCTCCATCAACAGCGGCAAGCGGCTGGCGTCACCGAACATCGCCGACTGCGGAAAGTTGAACCCCTGCGGATCCTTCAGCGGGCCGTGCACGCAAAACAGCAGCAGGTTCAGGGCGATGTAATTGAGCATGATGCTGGTGAGGATTTCATTGGCGTTGAAGTGCGTGCGCAACCAGGCCGTCAGCCCAGCCCATGCGGCGCCGGCCAGGGTCCCGGTGAGCAGGATCAGGACCAGTGCCCAGCGACTTTGCAGCTCGATGATATTCACCGCCAACGCACTGCCGGCCAGGGCGCCGAGCAGCAGTTGGCCTTCGGCGCCGATGTTCCAGATTCGCGCCTGGTACGCAACGGCCAGGCCCAACGCGCAGAGCAGAATCGGTAACGCTTTGACCAGCCATTCGGAGATGCCATACAGGTCGCTGATGGGCGCGATCAATAGCGTATGCAAAGTCAGCAAAGGATCGTGGCCCAAAGCGATAAACAGCAACGAGCCACAGCCCAGGGTCAGGACCGCCGCCAGCAACGGCGAGCACCACAGCATCAGGCTCGATTGCTGGCCACGGGGTTCAAGAGAAAGCAGCATGTGAAACTCCGTTAACGTATTGCGCAGGCGGGTAGGTGAGAGGTGTCGAACTGGCCGGCCATCCAGCCACCAACATCGCTCAGGCGGGTGTCGACGGTGGCCTTGAGCGGCGATAACTGTCCGCCGCACAAGGCACCGAGGCGGTCGCTGATCTGGAACAATTCGTCGAGGTCTTCGGAAATCACCAGGATTGCCGCGCCGGCATCGCGCAGGGCGATCAACGCCCGGTGAATGGTCGCGGCCGCGCCGACATCCACGCCCCAGGTCGGGTGCGCGGCCACCAGCAATTTCGGCTGTTGAAGTATTTCCCGGCCAAGGATGAATTTCTGCAGGTTACCGCCGGACAGGCTGCGGGCCGGTGCCTGGGGGCCGGCTGCCTTGACCCCGAAGCGGCGAATGATGTCTTGCGCCAGTGCCAGGACCTTGGCGCGCTGAATCAGCCCCTTGCTCACCAGCCCGTGCTGGAATGCAGTGAGCAGGGCGTTGTCCGCCAGGCTCAGGTCAGGTACGGCGCCATGCCCCAGGCGTTCGGCCGGGACGAAGGCCAGTCCGCGCTGGCGGCGGGCATCGGGGCGTAAATGCGCGACCGCTTCGCCGCCGAAACGGATGGTTGCAGCGTCGTTGCGGGCCAGCCGTTCTTCGCCGCTGAGCAACGCCAGCAGCTCATCCTGACCATTGCCGGCGACACCGGCGATGCCGACTATCTCGCCGCTGCGCACCGCAAGGTCGATGGCCTTGAGCGAACAGCCGAACGGGTCCGGGTTGTGCCAGGACAAGCCTTGCATGTGCAAAAACACATCAGTGCCCGTCACCTTCGGGTAATCGGTGATCAACTCCGCCGCATCGCCCACCATCAGGCGCGCCAGTTGCCGATCCGAGTATTCGGCCGGCACGCAATGCCCGGCCACTCGCCCGCCGCGCAACACGGTGGCGCTGTGGCACAGCGCACGCACTTCGGCGAGCTTATGGCTGATGAACAGAATGCTGCAGCCCTCGGCAGCCAGTCGGCGCAAGGTCACGAATAAATCGTCGGCCTCCTGCGGGGTCAACACCGAGGTCGGTTCGTCGAGAATCAGCAGGCGGATGTCCTGCATCAGGCAGCGAATGATTTCCACCCGTTGCCGCTCGCCGATGGACAGGCTGTGGACAAGTCGCTGCGGCTCCAGCGCCATGCCGTAGCGCTGCGACACTGCGCTGATTTTGCGTTCAAGCTGGCTGGGCGTGCCTGCCGCCGGGCCCATGGCCAGGGCGATGTTCTGCGCCACACTCAAGGTTTCAAACAGCGAGAAGTGCTGGAACACCATGCCGATCCCCAGGTCGCGAGCCTGGGCCGGGTTGCGCAGGGTCACGGGCTGGCCATGCCAGAACATCTCGCCGGCGTCGGCCTGCACGACGCCGTAGATGATCTTCATCAGGGTGCTTTTGCCTGCACCGTTTTCGCCGAGCAGGGCGTGGATTTCACCCGGGGCGATGGTCAGGTCGATGGCATCGTTGGCCAGGCAGCCGGGGTAGCGTTTACTGATTCTGCTCAGTTGCAGGCGGGGCGTTGGATCGGCGATGGGCATGACAGGCTCGGTTCGATGGAGTGCATGCCTGTGGATAAAGCAATTTTCTGGCCATCAGGTCAGGAAATTTGCCTGGTCCGCGTGCGCCAAGCCACTTTGCGCGCTGACAGGCCGGGACGCACCGCAAACCGGGCACCACAAAAGTGCAGGGCGGTTGAGCCGGCTCCGGTTTTGCGCGTGGTCTCTTGATCAAAAAATGAGCATTCGCCGGCAAGCCATGCCGGATATGCAGCCGCGCCAGCCATGAACGGGTTATCCACAGATTGCTCCACAGTATTTGTGCGCAAGCTCAAGGGACGGGCATAAGCGTGGGGCGGCTATCTTCTAAAAGTGCTAAACCACTCTAACTAATTGTTTTTAATTGGATTTAACAATTTTATGGGCAAAATGGACGAAAAATGAGCAAAGCCCGCAAAGCCGCATGACAGAAGGGTTACAGCGTTATGTGCTCAGGTTATCCACAGTCGGGTGCACAGCAGATGTGGGCAACTATGGAATATGCAAAAAATGCGCGTGCCCCAAAAGATCGCAGCCTGCGGCAGCTCCTACAAGATGTCCGCGATCCCCTGTAGGAGCTGCCGCAGGCTGCGATCTTTTGATCTTGCTAGTGCTGCAACACAATCCGTCCACGACTCAAGTCGGCGAGTAGAGATTGCAATGTGTCGATCTGCCCGGCACCCACCGCCAATTGCAGTTCAACGCCATTGGCCGTGAAATCTTCGTGCACCATCAGCCCACCAAGTTCCGCAACCCGCAGCTTGACCAACGCCAACTCACCAAACGCACAGGCACAGCGCACCGGCACCCGACTGATCAACTCAATCTTCGGCGCCGTTTGCAGGCACTTATTGGCACCGCCGCCGTAAGCCCGGGCCAGTCCACCGGTGCCCAGTTGAATGCCGCCATACCAGCGAATCACCAGTACGACGACCTGATCACAATCCTGTGCCTCGATGGCCGCCAGGATCGGCCGCCCAGCCGTGCCGCCGGGTTCGCCATCGTCAGTGCTGCGGTATTGATCGCCGAGCTTCCACGCCCAGCAATTGTGCGTCGCGTTCGGATCGCTGTGCTGGGCTATGAAAGCCTGGGCTTCGGCGGGGCTGCCGATCGGCGCGGCAAAGGTGATGAAGCGGCTTTTGCGAATCTCTTCGCGGTATTCGCAGAAGTCGCTGAGGGTAAAAGGCATAGGGGTCTTAGAGGGAGGGTGTCAGGCCGCAGCCTTTGAGAATGATACGGATCAGGTTGTTGCCGGCGTCTTCCATGTCTTGCTTGGTCAGCTTGCTGCGCCCGCTGACCCGGCAGATCTGCGTGGCGAAGTCGGCGTAATGCTGGGTGCTGCCCCACAACAGGAAAATCAGGTGCACCGGGTCGACCGGGTCCATTTTGCCAGCGTCGATCCACGCCTGGAACACCGCGGCACGGCCCTGGAACCAGGTGCGATAGTCCTGGTTGAAATATTCGGTCAGGCATTCGCCGCCACTGATGACCTCCATGGCGAAGATTCGGGAGGCTTGCGGCTGGCGCCGGGAAAACTCCATCTTGGCGCGGATATAGCGGGTCAGGGCTTCGGCCGGGTCGTCTTGCGCAGTGAGGGTATTGAAGGTGCTGTCCCACAACTCGATGATGTTGCTCAGCACCGCCACGTACAAACCGAGTTTGTTGGTGAAGTAGTAATGGAGGTTCGCTTTCGGCAAGCCGGCATTCAGGGCGATGGTGTTCATGCTGGTGCCCTTGAACCCGTGACGGGCGAACTCGTCTTCGGCTGCTTTGATGATGGTCTCTTCGTTCTTCTGACGAATGCGGCTGGCGGGTTTGCCGCTGTGGGCTGGGACTTCAAAGGTCATAGGCACTTCCGGACAAGGGGGTGGGTGCATCCAGTGCGTTGATAGCGTAAAACCGAATACACCACAACCGGATGTTCAGCGTGTTGCGGCCAGGCTTTCGAGAAAACTTTCCAGAACCAGGTGCGGACGACGCCCCTTGCGGGTCACCGAAGCCAGGCTGAGATCATAGAAACGGGTTTTTGATTTCAATGCGCGCAACCGGCCTTGCTGCACCCAAAGGCTGGCGTAATGGTCCGGCAGGTAGCCGATGTAGCGCCCGGTCAGGATCAGGAACGCCATGCCCTCGCGGTCCGACGCGCTGGCGGTGCAGTTGAGCGCCTGATAATGCGCCTGGATATCCGCTGGCAAACGGAAGGTCGGGGCGATGGCGTCCTGGCTGTTCAAACGCCCGTCGTCCAGTTGCTTGTCATCGACATAAAACAGTGGGTGGCCAACCGCGCAGTACAGCAGCGAGCGTTCGCTATACAGCGGCTGATACTCCAGCCCCGACAGCGCACTGGCCTGCGGCACTACGCCGACATGCAGGCGCCCGTCGAGCACGCCTTGTTCCACTTCGTTGGGCGCGATCATGCGGATCTGGATCTGCACGTCCGGGCCGCGTTCCTTCAATTGCGACAGGGCGTGGGTGATGCGCATGTGGGGCAGGGTGACCAGGTTGTCGGTCAGGCCGATGGTCAATTCGCCGCGCAAGTGCTGGTGCAGGCCGTTGACCTCGGTGCGGAAACTTTCCAGGGCATTTAACAGCTGCAACGCCGATTGATAAACCTCACGACCTTCTTCGGTCAGGGAAAAACCGGCACGGCCACGTTGGCACAGTCGCAAACCCAGGCGCTGCTCCAGATCGCTCATCTGCTGGCTGATGGCCGAGCGGCCGATACCGAGCACGCTTTCAGCCGCAGAGAAGCCGCCACTTTCGACCACGCTGCGAAAGATCCGCAGCAGGCGGATATCAAAGTCGCTGACTTGCGCCAGTGGATCGGGGCGACGGCTGGACATGCGTTTACTCGATAGTTTAGTGAGGGGCTGACTGAAGGTTAGAAAAGTTGCATTTCACCGACTTTATCCCCGTGGCAATTTAGCTGCAACAGCGGTTTCAATCCTTACGCGCTTATTGCCTTGCGAGGTTTTACCCATGAACTTGCCTGAAAACGCCCCGACATCCCTGGCCAGCCAGCTCAAGCTCGATGCTCACTGGATGCCGTACACCGCCAACCGTAACTTTCAGCGCGATCCGCGCCTGATCGTGGGTGCCGAGGGCAGCTGGCTGATCGACGACAAGGGCCGCAAGGTCTATGACTCGCTGTCGGGTCTGTGGACCTGCGGCGCAGGGCACACTCGCAAGGAAATCCAGGAAGCGGTCGCCAAGCAACTGGGCACCCTCGATTACTCGCCAGGCTTCCAGTACGGTCACCCGCTGTCGTTCCAGCTGGCAGAAAAAATCACCGACCTGACCCCGGGTAACCTGAACCACGTGTTTTTCACCGACTCGGGTTCCGAATGCGCCGACACCGCCGTGAAAATGGTGCGTGCCTACTGGCGCCTGAAAGGCCAGTCGACCAAGACCAAGATGATCGGTCGTGCCCGTGGCTACCACGGCGTGAACATCGCCGGCACCAGCCTGGGTGGCGTCAATGGCAACCGCAAGCTGTTCGGCCAGGCGATGATGGACGTCGATCACCTGCCGCACACCTTGCTGGCGAGCAATGCGTTCTCCCGTGGCATGCCGGAGCAGGGCGGTATCGCCCTGGCTGACGAACTGCTCAAGCTGATCGAGCTGCACGATGCCTCGAACATCGCGGCGGTATTCGTTGAGCCTCTGGCCGGTTCCGCTGGCGTACTGGTTCCGCCGCAGGGTTACCTGAAACGTCTGCGCGAGATCTGCGATCAGCACAACATCCTGCTGGTGTTCGACGAAGTGATCACCGGTTTCGGCCGTACCGGCAACATGTTCGGTGCCGACACCTTTGGCGTGACCCCGGACCTGATGTGCATCGCCAAGCAAGTCACCAACGGTGCGATCCCGATGGGCGCGGTCATTGCCAGCTCCGAGATCTACCAGACGTTCATGAATCAGCCGACGCCTGAATACGCGGTGGAATTCCCCCACGGCTACACCTATTCCGCACACCCGGTGGCGTGCGCCGCCGGCCTGGCAGCACTGGATCTGCTGCAGAAGGAAAACCTGGTACAGAGCGTCGCCGAAGTCGCACCGCATTTCGAAAACGCGCTGCATGGCCTCAAGGGCACCAAGAACGTCATCGACATTCGTAACTATGGCCTGGCGGGTGCGATCCAGATCGCGCCACGTGACGGCGACGCCATCGTGCGTCCGTTCGAAGCGGGCATGGCCTTGTGGAAAGCCGGGTTCTACGTGCGCTTCGGCGGCGACACCCTGCAGTTCGGCCCAACGTTCAACAGCAAGCCGCAGGACCTGGATCGTCTGTTCGACGCGGTCGGCGAAGTGCTCGGCAAGATCGACTGATTTCTCCTTACATACCTATAAACAACGGGCGCGCCGATTCGGGCGCGCCTGTGGACAACTTTTCAGGAGCTTCCATGAGCGTTATTCCGCATTTGATCAATGGCGAACTGGTGACCGAGAACGGTCGCGCGGTTGATGTGTTCAACCCGTCCACCGGCCAGGCTATCCACAAGTTGCCGCTGGCGACTCGCGAAACCATCCAGAGCGCTATCGACGCGGCCAAGGCTGCATTCCCGGCCTGGCGCAATACGCCACCGGCCAAACGTGCGCAGGTCATGTTCCGCTTCAAGCAACTGCTGGAGCAGAACGAAGGGCGTATCGCCCAGCTGATCAGCGAAGAACACGGCAAGACCCTGGAAGACGCCGCCGGTGAACTGAAGCGCGGTATCGAGAACGTCGAGTTCGCTTGCGCGGCGCCGGAAATCCTCAAGGGCGAATACAGCCGCAACGTCGGCCCGAACATCGATGCATGGTCCGACTTCCAGCCACTGGGCGTAGTGGCCGGTATCACCCCGTTCAACTTCCCGGCCATGGTGCCGCTGTGGATGTACCCGCTGGCCATCGTCTGCGGCAACTGCTTCATCCTCAAGCCATCCGAGCGTGATCCGAGCTCGACGCTGCTGATTGCCCAGTTGCTGCTGGAAGCTGGTTTGCCGAAAGGCGTATTGAGCGTGGTGCACGGCGACAAGGCTGCGGTGGACGCGCTGATCGAAGCGCCGGAAGTCAAGGCACTGAGCTTCGTCGGTTCGACCCCGATTGCCGAGTACATCTATAGCGAAGGCACCAAGCGCGGCAAACGCGTCCAGGCCCTGGGTGGTGCGAAGAACCACGCAGTGCTGATGCCGGATGCCGATCTGGACAACGCGGTCAGCGCACTGATGGGCGCGGCTTACGGTTCCTGCGGCGAGCGCTGCATGGCAATCTCGGTAGCCGTGTGTGTCGGCGACCAGGTTGCAGATGCTCTCGTGGCCAAACTGGTTCCACAAATCCAGGCGCTGAAAATCGGTGCTGGCACTTCCTGCGGTCTGGACATGGGGCCTCTGGTCACGGGTCAAGCGCGGGACAAGGTCAGCGGTTACGTGGAAGACGGCGTAGCAGCCGGTGCGACACTGGTCGTGGACGGTCGTGGTCTGACCGTGGCCGGTCATGAGGAAGGCTTCTTCCTGGGTGGCTGCCTGTTCGACAACGTCACGCCAGAAATGCGCATCTATAAAGAAGAGATCTTCGGGCCGGTGCTGTGCGTCGTCCGTGTGAACAGCCTGGAAGAGGCGATGCAACTGATCAACGATCACGAGTACGGCAACGGCACCTGCATCTTCACCCGTGACGGGGAAGCGGCGCGCCTGTTCTGCGACGAGATCGAAGTCGGCATGGTCGGCGTTAACGTACCGTTACCGGTGCCAGTGGCCTACCACAGCTTTGGTGGCTGGAAACGTTCGCTGTTCGGCGACCTGCATGCCTACGGCCCGGATGGTGTGCGTTTCTACACCCGCCGCAAAGCCATCACCCAGCGCTGGCCGCAACGTGCGAGCCATGAAGCTTCGCAGTTCGCTTTCCCTAGTTTGTAAGTAGAAGGGTAAAGACGGCCGACCCAACGGGTCGGCCTTTTTGTTTCTGGTGCTTTGTTAGCTATATGACAGTTTTGTGAAAATAGAGGTTGACGGCAGATTCTGGAAGCCTATAATTCGCCCCACTTCCGGCGCAGTCGAAA
>NZ_JAXDEQ010000108.1:0-537 GCF_035065025.1 Pseudomonas sp. YuFO8 | reverse complement strand
AAACGATTGACTGGAGCAATGTCCGCGACGAACTGACGCGCGAGTATGGCGCGAAGCGGCTGGTTTCGGCTGCCGGTGGAGGTCAGATCATTGAGCCAACGGGCATGAATTATATCGGCACCGGCCCCTCTTGGTCGCGCTCCGTGGTTGAGAACCTCCTTCCTAAGATATTCGCTGGAACGAAGAAAATTGCTTTCATCGAGTGGCACACCGGTCTCGGTGATTATGGTGAGCTCAGCCATATCCCGATGATGGAGCCCGGTTCGGAGGGGTATGAGCGTATGTTCGAATGGCTCGGTGACGACGCGCGCTCGACTTGGGCAAAAGGGATGGGCGATTTCGATGGCGTGACCCCGGATTATCGGGGCTGGTTTTCCGCTTGGCTTCCGAGTACTGCACCGCAGGCTGAATGGACTGGCATGGTGATCGAGGCCGGCACCTATGGCGTCGTTGAGGTCATGGACGGAATACGAATTGACCGCTGGCTGAAGTTCGGCAAAGGACGCTCTTATCTTTCGCGCGATGAAATGCGCGTCA
>NZ_JAXDEQ010000107.1:0-551 GCF_035065025.1 Pseudomonas sp. YuFO8 | reverse complement strand
AAGTGAAAAATAAAACGATCTACAGAATAAAGAATTTTAGTGACGAGCTAATACTCAGAAAAATAAATAAAAACATACAAAGAAACATAAAACTGCCAAACGCCAGTCGCGATTCAATTATCGCAAATATAAAAAACATATTATCCGAAGGCGTGTCATACAAAATTTATCGACTCGACGTCAAGAGCTTTTATGAATCATTCCTAACAGAGGATGTGATCTCCATCATATCGAAGATTCAGAGACTAAGCCCTACAACAAAAAAAATGGTTAAAGACATACTGAACCATCACACAAACAGTGGAGGTCTAGGAGTACCACGAGGGCTCGCGTTAAGTGCGACGCTTTCAGAAATAATGATGCTTCCATTTGACAAGGAGGTTTGTTCCCAACCTGGAGTGTTTTTTTACTCACGGTACGTAGACGACATCATTATCATCTCAAGCGGAAATGAGGACGGAGCTAAATTCATAAAGCTGATTTCAAAACTACTCCCTAAGGGCTTGCAATTAAACGAACAAAAAACAAGGGTTCGTCGCGCCAGCCAAGAC
>NZ_JAXDEQ010000106.1:0-557 GCF_035065025.1 Pseudomonas sp. YuFO8 | reverse complement strand
CCAAGCGACTTTTACAGTAAAAGTGCTGGAGGTCGGTCTGCTGGTGGAGCGTGGAGGCAACCCGACGGTCCAGAGGATCGTAGCGGTAGCGGCACAGTTCAGTTGAGTGAGGGGAGGCAGGCATCTGTGGGACTCCATGTAAGGTCGAGTCCCCTAAGCATTGATCTTTTTACAGGAAATGCCCACTAGCAGAACTGCTAGTATTTGAAAGCAACTAAAGACCCTTTTACTCATTTAACATCGGTAGAACTGTAAAACCTGACAGTAGCCACGCTGGCTGTTTGAGCGTTTCATCGCACCTTGGCAGTCAGCGGGGCGCATTGGCAACTGGGGCTGGCAATCAGCCGCCGAGCGCAGTAGGCGCTGTTGACGGTCCAGGCCTCGCCACTGGGCGGGGCTCTGTTCCGGTTGTGATTGCCGATGCCCGCCTGATTGGGAGCTAGATACGCCAGCGAATATTTGAAGCCACTTCATTGGTCGATAGCGGCGGCGATGTACTTGCGTTACTTCGTGTGCTTCGCGTTGGCGGAAGAAATCCAAAGCGTGAACGGATATCA
>NZ_JAXDEQ010000105.1:0-601 GCF_035065025.1 Pseudomonas sp. YuFO8 | reverse complement strand
CAACAGGTTGCCGATCTTCTGCAGGTTGCCAGCTCGACCGTTGTGGGGCAGCAAATGCTGCCAGCCACGGGTGAGATAATGCCGGTACTTCTCGGTACTGATACCCACCTGGATATTGAAGCTCAGCAGACGCAGGCGGCTGTCTGCCGGCAGGCCTGTGGATTCCAGGTGATGTTCGTTGACCTGCGGGTCATGCAGGCCAACCACACGTTCGGTACCCCAGCGACGCATGACAGGCCCCTTACTTGGCTGCGCGCTCTTTGGCGATCAGCTGGTCGGCAACATTGAGGGTCTGCTCAGGACCACCGGAGGTGCCCAGGTCGAAACGGTATTTGCCGTTGACGATCATGGTCGGAACGCCTTGCACGCCGTACTTCTGCGCCAGCTCTTTGGCCTGTTTGATCTGGCCCTTGATGGCGAAGGAGTTGAAGGTGGCCAGGAACTTGTCCTTGTCGACACCTTGGGTGGCCACGAAGTCAGCCATTTCGTCTGGCTTGGTCAGGCGCTTGCCCTGTTTCTGGATCGCATCGAATACTGCGTTGTGGACCTTGTGCTCCACACCCATGGCTTCCAGGGTCAGGAACAGCTGGCCGTGGGCATC
>NZ_JAXDEQ010000104.1:0-614 GCF_035065025.1 Pseudomonas sp. YuFO8 | reverse complement strand
AGACAAGAGCGTCGACGTCGAGATCGAACGGCTGTACCGCATCGCCGCCGAAAACGACCACTACAAGGCCAATATCAACCTGCAGAACGGCGCGATGCGCCAGCATTTCAAACTCCATGGCCATGAACACTTGCGCTTGAGCCAACGACTTATCGACGCCGGTGTTGCCACGGGATATTACTTTGTGGGGATCTTCTTGCAGCAAGGTTCCGCAGGGTTGAAACAGGACTCGGAAATGGCTTTGCGTTACTACCGCAAGGCTGCTGATCAAGGTAGTGCCCTAGCGCAATACTATGTGGGGGACAAACTGGCTCCTAGCGATGTTGCCCCGGATGTCGCTCGGCAAATGCTTCGCTGCGCTGCCGAGCAAAGACATGGTGAGGCGGCTGTGGATCTGGGTGTGAATCTCAAAGGAAAGGGTCAGTACCAAGAAGCACTCGAAGTATTCCAACTCGGTGTCGCGGGGGGCGATGAGACAGCGGCTTCTTTCTTGAGGCATGGCTTTCGGGGTCCCGAGCCTGACAATCAGCTGTATTACCTGGGCCAACAGGAAGACCTCGAACGCGCCGAACGCTATGAAAAAATCTGGCGAATACTCGCGAGAGCTTCCTACG
>NZ_JAXDEQ010000103.1:0-623 GCF_035065025.1 Pseudomonas sp. YuFO8 | reverse complement strand
AACGCCCTGCGCAAACCATTGTTGGAGCTGGCTTGCCAGCGAAGAGTCCCGAAAGGCCAGCGCAATGTTCAAGGACGCCTTCGCCGGCAAGCCGGCTCCTACAGGTCCTCGGCGACCACGGACCAACGCCCTGCGCAAACCATTGTAAGAGCTGGCTTGCCAGCGAAGAGGCCCGAAAGGCCAGCGCAATATTCAAGGACGCCTTCGCCGGCAAGCCGGCTCCTACAGGTCCGCGGCAGCCACGGACCAACGCCCTGCGCAAACCATTGTAGGAGCTGGCTTGCCAGCGAAGAGTCCCGAAAGGCCAGCGCAATATTCAAGGACGCCTTCGCCGGCAAGCCGGCTCCTACAGGTCCGCGGCGACCACGGACCAACCCCCTGCGCAAACCATTGTAGGAGCTGGCTTGCCAGCGAAGGGGCCCGAAAGGCCAGCGCAATAGTCAAGGACGCCTTCGCCGGCAAGCCGGCTCCTACAGGTCCGCGGCGACCACAGACCAACGCCCTGCGCAAACCATTGTTGGAGCTGGCTTGCCAGCGAAGAGTCCCGAAAGGCCAGCGCAATGTTCAAGGACGCCTTCGCCGGCAAGCCGGCTCCTACAGGTCCTCGGCGACCACGGACCAAC
>NZ_JAXDEQ010000102.1:0-623 GCF_035065025.1 Pseudomonas sp. YuFO8 | reverse complement strand
GTCCGCGTCGACCACAACGCAACGCACCGCGCACCTTTGTAGGAGCTGGCTTGCCAGCGAAGAGGCCCGAAAGCCCGCTGCAATATTCGAGGACGCCTTCGCCGGCAAGCCGGGCTCCTACAAGTCCGCGTCGACCACAACGCAACGCCCCGCGCACCTTTGTAGGAGCTGGCTTGCCAGCGAAGAGGCCCGCAAACTCGACGCAATATTCGAAGACGCCTTCGCCGGCAAGCCGGGCTCCTACAAGTCCGCGTCGACCACAACGCAACGCCCCGCGCAAACCATTGTAGGAGCTGGCTTGCCAGCGAAGAGGCCCCAAAGCTCGCTGCAATATTCGAGGACGCCATCGCCGGCAAGCCGGGCTCCTACAAGTCCGCGTCGACCGCAACGCAACGCCCCGCGCAAACCTTTGTAGGAGCTGGCTTGCCAGCGAAGAGGCCCCAAAGCTCGCTGCAATATTCGAGGACGCCATCGCCGGCAAGCCGGGCTCCTACAAGTCCGCGTCGACCACAACGCAACGCACCGCGCACCTTTGTAGGAGCTGGCTTGCCAGCGAAGAGGCCCGAAAGCCCGCTGCAATATTCGAGGACGCCTTCGCCGGCAAGCCGGGCTCCTACAAGTCC
>NZ_JAXDEQ010000101.1:0-900 GCF_035065025.1 Pseudomonas sp. YuFO8 | reverse complement strand
AATGGTTATCGGGTCTATAACCCTCGGTTGATGCGCTTTCATAGCCCGGACAGTTGGAGTCCGTTTGGGGCGGGTGGGTTGAATGCGTATACGTATGTTGGGGGGGATCCGGTGAATGATTCAGATCCGACAGGACATGCAGGTTGGCGCAGCTTTTTATCCGGAACCTTCGATTTTTTCTTTGGTGGCCCTGACATTACGGGACCAAGCCGCAGGCAAATTTTTAACTCCTGGAAACCTATGAAGGAGTCAAAATTGTCTCCTTTTTCAATGCGTCCTGAAAAAACAGGGGAACTGGGGGCGTTAAAAACACTGGGTTCTGTTACTGCCTCAGCACCGGGCCCTCGAGGAAACTACTCTCCAGCAATCCATAATGTGGATACCCCCGCAAAGTCTCATCCTGGATATGTAGAGGGAGCAGCTGCGGCTGGACTTACAAACCACGCATTCAGTGCTCCGCGCTCAAACGCTTTGAACCCAAATCTGCTGGCCGGACGGATCAATCGAGCCGTCCCTCAGAGTGACACATGGACAAGTTCGATACATGGGCCGAAAAATACACACAATCGACTTAGGGGGGGCGGTGATGCTACCGGAACGCATCCGCGAGGTCGCATAGCCGCAGGACAAGCTCAAGACAGACAATTTGTGGAGGTTCGGATCCAGCATCGGAGAGAAGCCATCAGAGCCGCGCTGCAGGCGCGCAATGCGCAACTCCGCCAAGCCGGACACTCTCGGGCAGCTGTTCAGGCAATCATGATCAGCGAGGCTCGAAGTATTAGTTTACGAATCAGGCGCATGATTCCGTAATCCGTCAAAAAACTAACGGAGAGCGGGCACGGTGCGAACAAACGTGATGTGACGGTCACGCTCAACGGCGAGCCCGCCGCGGTTCGCATA
>NZ_JAXDEQ010000100.1:0-900 GCF_035065025.1 Pseudomonas sp. YuFO8 | reverse complement strand
CCGAAGATAGAGCAGACATAGATAACGCCATAGACAAACAGAAAACCGTGGAGGAATTCGACGAATTCATCCGCAAAGGTAAGCGGGACGAGGAACAGGCCTGGCGCTCCATCAGTAACGATGAGTCTCCCAACAGCGTGATTGTCTACATCTTCAATGCCACCGCAAAAACGTTCAGCCTCACCACAACAAGCTCGTATAACGGCGCTCCCCCCAGTGAGGCTTGTGTCCTCGAACCCTGGGACTGCGCGTCAATCATACTGCGCAGCGAGCCACCTACTAAAAAAAACCCTAACATCAAAGTCAATCATGACCTCTCTTTTGAAAGTGGCAAATTTGCATTCCAATTCAATACATCGCTGAGTTTGAAAGGTGATGGTCCTTTTGTCCTCAAGGTTACATTCACTCCCCACATTCAACATACTGTGCGATCTATTGGTAAGGAACAATTGAAGTGCACCTCCAGTATCACCAGAAGCCTGTCAAAGGAACCTTACAGCTACAGCGTCGTGATCAGGCTGGGTTAACAGCTTTAGGCATTTGATTTTCGCCACCAGCAACAATCCATTACACCAATAAAATACACCTTAATCGCACCCCTGTTATTATCTATAAATACCAACCACCGAAAATAGGTAATATCATGGACGATAAAGAAAACAATCAAGAAAACAGCAACGAAGACATTAAAGATGTAACCTTTGAACAGAACTTCCTTAAAGACATGACCCGCGCCATGCTGCCCGCCTATTTGCAGCACCTGGTCAGTTTTGCCGAAGATAGAGCAGACATAGATAACGCCATAGACAAACAGAAAACCGTGGAGGAATTCGACGAATTCATCCGCAAAGGTAAGCGGGACGAGGAACAGGCCTGGCGCTCCATCAGTAACGATGAGTC